>JBAVFD010000113.1:0-34294 GCA_049588075.1 Thiobacillus sp.
CCTGCCGCAGTGCTGGCCATGGCGGCGCGGTGTGAGCGTTGACCACTGCGGCAGATGAAAAACAGCAGGGATTCCGGGTCGATCGCCTGCATCAGCTGGGCGGAAAAATGCGGGTTGCTGACCCAGCCAGGCCAGGATTGCCACTCCACATGCACGGCGCCGGGCAGGGTGCCGGTCAATTCCAGCTCGGCACGCGAACGCACATCAATCAGGCGTGCGCCCGGCGCCAGTTGCAACAATTCGTATGCTTCATGCGGCAGCAATGCGCCGATATAGGGCCAAGCATGTTCCTGGCTGCGGCTGTGGGCGGTGTTGAGCAATTCGGTGATGCGTCCCATGACATTCGCCTCATGTAGTTTGCTCTCAGTATATGCACGGCGCGGCCGGTTTCAATTTGCACCAAAACTGTGCAAATAATGGGTTGAACGAGACAAAATGGTGCGTTTCCTGGGGTGATGGCATGCTTGCCAAGGCGGGCCGCCCTTGTGGCACAATGGCAAGCTGATGTTTAACAGCATGGCACGGTTTCTGCTGCTTGACAGTCCGTGCGTCATTCTAATGATGTGTCGTTCAACCTAATTTCAGCTTGAGGAGATTCAGTATGGCCGTGGCCGATGTGATGAAAATGATCCAGGATAACGAAGTCAAATTCGTTGACCTGCGCTTTACCGATACCCGCGGCAAGGAACAGCACGTGTCGATTCCTGCCCGCATCGTGGACGCCGAGTGGTTCGAAAACGGCCATCCCTTTGACGGCTCGTCGATCGCCGGCTGGAAGGGCATTCAAGCCTCCGACATGCTGCTCTCCGCCGATCCGGATTCGGCCTGGATCGATCCCTTCTTCGACGAGTCCACCCTGATCCTGACCTGCGACGTGATCGAGCCGTCGGATGGCAAGGGCTACGAGCGCGATCCGCGGTCGGTCGCCAAGCGCGCCGAGGCCTACCTCAAGTCCACCGGCATCGCCGACACCGCCTACTTCGGCCCCGAACCTGAGTTCTTCATTTTTGATTCCATCACCTGGCACGATGACATGTCGGGCTGCGGTGTGAAAATCAATTCCGAGGAAGCGTCCTGGTCGTCCGCCGAGAAATTCGAGAACGGCAACACGGGTCACCGGCCCGGCGTCAAAGGCGGTTATTTCCCGGTGCCGCCGGTCGACAGCCTGCAGGACATCCGTGCCGCCATGGTGCTGGCGCTGGAAGAGGCCGGCATCCCGGTCGAAGTGTTCCACCACGAAGTGGCGACCGCCGGCCAGTGTGAAATCGGTACCGTGTTCAGCACGCTGACCAAGCGCGCCGACTGGACGCAGATGCTGAAATACATCGTGCAGAACGTTGCTCACGCCTACGGCAAAACCGCAACCTTCATGCCCAAGCCCATCGTCGGCGACAACGGTTCCGGCATGCACGTTCACCAGTCGCTGTGGAAAGACGGCAAGAACCTGTTTGCTGGCAACGGCTACGCCGGCCTGTCCGAGATGTGTATCCATTACATCGGCGGCATCATCAAGCACGCCAAGGCGCTCAACGCGATCACCAACCCGTCGACCAACTCCTACAAGCGTCTGGTCCCCGGCTTCGAAGCCCCCGTGATGCTGGCCTACTCGGCCCGCAACCGCTCGGCTTCGATCCGCATTCCGATCGCCGCCAGCGAGAAGGCGCGCCGCATCGAAACCCGCTTTCCCGATCCGACCGCCAACCCGTACCTGTGCTTCGCCGCGCTGATGATGGCCGGCCTCGACGGCATCCAGAACAAGATTCACCCCGGCGATCCGTCGGACAAGGATCTGTACGACCTGCCGCCGGAAGAAGACGCGAAGATCCCGAAGGTTTGCCACAGCCTGGAAATGGCGCTGGAAGAACTCGACAAGGATCGCGAGTTCCTTACCCGTGGCGGCGTGTTTACCAACGACATGATCGACGCTTACATCGAACTCAAGATGCAGGAAGTCACCAAGTACCGCATGACGACCCACCCGGTCGAATTTGCAATGTACTACTCGCTGTAAGCGCAGCGTGCGTGCTGAAAAGGGCGGCTTCGGCCGCCCTTTTTCATGCCTGTCCCAAGGGTTCAAGCCGGCCCGTTTTTAGTCGTAAATGAACGGGTACGCTACACTCGACCTTATGCAAAACCTTGGTTTTTCCTTCCTGTTGTGCCTGTTCCTGGTTACGCCCGTGCAGGCGGAAATCTACAAATACGTCGATGAAAATGGCAACGTCACGTTCACCGATGTGTACAAAAAAGGCGCCAGGCGAATCGATATTCCGGGCGCGCCTGCACCGCTGCCGTCAGGCAGCAAGGCCTCCAGGCGCGCGTCCGCCAACCCCAGCCCGGCGGACTTCCCGCGCATCGACGCGGGTACGCAGAAGCGCCGTGACGATATTCGCCGCCAGGTGTTGCAGGATGAAATCAGCGGCGAGCGCAAGAATGCCGCTGAAGCACGCCGTCAGTTGACGCTGGGGGAGCGGCTTGCACCGGGCGAGCGCGCGACCGATTCCAGCTATCTGAATCGGGTTAAATCGCTGCGCGATAGCGTGCAGCAGCATGATCAGAACGTGGTTTCCATCCAGCGTGAACTGGCGAACCTGAAGTAACGCTCGGCCTGCTGTTTCCTGTTCCACGCGTCAGGCGTGCGGTCCCTGCAGAGGCCCTGAACCAAAGGACAGGTCGCGGCGGCCAGGCAGGCGAGCGAGTACGCTGGCACAATCAGTGCTTTCATTCAATGCATGAGCACGATGCCGCTTCCCCCCCGCGAATTTTCTGGACTCGATTGCCTGTCGACCGGTGCGATGGTGCTGGATGCCGCTGACCGCATTCTGTACGTCAATCCGGCAACCGAAACCTTGCTCGGAGTGTCGGGTGTGCTGCTGGTCGGCAGCACGGCCGAACAGACGTTTGATCGCAGCCTCGAACTGTTGACGGCGATTCAGACCGCGCGCGCGCAGCAGGAAACGGTTATCGAATACGAGATCGATGTGGCGGTGCACGGTCATCCGCCGATCCGCGTGGGATGCAGCATTACCCCGCTGGAGCGGCCAGCGCACGCCATGTTGATCGAGATGCGCGCGGTCGATCCGCATCTGCGTATCGCCCGGCTGGAACAGGCGCGTCTGCAGCAGGAAGCCAATCGTGAACTGCTGCGCAACCTGGCGCACGAGATCAAGAATCCGCTTGGCGGCATCCGTGGCGCGGCACAATTGCTGGAACATGAATTGCCGCGCGAAAGCCTGCGTGAGTACACCCAGGTCATCATCAAGGAATCCGACCGCCTGCAGTCGCTGCTGGAGCGTTTGCTGACACCGCACCGCACGCCTCGTTTTGGTGCGGTGAACATCCATGAAGTGCTGGAACGGGTGCGTAGTCTGGTATTGGCCGAGACGCCGAGCGTGACGTTGCGGCGCGATTACGACATCAGTCTGCCGGAAATCAGCGCCGATGCCGAACAGCTTATTCAAGCCACGCTCAACATCGCACGCAATGCCGTGCAGGCGATGCATGGGCGGGGGCTGATCATCTTCAAAACCCGGGTGGCACGACAGAGCACGCTGGAAAGCCGGCGCAACCAACTGGGACTGCGGGTCGAGATTGTCGATGACGGCCCCGGCATTCCCGACGAACTCCAGGGGCAGATTTTTTATCCGCTGGTGTCCGGACGCGAGGGGGGCAGCGGATTGGGGCTGGCGGTGGCGCAGACCCTGATCGCGCAGAACCACGGCACCATCGACTGTGAAAGCCACCCCGGCCATACCGTATTTTCGATTTTTCTTCCGCTTCCCAACTAACATCATGGCAAAACCCACTTGTGTCTGGATTATTGACGACGACCGCTCGATTCGCTGGGTGCTCGAAAAAGCCATGCAGCGCGAGGATATTCCGTGCATGGTTTTCAACTCGGCCAGCGATGCGTTGCGTGAACTGGAACGTAGCCAGCCCGCCGTCGTGCTGTCCGATATCCGCATGCCGGGGGTTTCCGGCCTGGAACTGCTGCAAGCGCTGAAAGAGCAGTTGCCCAAAGTGCCGGTCATCATCATGACGGCGTATTCCGATCTCGAAAGCGCGGTGGCAGCATTTCAGGGCGGTGCGTTTGAATACCTGCCCAAGCCGTTCGATGTCGATCAGGCGCTCGAACTGGTGCGGCGCGCGCTGGCAGAAAATGCCAGCCGCGATGTACTCGCCAGCAGCGATGAGCCGGTGCCGGAAATTCTCGGACAGGCGCCCGCCATGCAGGAGGTTTTCCGCGCCATCGGGCGACTGGCGCAGTCGCACGCCACCGTGCTGATTACCGGCGAATCGGGTAGCGGCAAGGAACTGGTGGCGCGTGCCTTGCACCGCCACAGTCCACGCGCCGGTGGGCCGTTCATTGCGCTCAACACCGCCGCCATTCCCCGCGACTTGCTCGAATCCGAACTGTTCGGCCATGAGCGCGGTGCCTTCACCGGCGCGGCAACCCAGCGGCGTGGGCGTTTCGAGCAGGCCGACGGCGGCACCTTGTTTCTGGACGAAATTGGCGACATGCCGGCCGAACTGCAAACCCGTCTGCTGCGCGTGTTGGCCGACGGCCAGTTTTACCGCGTCGGCGGGCATTCACCGATCAAGGTCAACGTGCGGGTGATTGCCGCCACGCATCAGGATCTGGAAGTGCGGGTGCGCGAAGGCCTGTTCCGCGAAGACCTGTTTCACCGCCTGAATGTCATTCGGCTGCGCCTGCCCGCGCTACGTGAACGGCGCGAAGATATTCCGCTATTGGTGCGGCACTTCATGCAGAAAAGTGCGCGTGACCTGGGAATGGACGCCAAGGGCGTGTCCGACGCGGCGTTGAAGACCCTGATTAATTTGTCGTGGAGCGGCAACGTGCGGCAGCTGGAAAACGTCTGCCATTACCTGACCGTGATGGCGCCCGGCCAGGTCGTTGAAGTGAGCGACCTGCCAGCCGATTTGATGCAGGGAAGCGTCGAGCCCACCACGGGAGACTGGCTGCATGGCCTGGCCGCCGAGGCGAGCGCGCGTCTGGCGCGCGGTGAAACGGCGATACTGGATGAACTGACCCAGGCCTACGAAAGAACCCTGATTGAAGTGGCATTGCGCCACACCGGCGGGCGCCGCATCGAAGCTGCGCACCTGCTTGGCTGGGGGCGCAACACGCTGACGCGTAAAATCCACGAGTTGGGGATGGATGGCGATGCCGAGGCGGATGATTCCAAGTGATAGTCCGCGGGTGCGGCTGATGGGATGCAAAAAAGCCGACACTTTGTCGGCTTTTTTGTGGGGCGGAGTTGCTCAGGCTGCTTGGGCTTCTTCCAGTACCTTCTGGATTTCACCCTTCTGGTACATCTCGACCATGATGTCGCAGCCGCCGATCAACTCACCCTTCACGTACAGCTGGGGGAAAGTCGGCCAGTTGGCGTAGTACTTCAGATTTTCAAAAATTTCCGGGTCGGCCAGCACGTTCACCGCCAGAAAATCCTGCACGCCGCAGGCTTGCAGCACTTGCGCCGCGCGCGAGGAAAAGCCGCACTGCGGAAACTGCGGCGTGCCTTTCATGTACAGCACGACGTTGTTGGTGGTGACTTGGTCACGGATGCGATCGAGTGGGGTCATCGTAGGCTCCTGATTAATACTTGAGTGGATTGCTCAACAATTATACGCGCGACGCGGTTTGCGTCAAGCCGCCTTGGGGGTGTCGAGGTAGGGGCTGATAAAGGCCTTGTGCAGCAGATGCGGAATCAGCAGGTGTGCGGGCATGCGCAGCCAGTGCGCGCGCACGAAGGCGGCGAGGCGGGCGGCGGGGGTGAAGGCGTCTTCACAGCTGGCGTGCGCAGGTGCGAGCACGCGGGTGAAGATGCTGTCCATCAGGGCGAGCGTGGCACGATTGGGTGCGATGCTGCTCAGGCTGGCTATCACGCTGTCGGGAATCGGCGTATCGAGAAAATGACGCAGATAACGCAGGGCATAAAACAGCGAGCGTCCGAGTTGCAGTTCGTCTGCACGCGCCGTCAGGCGGAGCCAGAAACCGGGTTCCTCTGCGGCATCACGCAGCAGCAGGTCGAGGTCGGTGAGGTCGCGCAAGCCATGCGGCAATTCGCCATCATGGAATAAATGGGTGGCGGAATGCAGGATGCGGTCTTCTGCCGCCAGCACATAAACGCCGGGCAACCCTGCTACCGCTACGGCGCGGCTGCGCAGCTTGGCGGAATCCGGATGGTAGCGTGCAGTGTCGGGCAGGATCGCGTGATGCACGTCGACCACCGTGTCGCGCTGGATGTGCCGCATCGGTGGGAGTTCGTGCATCCAGCGGCGGTAGTAGCGCTTGTCGTACTGCGACAGATTGAGAGCATGCCAGCCGGCCAGCATAAGCGAGGACTCGGCCTGCGGCAGTCGCTCGCGCGGCACCAGAATGTCGATATCGTTAAACAGCCGCCCTTCTGCGGCAGGCAGCCTGGCGGCGACGTAAGCCGCGCCTTTGAGCACGATCAGCGGGCAGTCGAGGTCGGCCAGCGCGGCACGCAGTTGTTGCAGTTCCCAGTGCACGGCGGTGTGCTGTTTTTGAGCCAGTGTTTCGGCGGCGTCGAAATGCCAGCGTGCGGCTAGCGGTATCGTGGCAGTCAGTCCATGCTGGCGAAAGCGGTGCGCCAGACGCGCCAGCAACCCGGCTGCCCGCGTCTGGCGCACCAGGATGTCCCATTCGCTCATCGAGAAATGGATGACGGCGTCAGGCGTGCGCAGGGTACGAGCAAGCAAATCGCGGGGCATCAGCATGGTTCAGGCGGGCGGGCGCTATCGGCGAGGCGGTCGAATGCAGCGATGGCGTCGTGCAACTGGCTGTAATGAAAATCGTAACAGGTGCTCTGGTCAACCAGAGCCGTGCCGACGCGAAAGCCATCCTCGCCAAGATGGCTGTAGTTGAAGGCGTTTTGTGCCAGAAACATGAAGGTTTGCGCCTGCGAGCGCGAGGTGAGCGTGGTGGGCGAGCCGGCAACCCATTTGGGAAAAATCACCCAACCGGGGCGCGCGGCTTCATGTTGTCGCAGTACGCTTTCACGCGGCGGGCGCATGTGTGCCACCGTGCCTTTGATGGTGTCGTGCGAGGGGCGGTTGATGTAGACGTCCGGATCAAATTGGCGGATGACATCAATCGACTGGTTTTTCAGGCTGACCGGGCGCGGCAAGGGCTGAATCAGGCCGGTTTGGCGGTCGATCAGGGTGAGTTCGTCGGACAGCAGGCGCCAGCCCGATAGCACCAGCCCGGCAGTCAGCGTGCTTTTGCCGGAGCCCGGCGGGGCCGGGAGGATCGCCGCCAGGCCATTTTTCTCGACGACGGCGGCATGAATGATGAGGTAGTGATGCGCCTGGGTCGACACACACCAGTTGAGCCCCCATTCCAGCATCGGAAATGCCTGGTCACGCGGCAGCGGCTTGAACGGCTGCATGCCGTCAAACGAGAACGCAGCTTGTGGGCGGAGCCAGCGCCGCAGGCTGGCAGGCGGGTTCACCGAGACGTGGAAGTCGGCAAAGGCTTCGTGTGTGCTGCGCACCTCAAACTGGCCGTAAAGTTGGGCGAGTCCCTCCGCCACGGACGGGATGCGCGATTGCAGTTTGAGCGAGAACGGCCCGGTGCGCATCCATACGCCGGGGCCAGCCAGTTGTCGGCGCAACTCGGCGGCAGGCAGTTGCAGCAGTTTCATGCGGATTCCAGCAGGCCGATTTTGCGCAGACTGTTGAGCGTATCCTCGGTCAGTTCATGGAGTTGCGGGGTGTCCGCGACCTTGAGTCGCGCTGCCAGCGTGGTAGCGAGTTCGGCCGAGGTGTAACCGGGGTGGTCGCGACAGGCCTGATACAACGCCAGTGTGAGCGGCTTCAGGTAGTGGGTGTCGCCCGACGCGGCATCGTAGACGACTGCTTCATCTCCCCAGTATTTCAGCAGACGTGGCTGGGGCGATGAAACGGCCGTCATTGCATCAATTCAGCGGGCAGCCGCGCTCATTCAACATGGCGAACGCGTCTTTCAGGGCGGCGCATTTATTCGGGGCCAGATTGGTTTGGAACAGGGTAATGATTTCGCCAGCGGTGTAGCCGAAATTCACACTCGAATTCGCCGCATTGAGCAATGCAGCGACTGCATGGAAGCCCAGATTGGTCGATATCGGATCGCCGCTGCCGTTTAACAGCTGCAATACTTCCAGCAAGGTGTAGGGCGTGCCATCGGGTTTGACATACTGGGTGACGCCGAAAACAGAATTGAATTTGTCTGTGGGTTTGTAGCCAATCCAGGAGTCCAGATGCTGGGGCTGCTTCCAGTAGCCGGGGGTGCAGCCCTGGCAGGCTGGCCCCTTGGGCGCGGACAGGTTGCCCGACATCATGCCCGAGATGGTGCACTGGTTGGCCCACACCGGACGACTCGCCAGCGTGAACACCGCGGCCGCACCCAGAGCCGTCCCGGTCAGCTTGCGTCGGGACGTGTCGATGGTGTCGTTTTTCGATCCTTCGGACGGGGCGTCCTGATTTTCCGGTGTGTGGTCAGACATGGCAGGCCTCAGCAATCGTTTGTAGTAAGTTGGTTCCGTAAATAACAGCAAGAATCAGGCCAATATACAGTGAACTGGCTGGAAATGGCCACTGTACGCTGTACCACAGGCGAAGCCGCTCTCCCGAAAGCGCCGAAGTGTAAATTATTCCGACAGTTCGCCGCCGCTGACGCGCAAGATGTTTGCCAGGTCAGCCCAACTTTGGGGACGATCAATGCCGTTCATCCGCAACAGAGTCGCGACGGCTTCCGCCTGGTCGTAACCATGCTCCAGCAGCAACGCGCCGCCGGGTTGGAGGTGGGCGCAGGCGGCGTGGGTTAGCCGCCGCAGGTCGTCCAGACCATCGTGGCCGGCGGCGAGCGCGGTCAGGGGTTCGAAGCGCACGTCGCCGCGTGTCAAATGGGGATCGGCGGCGGCGATGTAGGGCGGGTTGCTGACTATGAGGTCGAAGCGTCGCCCGGCAAGCGCGGCGAACCAGTCGCTGGTCAAAAATTCGACACGGGCGTCGAGATTATCGGCATTGCGCCGCGCCATCGCCAGCGCCGCCGCCGAGCGATCCACCGCCGTGACCCGCGCCAGCGGGCGCTCCAGCGCCAGGGTGATGGCAATGCAGCCGCTGCCGGTGCCCAGATCCAGCACCTCCACGACCTGATCGGGCGGGATGCGCGCCAGCGCCAATTCGACCAGCAATTCGGTGTCGGGGCGTGGAATCAGGACATCGGGGGAGACCTGAAAAGGCCGGCCGTAAAATTCGCGGGTGCCGACCAGGTAGGCGATGGGCAGGCCTTCGAGTCGCCGCGCCAGGCGGGCTTCAAGCGCGGCAACCTGCACCTTGGTCAATGGGTCGGTGTCATGCGCGATCAGCCAGGCGGCATCAACCTGCCAGGCGTGGGCAGCGAGTATCCGTGCTTCCAGCCTGGCTTCGCGCTTCTGCAGACCCAGCGTGGCAGCAATGCGCGTGGTGGCCTTGTGTACCAGATCTGCGACAGTAGCCGTCCCCCCGCCTATCCCCCCGTTTGGGGTGTTCGCCGCTTCCTGCTTTCCCCTCACTGGTCAGCCCTCGCCAGAAAGCGTCGCCAGCAGTTCGGCCTGATGCTCGGCCGCCAGCGCATCGAGCAACTCGGTCAGGTCGCCGTCCATCATCGCGTCGATCTTGTACAGCGTGAGGTTGATGCGGTGGTCGGTGATGCGGCCCTGCGGGAAGTTGTAGGTGCGGATGCGGTCGGAGCGGTCGCCGCTGCCGACCAGGCTTTTGCGGGTGCTGGCCTCCAGGGCATGCTGCGCCTGGATTTCGCGGTCTTTCAGACGCGCCGCCAGCACGCTCATCGCCTGCGCGCGGTTGCGGTGTTGCGAACGGTCGTCCTGACATTCGACCACCAGCCCGGTCGGCAGGTGGGTGATGCGCACCGCGGAGTCGGTCTTGTTGATGTGCTGGCCGCCGGCGCCCGATGCGCGATAGGTGTCGATGCGCAAATCCGCCGGGTTGATGTCGATTTCGCCGACTTCGTCGGCTTCCGGCATCACCGCCACGGTGCAGGCGGAGGTGTGGATGCGTCCCTGCGATTCGGTTTCCGGCACGCGCTGAACGCGGTGGCCGCCGGATTCGAATTTCAGCCGCGAATACGCACCGTGGCCGACGATGCGCACGATCACTTCCTTGTAGCCGCCGACTTCGCCGGGATTTTCCGACACCACTTCGACCTTCCACCCCTGCCGCTCGGCGTGGCGGGTGTACATGCGCAGCAGGTTGCCGGCAAACAGCGCCGATTCGTCGCCGCCGGTGCCGGCACGGATTTCCAGGAAGATGTTGCGTTCGTCGTTGGGGTCGCGCGGCAGCAGCGTGGTTTGCAGATCGGTTTCCAGTTGCGCGATTTTGGCCGCGCCCTCGGCCAGTTCGGCTTCGGCGAGTTCGCGCAGATCCGGGTCGGCGAGCATTTCGCTGGCGGTCTTCTGGTCGGCCTCGACTTGCCGGTACTGGCGATACAGCGCCACCACCGGATCGAGGTCGGCGCGCTCACGGGTGAACTTGCGGTAGGTCTCCATGTCGCCCGCGATTTCCGGCTGCGACAGCAAGGCGTCAAGCTCGATCAGTCGCTCGTCGGCGCGAGCGAGCTTGTCCGCCAACGAGGCTTTCATTCGTGGTGCAGCCCGTAGAGTTGGCTGATCAGGTGGACGAACTGGTCGCGCTCGGCGCTGCTGGCGTGGTTGAGCGCGTGGGTGGGGGCATGCAGCAATTTATTGGAGAGCGCGTGGCTCATCGCTTCGAGCACCACACGCGGGTCGTCACCACGTGCCAGGGCCTTTTCGGCCTTCTCGATTTCGTGCCGGCGGTGACGCTCGGCGGTGTCGCGCAGGCCACGGATCACCGGCACCAGTTCGCGGCCTTCCATCCAGTGCACAAAATTTTCCACGCTGGTTTCGATGATCGCCTCGGCCTGCGCCACCTGCGCGACGCGGTTGTCCATGCCTTCGCGCACCACCTGTCCCAGATCATCGACGCTGTAGAGAAACACGTCGTCCATGTCGGCAACTTCGGCTTCGACGTCGCGCGGCACCGCCAGATCGACGATGAAGACCGGACGGTGGCGGCGCTGCTTGATCGCACGTTCCAGCATGCCTTTGCCGAGGATCGGCAACGGGCTGGCGGTGGAGGTGATGATGATGTCGTAGGCCGGCAGTTCGTCGGGCAAGTCGGTGAGCGGGATCACCCCGGCGTTGAAGCGCTCGGCCAGCGGCCGCGCGCGCTCGGCGGTGCGGTTGGCCACGGTCATGCGGCGCGGATGCTGCGCGGCAAAATGGGTGATGCACAGCTCGATCATTTCGCCCGCGCCGATGAACAGGCAGGCCTGATCCTTGATGCTGGGGAAAATGCGCTCGGCCAGGCGTACCGCGGCGGCAGCCATTGACACCGAATTGGCGCCGATTTCGGTGCTGGTGCGCACGTCCTTGGCGACCGAAAAAGTGCGCTGGAACAGCTTGTGCAGCAACAGGCCGAGGGTGCCGGCTTCCTCCGCGGCTTGAACCGCGCTCTTCATCTGGCCGAGGATTTGCGTCTCGCCCAGCACCATCGAATCGAGCCCAGCCGCCACGCGAAACGCGTGCTGCGCGGCCTTTTCACGCGGCAGCGCGTACAGGTAGGGTGCGAGTTCACGGCGCTCGATATGGTGGAAATCAGCCAGCCACTGCGTGACGGCTTCGGGCGACGAGGTGTTGCAATACAGCTCGGTGCGGTTGCAGGTCGACAGGATGGCGGCTTCAGCCGCGCGCTGGCTCTGCGTCAGTTCGTGCAGCGCCAGCACCAGCTTTTCGGGGCCGAACGCCACCTGCTCGCGGATCGCGAGCGGTGCAGTGTGATGATTGACCCCGAGGGTGAGAAGCTGCATGACGGCGGGTGGCCGAAAAATAAGACCGCTATTTTACCCGCTCCCGCTAAGCGGAGTGCGCGGGGAAGCTGAGGCGGTCGTAATAGCGCCCGCGATAGAGCAGGCGGCGGTGGCCGGGCGAATCGGAAAATGCGCTGCGGGTGTGCAGGACGTTGTTGCAGAGTAGACCCATGCCGGGCGTCATCCGCGCGGTCAGCGTGTATTCGGAATGGGCGAGAATCTCGGCCAGGGTTTTGACCGCAGCCTGCGTGACGGCGTCGTTTTTCCACACGATCGAACGGGTGCGCGCGGTGTAGCGCATGGTGAGGAAGCCCTGTTCCGCATCGACGGCGAACACCGGGCCGGACTGTTCGGCGCGGGCGATGTTGTCTTCGTCCATGCGTGCTGGAATGGTCATCGCATCCGGCTGCATCAGCGCGGTGACGTAATCGGGATTGGCGTCGCGCAACTGGATGTAGGCGATTTCATGATCCAGCAGCGCATTTTCGCCGCCGGATTCGGCATCCTGCGCGCAGTGCAGGGTCATGCCGAGGATGCGGCGGTCGAGCGTGTTGTAGTAGCCGTCGGTGTGCCAGTTGATCGGTTTGTGCGTATAGGGAATGAACTCGCCGCGAACCTGGCCTTCTTCGTCGGCCGGAGTGATGCTGGATAGCCCGTCCTCGTCCGCGAGGTAATTGCCTTCGAGCCGGGTCAGGCCGAGTTGCAGTCCAAGCTGCTTGGGTATCGATTTGTCGGCCGCGGGCAGGTGCGGCGCGTGGTAAAACACCATGTTGGCACGCGCGCAGCAGGTGGCGAGCGCGCGGGTTTCCGCCGCTGTCAATGCGCGCGGGTCGGCCAGCGGCACGATCAGCTCATCGACGCTCCTTGGATAGGCGGCGAGCCTGGCGTCGCGCCAGGCACGGTAGCCGGTTTCGTTGGACAGGTCGAAGGGGGAGGGCGCTGCTGACATGGAGCCGGGCGTGATTATTCCGGCGGCAGCATGTCGGGCGAGCCGAAGCCGCGCTTGACCGGCGCATCGGACAGCAAGCCCTTGAAGCTTTTGCGCACCGTGCCCATCATCTCGGGCATTTCGATGTCCATGATCTGGTCCATGATCCAGGTCTTGTCGCTGTCGCCCATTTCGTCGCGGATCTGCAGGCCGAGGAAGCGCAGCGCCGGGAAGCTGGCCTTTTCGTCGTCGGGGAACTCGAATTCGGCGTAATCGTTGAAACGGCGGTTGAGGAAATCGATGAATTCCTGCTTGTAGTTGCGCGGATCGTTTTTGCCGACCACTTCGCGCACGTTCTGCTCCATCACTTCGCCGAGCTTGTTGCTGACCGCCTGCAGGACGGCCGTGCGGCGTTCCGGCGAGAGTGATGCATACGCCATGCGGTCGCAGTAATGCGCCAGAAAAGCGAGGAATTCGGCAATCAGCTTGAAGCCCCGCTCGGGCGTGATGATGTCGTAGTTCTCGCGCCCCAGATTGTCGATCGCCTTGTCGGCAACACGCCAGGTGGTGGTGGCAACTGCCGAGGCGATTTCTTCGGCGCTGCGTTCGCCGTCTTTCTTGAACCAGATGGTTTTGACACGGATGGGCATGGCCATGGGTTTTCTCCTTCTTTAAATACAGCCGGAATTTATTCGCCCGTGGCGACGGGGCGGGCGGGATCGGTGATCCACTCGCTCCATGAGCCGGGGTAAAGCCGTGAACCGGGGAGGCCGGCGATTTCCATCGCCAGGATGTTGAGGCAGGCGGTGACGCCGGAACCGCACATGTGCAGCACGTGCCAGGCCGGTTTGCCCTTGAGCAGCGCCTGATAATTCTCGCGCAGCGCCTCGGGCGGCATGAAGGTGCCGTCCATGTCGAGGTTTTCATCGAATGGATAGTTGATGGCGCCGGGCACGTGCCCGGCCACCGGGTCGAGCGGCTCGAACTCGCCGGTGAAGCGGCGCTCCGGGCGCGCATCGATGATGAGTTGCTCGCCCGAGCGCGACGCCTGCATGATCTCGTCCGCCGTCACGATCTGGGTGGCTTCCGGCAGGCAGGCGCAGCTGGCCCTGTGCGGCGTCGGCTGTTCGGCGTTGACCGGGCGTTTCTCGCGCAGCCATTTGGGATAGCCGCCATCGAGCAAGGCTACGCCGGGGTGGCCGAGCCAGCGCATCATCCACCACAGGCGGACAGCCATGGCGCCGTAACTGTCGTCGTACACCACCACCTGCTTGTTGACGCCGACGCCCCACTGGCACAATTTTTCAGCCAGCGCGTGCGGATCGGGCAGCGGGTGCCGACCCGTGGTTTCGCCGACGGGAGCGGAAAGATCGTCGTCCAGGTGCGCATAACGCGCACCCGGAATGTGTGCTTTCTCATAGGCCAGGCGCCCCGCCCCGGGATCGGTGAGGGTGAAGCGGCAGTCCAGAATGACCCAGTTCGGGTCGTCCAGATGGGCAGCCAGATCTTCGGTGGTAATGAGGGTGTTGGAAAACATGGGGTGGCCGTGAGAGGGGTCTGCAAATGGAGCGGGCAGCGTGACGTTCGCCACGCTGCCCGCTCAACGGGTGCGTTCTACCGGAATCAGTAGCCGCCCTTGCCGTAGGGCTTGGTCAGGCCGGCGACGCGAGCCGACTGGCGTGCGGGCTGGTTGGGGAAAAGCTCGTACAGCTTTTTCTTCCAGTCGGTGCCCGGGTGCAGTTCATCCAGTTCGGCAAGCATGTTGCGGAAGTTGGGGGTTGAGCCGTCTTCCTTGTACTTGTCGCGCATGAAGTTGATGACTGTCCAGTGCTCGTCGGTCAGGGTGATTTTTTCAGCCGCGGCGATGACCGGGGGGACGTCGTCGCTGAAGTTGGCTTCCAGCAGAAAGTCCTCTTCGCCAGTTTCGAGCTCTTCGCCATTCACAACATAAGACATGTTTACTCCTTTCGGGTTGGTCAACTAAAGAATCGCCGGAACAGCCGGCGTTGGGTTTAAAGACTCGCCGGCACAACCGGCGCTATGGATTTATGCGGGATGAAAATCCCGCAGCCTAACAAGCGGTTGCGTCCCATGCCTTCGTCCTGCAATTGCAGGGACTTGTGCGGGGGCACATCGTGCAGCATCAGGCTGTAGCCATACAACGGCCCGGATGCGCTTTGCAGGGTTTGCTGCTTGCCGCAGATAAAGCCGCAACGTATCTGGAAATGACCATCCAGTTCACGCATCACATCCTGCACGAATTGTTCTTCAGTGGCGCCGCCCGTGTCAACGAAATGGGCGTATATATTGCCGAACGGGCTGAATGCGCGGGTCTTGAAACTGCCGATCTGCAGGGCATGGCCCGCAAGGTCGAGCGTTTTCCCGACCAGTTGCTGCATGTCATCCACGCGCGCCTTGGGCACCCGCAGGAATAACTTGGTGCGCCGGTTGATGTTGAGCGACGCATCGCCGCTATTGGTTTCCGCGCCCTTCAGATGCTGGATGCCGGTGCCGGGATCCTCACCCAGCCACGGCAGCAGATGCGTCAGCGCATTCGATAACAGCAGCGCATTGTCAGCCGGGATGGTCGTGCCGGCCAGATCAAACTGCAGGTCGATCATGTGCGGCACATACTCTTCTGGCTTGTCATCTGGCCAGCTTGCCCAGTTCATGGCGCATCCCCGGCGTGATCCCTGGCCCACGTCTGCATCAGATCGGCCCATTTCAGTGCGCTGACGGGGTCAACATCGAAAATGGTGAAGCGCTTGCCCTCGCGGATGCGGATACGCATGAAAGGCACGCCGCCGGATTCATGGGCCAGGTGCTGAAACTCGATTTCCTGACCCCCGAAAGGGAGCCGCATCTTATCTAGGGGTGTGATTTCGGGCATGGAAACTCGGTCTGTATGGCGTCAACAATATGGATAAGCGGGTGATGCTGCGGCAATGTGATCAATTCGCTCTGTAGTTGACGGCTAGATAAGGGCGCCACGCGATTATTCAACCTTGATCATGTTAGGGGCTTGCGTCCGCAACAATATTTTAATACTCTTATGGGTTCTTGTGGCGGGCATGCGTGGGGCAGTAATGTCTCATTCTTTGCCTCGACGGGGCATTACCGCGTTGGGGAAATCCCTTCACTCCATTTGGGCAGGAGTCAACCTACCCAAATGGAGTAGGCGATTTACCCATGAGAATGATGGTGGGGCGGCTGACTAGCCCATACGATGCCGGGATACCGTTGGGCGGTTGGCTCAAGCGGGCATTTCGAAATTTTCTAGGAGAGAAAAAATGGCAAAGCAAATGATTGATACGCCCAATCTGGACCAGCTCGAAAGCGGCCCGTGGCCCAGCTTCGTGACCGGCTTGAAGCGCCTGGCAAAAGATAACGACATGATGGTTGACCTGATGGGTCAGCTGGAAACTTCCTACAAGACCAAGTTTGGCTACTGGAAGGGCGGTACGGTTGGCGTGTTCGGTTACGGCGGCGGCGTGATTCCGCGCTTCACCGAACTGAAGGACGAGAACCATCAGCCCCTGTTCCCCGAAGCCGCTGAATTCCATACTCTCCGCATCCAGCCGCCGGCTGGCATGCACTACAGTTCCGATCTGCTGCGCAAGATGTGCGACGTCTGGTCGGCTACCGGCGGCTCCGGCCTGATCGCCTTTCACGGCCAGTCCGGCGACATCATGTTCCAGGGCATCAAGACCGCTGACGTGCAAGGCGCATTCGACGCCTTCAATGAAATGGGCTTCGACCTCGGTGGCGCCGGCCCCGCGCTGCGCACCTCGATGTCCTGCGTCGGCGCTGCCCGCTGCGAAATGTCCTGCTATGACGAAGCCAAAGCACTGCGCACCGTCATCAACAACAACTTGGACGACATGCACCGCCCGTCCCTGCCGTACAAGTTCAAGTTCAAGTTCTCCGGCTGCCCGAACGATTGCGTCAACGCCATTCAGCGTTCCGACATGGCCACCATCGGCACTTGGCGCGACAACATCCGCGTCAACGAAGCTCAGGTTAAGGACTACTACAAGGCTCACGGCATGAACGATCTCGTCAATGACGTGATCAGCAAGTGCCCGACCAAGGCCATCACCCTGGTTTCTTCCGACAAGTTCAAGGCTAGCGAGCACGTGTCCGCCGCCAGTCTCGGCGACGGCAACACCCTGTGCATCGACAACAAGAACTGCGTGCGCTGCATGCATTGCCTCAACGTCATCCCCGGCGGCCTGCTGCCCGGTAACGACAAGGGCGTGTCGATCCTGGTGGGCGGCAAGGGCGTGCTGAAGATCGGCGCATCCATGGGCACCGTGGTGATCCCGTTCATGAAGCTCGAGTCCGACGACGACTTCGAAAAGCTGAACGAGCTGGCTCGCAACATCCTCGACTTCTTCGCTGAGAATGCGCTGGAGCACGAGCGCACCGGCGAGATGATCGAGCGTATCGGCCTGACCAACTTCCTCGAAGGTCTGGACATCCCGGTCGATCCCAACATGATCAAAGAACCGCGTTCCAACCCTTACTTCCGTGCCGACGATTGGGACGAGCAGGTCGAGAAGTGGAACGAGTACAAGCAGTCGTCCGCTGCTTAAGTATTTGCTTGCCGCAGGCCTTGGCGAGAGTTCGGGTCTGCGGCTTAATCAGCTTCGTGTATTTAATTAGTTGGAGATAAAACATGGCAGAACTACGTCCGCCTATCGAATCCGGCGCACCGGATCCGATGCCCTACATGCACCCCGTGATGGTGAAAAACTATGGCAAGTGGACTTTCCACAGCCATCCCAAGCCGGGTGTTCTATATCACCGCGCTGAGTCCGGCGACGAAGTCTGGACGGTCAAGGCCGGCACAGCGCGTCAAATGGATCATTACACCATTCGCGAACTGGCTGACATTGCTGACCAGTACGGCGACGGTTTCGTGCGGTTTACCGCGCGTTCCAACATCGAGTACATGGTGGCTGATGGTGCCAAAGTCGAGCCGCTGATCAAGGCGCTGAACGACAAGGGCTATCCCATCGGCGGTACCGCCAACTCGGTGTCCATGATTGCGCACACCCAGGGCTGGCTGCACTGCGACATCCCCGGCACCGACGCTTCCGGCGTGGTCAAGGCACTGATGGACGAGCTGTACGACGACTTCGTCAAGTGCGAGATGCCCAACCGCGTCAAGCTGTCCACTTCCTGCTGCGAAATCAACTGCGGCGGCCAGGCCGACATCGCCATCATCGTTCAGCACACCAAGCCGCCGAAGATCAACCACGATCTGGTCGCCAACGTGTGTGAGCGTCCTTCGGTTGTGGCGCGCTGCCCGGTTGCGGCGATCCGTCCTGCTCTGGTGAACGGCAAGCCCTCGCTGGAAGTTGACGAGAAGAAGTGCATTTGCTGCGGCGCCTGCTTCCCGCCCTGCCCGCCGATGCAGATCAACGATCCCGAGCACTCCAAGATTGCGATCTGGGTGGGCGGCAAGAACTCCAACGCCCGTTCCAAGCCGACCTTCCACAAACTGGTCGCTGCCGGTCTGCCGAACAACGCACCGCGTTGGCCCGAAGTGGGCGAGGTGGTCAAGAAGATCCTCGCCACCTACAAGGAAGACGGCAAGCCTTGGGAGCGCATGATCGACTGGATCGACCGTATTGGCTGGCCCGCATTCTTCGAGAAGACCGGTCTGCCCTTCACCAAGTATCACATCGATAACTGGCGTGGTGGTCGTGCCAACCTGAACGCTTCGGCGCACATTCGCTTCTAAGCGCGTTTGGGGTGCTGCCAACGTCGCTGCGGCATGAGTTGCAGCGACGCCTGGCGGCGAATAACGAGATTTTTCGGAGTTTGAACGAGCCATGCAATTCGGTATTCTTGTAAACGAAGGGCCTTACACACATCAGGCCAGCGATTCGGCTTTTCTCTTTGCCCGTACGGCGATCGAGAAAGGTCACACGGTCCCGCGTGTTTTTTTCTACCATGACGGCGTGAATAATTCCACGCGTTTGGCGACGCCGCCGCAGGATGATCGCAATGTCTCTGCGCGCTGGTCCAAACTGGCTGCCGATCATGGCGTTGATCTGGTTGTGTGTGTGGCCGCTGCCCAGCGCCGCGGCATTACCGACGATATTCTGGCACCGGGTTTCCGGATTTCCGGTCTGGGTCAACTGGTTGAAATGGGTATTCAGTACGACCGTCTCGTGACGTTCGGCGATTGATTGCCAAATATTGGAATTTAGCGAGATGAGCGATATGGATGAAATGGATGACGGCTCCGGCATCGTCAAGAAATTCATGTTCCTGAACCGCAAGGCGCCGCACGGTACCGTGTACGCGCTGGAAGGTCTGGAAGTGGTGCTGATTACGGCTGCTTTCGATCAGGATGTGAGCATGGTGTTCACCGATGACGGTGTTTATCAGTTGGTGAAGGGCGTCGATAGCAAGGGGATCGAGATCAAGGATTTCTCGAAGACTTACCGCGCACTGGAAGGATACGACATCGAGAAGCTGTATGTCGACCAGCCGTCGTTGGATGCTCGCGGTCTGACCGAAGATGACCTGATTGTGGATGTGACGGTGCTCTCCGTCGGTGAGATGGCCAATCTCATGGCTGAGCAAGACGTCGTAATCAGCTTCTAAGGGGATAGACATGTTGCACATTGTGAATAAATCGGCCACTGAGCGCGGTTCGCTGGAAAGCTGCCTCGCCATGGCCACTCAAGGTTCTGCTGTATTGCTGATCGAAGACGCAGTTTATGCGGCAACGAAAGGCAGCACGGCAGCGGCGAAAATCCAGGCAGCTGCTGCGGGCCTCAAGATTTACGCACTCGGTCCTGATCTGGCGGCGCGCGGCATGGCCGGGCGCGTGCTGGACGGAGTCAATGTCGTGGATTACGGCGGTTTTGTGGATCTGGTAGCAGAGCACAACAGCTGTCAGTCTTGGCTGTAACTTTTAATTAAAGGAGTATTGCTATGCCCATGGTGAATATCGCCGGTAAGGATTACGAAGTCGACGAAGAAGGTTATCTGGTCGATCTGTCGCAGTGGAACGAAGACATCGCCAAGTACATGGCCGTCGAAGAAAAGGTCGAGTTGACCGACAGCCACTGGGAAGTGGTCAACTTCCTGCGCGAGTACTACGCTGAATACCAGATCGCACCGGCTGTTCGCGTGCTGACCAAGGCCATCGGCAAGAAGCTTGGACCGGAAAAGGGCAACAACAAGTATCTGTACGAGTTGTTCCCCTATGGCCCCGCCAAGCAGGCTTGTAAGATCGCTGGCCTGCCCAAGCCGACCGGCTGTATCTAAGGTTTTGACCTTCGAGGCGTCCCGGCTGATTGGCCGGGACGCTTTTGACTCGGGCCTCCAGGAGGCCTGTTTCCAGATTCATCCATGGCATTGCACAGGCAGTGCGTCTGGTTCAATCTGCAAACACAAAAACACGTTCAGGAGTTGGGATTGTCTACGCTGACGATGATTTATGCCGGGTTGTTCTACATCGCAACCTTGTTGCTGGTGGGCGGCTTGGCTTACAAAATATTTGACTACAGCCGCACTCCCGCGCCGCTGAAAATTCCGACTACGCCTGCGCCGACGACGCAAACCGGCGTGGTGTACCGGATGGCGAAGGAAGTCGTATTGTTTGAGTCGCTGTTCAAGTCCAATAAATGGATCTGGGTGTTCGGCTGGATGTTCCATTTCGGTCTGTTGCTGGTGTTGGCGCGTCACCTGCGCTACTTCACCGAGCCGGTGTGGTTCTGGGTCGACATTGTTCAGCCGTTTGGCAAATACGCCAGCATCATGATGGTGGCCGGGTTGGCCGGTTTGCTGGCACGCCGTTTTCTGGTTGACCGGGTGCGCTACATTTCAACGCCATCCGACTATCTGATGCTGGTGCTGCTGATTGTAATTGGCCTGTCCGGCATGACGATGACCTTTGTCGCGCATACCGACATCGTGGCGCTGAAAGAGTTTTTCATGGGGCTGATGTACTTCGATGTGCAGCCGGTTCCGCAAGATCCGATTCTGCTGGTTCACCTTGCCCTGATTGCCCTGCTGATGCTTATTTTCCCGATCAGCAAGTTGCTGCACGCACCGGGTGTGTTCTTCAGCCCCACACGTAACCAGGCGGATAACCCGCGTGAGCATCGTCATGTGGCGGCATGGGCGGCTCGGCTTGATCAGAAAAACTGATTCGTTGACCCCGATTAACGAACAATAAGTACGGACAAAGGACTCGCAAGTGGCTGCTGCTGAATTTGATATTCCAGAAATCAAGGACGACATCGAAGTTCCCAAGCTGCGGGAAGGCGTCATGGCGCACGCCAAAACCTTCATTGCTCCCAAGCCGGTTCAGGACTTCATGGGATATCCGCATGAGTTGGGCGAGGACTGGAAAGAGCGCACGCTCGAAAAAATGGGCGACTTGCTGGGCAAGTACCGCTCGCTGAAGGTGTTCCTGGATGCCTGTGTGCATTGCGGCGCCTGTACCGACAAGTGCCACTACTACCTGGGCACCTCCGACCCCAAGAATATGCCGGTGGCCCGTCAGGATCTGATGCGCCAGGTCTATCGCCGCTACTTCACCACGGCAGGCAAGCTGTTCCCCAAGCTGGTGGGCGCCAAGGATCTGACCAAGGAGGTGCTCGACGACTGGTACAACTATTATCACCAGTGCTCGGAGTGCCGTCGCTGTTCAGTGTTTTGCCCCTACGGCATCGACACCGCTGAAATTACCATGGCTGGCCGTGAGATTCTCAATCACGTCGGCATGGGACAGAAGTATTCCAACGAGATTCTGGGCAAGGTTCAGAAGATCGGTAACAACCTCGGCCTGCCTGGTCCGGCTCTGATAGACACACTGGAAGGCCTGGAAGAAGACATCGAAGCCGATACCGGTGTGGCGGTGAAAATGCCGATCGACGTGAAAGGCGCGGAAGTGCTGCTGGTTACGCCGTCCGCCGACTTCTTCTCCGAGCCGCATGTCGAATCGCTGATCGGCTACGCCAAGGTGTTCCACGCTGCCGGCATCAACTGGACCCTGTCTTCGCATGCGTCGGAGGCTGGCAACTTCGGCCTCTTCAATGGCAACTACGAAACCATGCGCAAGGTCGCCATGCGCATCCGTGACGCCGCGCTGGAACTCGGCGTCAAGCGGATCGTCGTCGGCGAATGCGGTCACGCCTGGCGTGTTGCCTATAGCTTCTGGAATACCCTGACGGGTATTGGCTACGGCGCCAACGATCCGTTCTCGATCGAGCTGCAGAAGCAGCTGGATCCGACCTATCCGCAGCCGCAGCACATCTGCGAACTGACCAACGATCTGATCAAGTCCGGCAAGATCAAGGTTGATCCGTCTCTCAACGACGACCTGGTGGTGACCTATCACGACTCTTGCAACGTGGCGCGCGCCTCGCGCATGGGCACCGAGCCTGGCGGCCAGTTCACCATTCCGCGCGAGCTGATCAAGTCGGTGGTGAACAATTTCCACAACATGGCGGACGACACCATTTACGAATCCACCTTCTGCTGCGGCGGTGGCGGCGGCCTGCTGACCGACGATCTGATGGAAGTCCGGGTCAAGGGCGCGTTGCCGCGTGCTACGGCGCTGAACAATGTGGTCAAGGAACACCAGGTCAATTTCATGGCCACCATCTGTGCGATTTGCAAGGCGCAGTTCACCAAGGTTTTGCCCAAGTATGGCTTCGACATGAGCATGGTGGGCGGGGTGCATCAATTGGTTAGCAAGGCGATCAAGCTGGACTGAATTGTTCAGTAAGCGGCTGATTGCGATTTATCTATCTTTAGTTACGTAAGCGTTAGGAGAACCACCATGGCTGTCACGACGAACAAAGCAAAAACCGAAGGCGTTTCATGGCGTCGCTACAAGGATGGCGAAACGGAGGCGGACTTCCGCTCCTCTCAGGACAAGATTTTCCAGTCCAGCTGGACGCACAAGTGCCCGGAGTACGTGCTCTCCACGCCGCCTTGCCAGGGCTCCTGCCCGGCAGGTGAAGACATTCGCGGCTACCTCAACATCGTGCGCGGCATCGAGAAGCCGCCCGCAGGCGTCACCTGGCAGCAATACGCATTCGAGCGCATTACCTCGGCCAACCCCTTCCCTGCCGTGATGGGTCGGGTGTGTCCCGCGCCGTGCGAATCCGGCTGCAACCGCAACATGGTCGAAGATCACGTGGGCATCAACTCGGTCGAGCACTTCGTGGGCGACTGGGGCATTGAAAACAAGATGAAATTCACCGCAGCCGCTGCGTCGACCGGCAAGAAAATTGCCATCATCGGCGCCGGCCCGGCCGGCCTGGCAGCAGCCTATCAGCTGCGTCTGCGCGGTCACGGCGTCACCATATTCGACGAGCACGAAGAACTCGGCGGCATGATGCGCTATGGCATCCCGGGCTTCCGTACCCCGCGTGAAATGCTGGATTCGGAAATCAGCCGCATTATCGAGATGGGCGTCGAGACCCGCCTCAAGACGCGCGTGGGCACTGACGTCAGCTACGATGCCATCGACAAGGAATTCGACGCGATCTTCATGGCAATGGGTGCCCAGGCGGGTCGTCCGCTGCCGGTTCCCGGCGCTGAAGCGCCCAACTGCGTGACCGCCGTGGCCTTCCTGCGTGCCTTTAACGAAGGCCGCCTGCAGCACGTCGGTAACCGCGTGGTCGTGATCGGTGGTGGTGATACTTCGATCGACGTGGCGACGGTTGCCCGTCGTCTGGGTAACGTGACCAAGTCCGGCACCCATGATGATCGTCCGGAAGCCGTGATTGCTGGCCACATGGCACAGGACGTCGCTTCCATTTCCGCCCGTGAAGGCGCCGAAGTGGTGCTGGTGTCGCGCGCCACCATCGACAAGATGAACGCCAACAAGCACGAAATCGAGCATGCCCAGCAGGAAGGCATCGAAATCCTGGGCGGTGTGACCCCGGTTGCCGTGGTGGTGGACGAGCGTGGCCGTGCAACCGCACTGCGCGTCTCCGACTTCGTGATGGAAGGCAAGGAAACCAAGCTGGTTGAAGGTACCGAGCGCGACATCCCCGCCGACCTGATCGTTTCCGCGATCGGCCAGGGCGTGGACTTCACCGGCCTGGAGCAGTTCAACAACAACAACGGCCTGATGAAAGCCGACAAGAACTTCCGCTTCCCCGGCAGCGAAAAAGTCTTCGTCGGCGGCGATGTGCTGCGTCCGCACCTGCTGACCACCGCCATCGGCCACGCCTCGATCGCAGTGGATGGCATCGATGCCTTCCTGAAGGGCAAGGAACTCGACAAGCGTCCGAAGGTGGACGTGCACCACTTCGACCAGATTCGTAAATGGCTGGAAACCGGCCACGAGTATCACGAGATTCATGGCCAGGAATGGGGCACCTCCGAGCGCAAGGACCTGCTGCACAATTTCGAAGACCGCTCGGCACGCCACATCATTTCGCACAACGAGCTGTTCCTCGGCCACTTCCCGGCAGTCGAGCGTCATATCCGCGATGTGACCGTGCTCGACAAGGCTGGCGCGCTGGGCAACTTCGAAGAGCGTCTGCACGCGCTGTCCGAGAAGGAAACCATTGATGAAGCCAAGCGCTGCATGTCCTGCGGCCAGTGCTTCGAGTGCGACAACTGCGTGGTGTACTGCCCGCAGACCGCCGTATTCAAGGTCAAGAAGAAAGACAACCCCACCGTGGGTCGTTATGTTGACACCGACTATGGCAAGTGCATCGGCTGTCATATCTGTGCTGACGTCTGCCCGACCGGTTACATCGTCATGGGCATGGGCGACTAAACATGGCAGGCAAGATGAAACGCCTCCTGGCGCTGGGCGTGGTCGCGCTGACGACCGCCGCCTTGGCCTGGGCCGGGTCGGAAGACCAGCCCAAGGCCGGTGGCGCGCCCAAGCCGACGATCACCAAGGCCGTCAAGGGTGAGCACTGCGTGGAGCCAAACGACTACATGCGGCGCAACCACATGAAATTGCTGATGCATCAACGCGATGAGACTGTGCTTCAGGGTGTTCGCACCAAGAAGTACAGCCTCAAGGAGTGCATCAACTGCCACGCCAGTGAAAAGACGGGCAGTGTGGCGACCGCCAAGGAGGATTTCTGCGTGAGTTGCCACAGCTATGCAGCGGTGAAAATTGACTGTTTCGATTGCCACTCCACCAAGCCGCAAGGCTCAATGGCGATGCATCCGTTGAACGCTGAAACGGCACACTATTCTCACCAACTGGCTGCCCAGGCAAACAGCAAGGTCAGCCCGGAAGAGATGGCAGGGGTTGCCAAATGAGCGAGCTGAAATCGATGTCTGAAAACACACCGAGTTCTCCTGAGCGACGCCGCTTTGTCGGCGCGGCCACGGCGACTGCTGCGGGGCTGGCCATTGCCCCTGGCGTCATGCTGATCGAAGTGGCGCATGGCCGGTCCGAAGATCAGGCTGCCAGCAGTGCAGTGCGCTGGGGCATGCTGGTTGATGCGACCCAATGCGCGACCGGCTGCGATGATTGTGTGACCGCGTGCAGCACCGAAAACGGCTGGACCCCCGTAGCCAAGAGCCAGCATCCCAGGCAGGCACCGCAGTGGATTCGCAAGCTGGAACTGCAGGATCCGTTGACGCAGATGGAAACCAACCTGCCGATGATGTGCCAGCACTGCGACGAGGCGCCTTGCGTGGACGTCTGCCCGACTGGAGCATCGTTCAAGCGTGCCGACGGCATCGTGCTGGTCAACCGCCACACCTGCATCGGCTGTCGCTACTGCATGATGGCGTGTCCTTATAAAGCGCGTTCGCTGGTGCACGAATCCTTGAACGATACCCAGAAGGCAGATGTGCCACGTGGCATGGGATGTGTCGAATCCTGCACCCTGTGTGTGCAGAAGATCGACCGTGGCGATGGCAACACCGCCTGTGCCGAAGCCTGTACCGCTGCGGGCCACAATGCCCTGCTGTTCGGCGACATGAATGATCCTGAAAGCGAGATTTCGAAGCGCCTGCACGAGCTGCCAACCAAGCAGGTGCGTGCCGACCTGAATCTCAACCTCGGCGTTCGCTATCACGGAATCTAAATCAACATGGCAAGCATTACCTTCCGCGAAGTAGAAGGCAGCAGCATGAAATACTGGCTGCTGTTCGGGGCTTTGGGCCTCTTTGTATTGTTCGGCGCATTGGCCTGGAACACCATGCATCACCATGGTCATGTCATCACCGGCATGGACAATCAGATCGTCTGGGGCTTGCCGCACGTGTTCGCGGTGTTCCTGATCGTGGCGGCTTCGGGGGCGCTCAATGTGGCCTCGATCGCCTCGGTGTTCAACCAGAAGATGTACAAGCCGCTGGCACCGTTGTCAGCGGTTCTGGCGCTGGCGCTGATGCTGGGCGGCCTGCTGGTGCTGGTGCTCGATCTGGGGCGCTCCGACCGCCTGATCGTGGCGATGACGCATTTCAACTTCAAGTCGATGTTCACCTGGAACGTGTTCCTGTATTCCGGCTTCTTCGGACTGGTGGGCGCTTACCTGTGGACCATGCTGGATCGCAGCGTCAAGGCCTACTCCAAAGCGGCGGGCACGGCGGCATTCATCTGGCGTCTGATTCTGACGACCGGTACCGGCTCGCTGTTCGGCTTCCTGATCGCACGTGAACTGTACGGTACCGCGATGCTGGCGCCGATGTTCATCATCATGTCGTTTGCCTACGGTTTGGCGATCTACCTGATGGTGCTGGCCGCGGCCTACGCCTGGACCGGACGCCCGCTGGGCGATGCGGTGATGCTGCGTCTGAAAAGTCTGCTGGCGGTATTCGTGGCGGCGGTATTGTATTTCGTCGTGGTGTATCACCTGACCAACCTCTATTTTGCCAAGATGCAAAGCGTCGAGGCCTTCATCCTGCGCGATGGCGGTATCTTCACCACGCTGTTCTGGGTCGGGCAGATCGTTATCGGCTGCGTGCTGCCGCTGCTGATTCTGCTGACGGGGCTGGGCAGGCAGCGCGCATGGATCATGATTGCCTGTGCGCTCATCATCCTGGGCGGCGTCGCGCAGATGTATGTCACCATCATCGGCGCCCAGGCTTATCCGCTGGACATGTTCCCCGGCCTGACCGAAAAGAGCAGCTTCTTTGACGGCGAAGTGCACAGCTATTCGCCCAGCATGCCTGAATTGTTCCTCGGTCTGGGTGGCGTGGCGATTGCATTGCTGGCCACCACCTTTGCGGTGAAGGTGCTGCGCCTGCTGCCAGCCAGCCTGGACGACGTTACCGTCGCCAAGCTGGAACATTGAACGCATGAACCTGCCAGGCGCCGCCTGGCAGGGGGTCGTCAGACATGAACCCGCAAGCCATTCTGACTGAATCACCCAAGCGCGAGGCTCTGATGCCTCGCGTCTTTATTTCGGCTGCCCACAAATCGTCCGGCAAGACCACGCTCACGCTTGGCTTGTGTGCTGCGCTGCACGCGCGTGGCCACGCGGTGCAGCCCTTCAAGAAAGGTCCCGATTACATCGACCCGCTGTGGCTGGGGATGGCGGCGCAGCGTCCCTGCTACAACCTCGATTTCCACATGATGCAGCGCGACGAAATCGAGCAGCAGTTTGCACACGCGGCAAGCAGCGCGCGCATCAGTCTGATCGAAGGCAACAAGGGTCTGTATGACGGGCTCGATCTCGACGGCAGCAACAGCAATGCGGCGCTCGCCAAACTGCTGGGCGCACCGGTGGTGCTGGTGATCGACGCGCGCGGCATGACGCGCGGGGTGGCGCCGCTGATTTTGGGCTATCAGGCGTTTGATCCGGACATTCGTATCGCCGGCGTCATTCTGAATAACCTGGGCGGCAGCCGCCACGAATCCAAGCTGCGTGCGGTGATCGAGCATTACACCGACGTCGAGGTGATCGGCGCGGTGCAGCACGACGCCAGCATGCAGATCGCCGAGCGTCATCTCGGACTGGTGCCGGCCAACGAGCAGGATGTTGCCCAGGTGCGGATTCAGCATGTGGGCGAACGCGTGGCCGAGCAGGTCGATCTGGTGCGTTTGTTGGCGATAGCCGACAGTGCGCCGGCAGTCTGTGCACCACGGTTGGTCGAGACGGTGGCGCCCGCCGAGCGCGTGCGCATCGGCATCGCGCACGATCAGGCCTTCGGTTTTTATTACAGCGAGGACCTCGACAGTCTGCGTGCCGGCAACGTGGAACTGATCGACATCGATACATTGCAGGCACAGGCGTTGCCTGAAGTGGACGGCCTGATCATCGGCGGCGGCTTTCCGGAAATGTTCATGGCGGAGCTTGAAGCCAACTCGGCCCTGCGCGCGCAGATACGCCAGGCGATCGAATCCGGGCTGCCCACCTATGCCGAATGCGGCGGGCTGATGTATCTGTCGAGGAGCCTCAGCTGGCAGGGACAGACCCGGCAGATGGTCGGCGTGGTGCCGGGCGACACCGTGATGCACGAACGGCCGGTTGGCCGTGGTTATGCGCGTCTGCAACCGACCGGTGACGACCGCTGGCAGGAATCCGCCAGCATTCCGGCGCACGAATTTCATTATTCGAGCTTGGAAAACCTGCCTGCCGACTCCATATACGCCTATCAGGTGATGCGTGGCCATGGCATTGATGGCCAGCATGACGGCTATCAGCAATATCAACTGCTGGCCGGCTACGTTCATCGTCGCGGCACCGGCGCGTTGGGCTGGATTGCGCCGTTTTTGAACCAGGTGCGCGCGCACAAGGCGCGCGCAGCCTCATTTTCGTAAGGACATACTCATGATCAAGATCACCGATGCCGCCGCCGCGCAGATTCGCGTCGCCAACAACAATCCCGACGTGTTCGATATGATCCTGCGTGTCGCAGCCTATCAGGAGGACGATGGCGGCGTGAACTACGGCATGGGCTTCGACCAGGAGCGCGAGGCCGACGAACACCTCGTGGTCAACGGCATCGAACTGCTGATCGCGGCGTCCAGCACGCCCTACCTGCAAGGCGTCACGCTCGACTTTGTCGAAATGTCTCCAGGCGACCTGCGCTTCATCTTCATCCCGCCTTATTCCGCCGAAGATAACGTTGACGCCGCACCCGCCGAGTAAGCCATGAACTATCTGCCGATTTTCCTCGATCTGCGCGACCGCCATTGTCTGGTGGTGGGCGGTTCCGAAACTGCCGCACGCAAGGCCGAACTTCTGCTGCGCGCGGGTGCGCACGTTGCGGTCGCTGCCCCGCACCTGCACGAAGGCTGGGCGCGTTTGCCGCATAGCGAAAACGTCAGCCGCGTCGCAGATGCTTTTGCGCCCGCGCTGCTCGACGGCAAGGACGCTGTGATCGTGGTCGAGGAAGACGTGGCTGCCGCCCAGCGTATTGCCGATGCGGCGCGCGCGCGCCACATCCCGGTGAACGTGGCCGACAAACCTGCGCTGTGCAGCTTTATCCTGCCGTCGATCATTGATCGTTCGCCGATCATGGTAGCCGTCTCCAGCGGCGGTGAATCGCCGGTGCTCGCGCGTATGCTGCGCGCACGGCTGGAAACCATGATTCCCGCCGCCTATGGCCGTCTGAGCGCGCTGGGCGGGCGCTACAAGGACCGTGTGCGTGCGGCAATCAAGCCGGAACAGCGCCGGGCGTTTTGGGAAAAGGTGTTCCTTTCGCCCGTCGCGGAAATGATGTTTTCCGGGCGCGATGCCGAGGCCGAAAAGCGGCTGGAGGACATGATCCGGAATGCCGCGACCCACGACGTCAGTCGGGGCGAGGTGTATCTGGTTGGTGCCGGTCCTGGCAATCCCGATCTGCTGACCTTCCGTGCGCTACGGCTGATGCAGCAGGCCGACGTGATTGTTCATGACCGCCTCGTTTCGCAGCCCATCCTCGACATGTGTCGCCGCGATGCCGAGCGCATCTACGTCGGCAAGGAGCGCGACGATCACGCCGTGCCGCAGGAAGAAATCAACCTCATGCTGGTGCGCCTGGCCAAGGAAGGCAAGCGCACGCTGCGCCTCAAGGGTGGCGACCCCTTCATCTTCGGCCGGGGCGGCGAAGAGATCGAAACCCTGGTCGAACATGGCGTGCCGTTCCAGGTGGTGCCGGGCATCACGGCGGCGGCGGGGGTGGCGTCGTATGCGGGCATTCCGCTCACCCATCGTGACTACGCACAATCGGTCGCTTTCGTCACCGGACACCTGAAGGAAAACACCTTCAACATGAACTGGGAAGGGATCGCCCGCCGCGACCAGACCATCGTCATCTACATGGGACTGAAAGGCTTGCCGTTGCTGTGCGAGGCGCTCATCAAGCATGGGCTGACGGCCGATACCCCGGCGGCCATCATTCAGCACGGGACCTTGCCGACCCAGCGCGTCGTCACCGGCACGCTCACCACGCTGCCCGGACTCGCCGCCGCCGCAGGCTTGAAAGCGCCCACCCTCATCATCGTCGGCAACGTGGTCAAGCTGCGCGAAAAACTCGGCTGGTATCAGCCCGAACAGCACAGCGAACAGACGCCGCGCAGCCCGCTCGAGACCCCCGATCACCTGCGTTGAGAGGCATGAAATTCGTGCCCGGCCCCGAGCGTGCAGTTCAGGGTCAGAACTGCATTGCAGGGATGGAACGGGCCGAACGATATGCCGCATGGGTGACGGGCAGAAATGTCCAGCCCAGTGTGGCGACAATGTAACAAACTGTGCAAATAATTCCTTCCGGGCTATCTGCGGGCATCAAATCCGGTTACATTCGCTGCAAATTGCTTGAAACGCGCAATCATGGCGCTATAGTTGCATTGTCAAGCGTGCCTTGGCGGCAAAGACTGGGCCAACACGCGACAAATTACCGAAGCTTATTTTTTCAATGACAGGAGTCTAATAATGCGTACCTCCCTCGTTCTCAGCTTGCTCAGCACCGCCTTGATCTCTGTAGGCGCCGTCAATGCCCAGGCCGCCGACCCCTATTTTTATGATCCTTCCAACGTCGGTGCGGGCGTATATAAGCCAGAAACCATTCATGCTCCGGATGCGGTTCAGGTGCCGTCCACCACAGGTAAAGAACTTGTCCGCACGATTGGCTGCCCTGGCCGCCAATTGCTGGACAAGACCTGCGCGATCGAAGATGCGGACAAGGATGGCGTTGAGGATTGGACCGACAAGTGCCCCGGCACGCCGGCTGGCATGAAAGTGAATGCCCTCGGTTGTGAAATCGATACCGATGGCGATGGCGTACTGGATTCCGTAGACAAGTGTCCCACGGTTTACGCACAAACCCCCGACGGTTGCCCGCCTGTCGTTGCCGCTCCCGCTCCCGCTCCTGCTCCCGCTCCTGCTCCTGCTCCCGAGGCACCGATTGTGGTTCTGGGCGACGTGAATTTTGACTTCAACAAGGCTACGCTGAAGCCGGCTGCAGACGAGAAAATCGACAAGGCTGTCGCCCACGTCAATAAAATGGCAGGCGAGAAATTCGAGCTGAAGGGTTACACCGACAGCACGGGTCCGGATGCTTACAACTTGAAGCTGTCGCAGCGCCGTGCGGATGCCGTGCGTGATGCAATGATCAAGAAGGGTGCTCCTGCTGATCGCATCACTGCAAAAGGCTACGGTGAAGCCAGTCCGGCAGCCAGCAACGCCACCAAAGCAGGCCGTGCTGAAAATCGCCGTGTCGAGTTGTGGGGTGCGAAGATTGAGCAAGTAACACACTAAATAGTTGCACGCTGACTGTTAAAACGGGAGCTTCGGCTCCCGTTTTTTTATGCGCGTGATATGGGCAGACTGAAACCCGGACCGCATTCCAGTGGCGCGATCTGCGTGCCCGCAAACCACGCCATCAATCCATTCAACATCCGAATAGAAATATTTGAATGCCTGCAGTTCATGCGTCACGCGCGCTTTTTCGCTTAAGCGACTGACAGCCCAGCTTTTTCCCGGTTTCGATCAGCGGCTTGCCTCCGCCTGCCCTGCTGAAGGATAATCGGGGTTTTTGCACGATCTTGCTCAAACTGTCTTGAGGCGGTTTCGGGGCGATTGTCGCAGCCAGTTTTCATTAGCCATAAGGGAACGCAATGCCAACCCGTAACGACCTTGCCAATGCCATCCGCGCGCTCGCGATGGATGCCGTCGAAAAAGCCAAGTCCGGTCACCCCGGTGCCCCGATGGGCATGGCGGAAATCGCAGAAACGCTGTGGAATCACCATATGCGCCACAACCCATCCAACCCCAAGTGGGCAGACCGCGACCGCTTTGTGCTGTCGAATGGCCACGGCTCGATGCTGATTTATTCCTTGCTGCACCTGACTGGCTACGACCTGTCGATGGACGACCTCAAGCAGTTCCGCCAACTGCATTCCAAAACCCCGGGCCACCCCGAATACGGCTACACCCCCGGCGTCGAAACCACCACGGGCCCGCTCGGCCAGGGCATCACCAACGCCGTCGGCATGGCGATGGCGGAAAAGATCCTCGCCGCCGAATTCAACAAGCCCGACCACGCCATCGTCGACCACCACACCTATGCGTTCATGGGCGACGGCTGCATGATGGAAGGCATCTCGCACGAAGCCTGCGCGCTGGCCGGCACCTGGAAGCTGAACAAGCTGATCGCGTTCTGGGACGACAACGGCATCTCGATCGATGGCCACATCGAAAACTGGTACACCGACGACACCGCCAAGCGTTTCGAAGCCTACGGCTGGAACGTGATCGCTGGCGTGGACGGCCATGATGTGGTGGCGCTTGAAGCCGCGATCCAGAAAGCCAAGGCCAGCACCGACAAGCCCACCCTGATCTGCTGCAAAACCATCATCGGCAAGGGTTCGCCCAACAAGGAAGGCACCCACGACGTGCACGGCGCAGCGCTCGGCCACGATGAAATCGAAGCCACGCGCAAGCATATTGGCTGGAATCACCCGGCGTTCGAAATCCCCGCCGACATCTACGCCGGCTGGGACGCCAAGACCAAGGGCCAGGGCCTGGAAACGTTGTGGAACAACAAGTTTGCCGAGTACAAGAAAGCCTACCCGGCCGAGGCCGCCGAATTCGCGCGCCGCATGAAGGGCGAACTGCCCGCCAACTGGAAGGCGCACGTCGCCGACAAACTGGCCGCGATCAACACCAAGGCCGAGACCGTCGCCACCCGCAAGGCAAGTCAGATCGCGATCAACGCGCTGGCGTCCGCGCTGCCCGAATTCCTCGGCGGTTCGGCCGACTTGACCGGTTCCAACCTGACCAACTGGGAAGGCTGTCACCCGGTGCGTCACGGCAAGCCCGGCAACTACATCAGCTACGGCGTGCGCGAATTCGGCATGGCCGCAATCATGAACGGCATGGCACTGCACGGCGGCCTGCTGCCGTTCGGCGGCACCTTCCTGATGTTCTCCGAATACTCGCGCAACGCCATCCGCATGGCCGCGCTGATGAAGCAGCGCGTGATCCACGTGTTCACCCACGACTCGATCGGTCTCGGCGAAGACGGCCCGACTCACCAGCCGGTGGAGCAGACCGCCACCCTGCGCATGATCCCCAACATCGACGTCTGGCGTCCCTGCGACACCGTCGAGACCATGGTCGGCTGGGCACATTCGGTCGAGCGCATGGATGGCCCCACCTGCCACATCCTCAGCCGCCAGAACCTGCCGTTCATGGCGCGCGATGCCGCGACCCTGGCCAACATCGCCAAGGGAGGCTACGTGCTGAAGGACGCCGCCGGCGCCAAGGCCATCATCATCGCCACCGGCTCCGAAGTCGAACTGGCAATGAAGGCAGCTGATGCATTGGCTGCCGAAGGCGTGCCGGTGCGCGTGGTATCGATGCCGTCGACCAACACCTTCGACCGCCAGGATGCCGCCTACAAGGCCAGCGTGCTGACCAAGGGCTTGCCGCGTGTCGCGGTCGAAGCCGGCGTCACCGACTTCTGGCGCAAGTACGTGGGCCTGGAAGGCGCGGTGATCGGCATCGACACCTTTGGTGAATCCGCTCCGGCTCCGGCGCTGTACAAGCATTTCGGCATCACGACCGAGGCCGTCGTGGCGGCGGTCAAGAGCGTTCTGTAATAGCTAAGGGACCAGGAGCCAGGATTGAGGGGCCAGGGGCGGTGTGAGCTGCGCCCGCGCTCTTTCCCTGGTTCCTGGTCCCCAACTCCTAAGCCCCTAACAAAGATTTTCAACTCACTGGAGACTGCAAAATGGCAATCAAAGTTGGTATTAACGGTTTTGGCCGCATCGGCCGCATGGTGTTCCGCGCTGTGGCAAAAGACTTCCCCGGCATCGAGATCGTCGCGATCAACGACCTGCTCGACCCCGACTATCTGGCTTACATGCTGAAGTACGATTCCGTGCATGGCCGCTTCAACGGCGACATCGCCGTGAACGGTGGCAACATGGTCGTGAACGGCAAGACGATCCGTCTGACCGCCGAGCGTGATCCTTCCAACCTGAAGTGGAACGAAGTGGGCGCTGACCTGGTGATCGACTGCACCGGCTTCTTCCTGACCACCGAGTCCTGCGAAGCGCACATCAA
>JBAVFD010000114.1:0-43161 GCA_049588075.1 Thiobacillus sp.
TGCAGGGCGCTGGGGTCGAGGTTGCCTTGCAGCGCCACCTTGTCGCCGACGCGGCGGCGCGCCTCGCCGATGTCGGTGCTCCAGTCCAGCCCCACCGCGTCGGCGCCAATCGCGGCGATCGCTTCCAGCCAGTTGCCGCCGCCCTTGGTGAAGACGATGCTCGGCACCCGGCGACCGTCGCGCTCCTTGATCAGCCCGGCGACGATGCGCTCCATATAGCTGAGCGAGAATTCGCGGTAGGCGTGCGGGGTGAGGCTGCCGCCCCAGGAATCGAAAATCATCACCGCCTGCGCGCCCGCTTCGATCTGCGCGTTGAGGTAGTCGGTCACCGCGCGGGTGTTCACTTCCAGAATGCGGTGCAGCAGGTCGGGGCGGCTGTACAGCATGGTCTTGATGTGGCGGTAATCGTCCGAGCCGCCGCCTTCCACCATGTAGCAGGCCAGCGTGTAAGGGCTGCCGGAAAAGCCGATCAGCGGCACCGAACCGTCGAGCGCGCGGCGGATGCTTTTGACCGCATCCATCACATAGCCGAGCTTGTCGTTCGGATCAGGCGCGGTCAGATCGCGGATTTCCCATTCGTCGCGCAGCGGGCGCTCGAAGCGCGGGCCTTCGCCCTGTGCGAAATAGAGACCGAGCCCCATCGCGTCGGGCACCGTGAGAATGTCGGAAAACAGGATCGCGGCGTCGAGCGGATAGCGCGCCAGCGGTTGCAGCGTCACTTCGGTCGCCAGATCGGGCGTCTTGCACAGGGTCAGAAAGTCGCCGGCGCGGGCGCGGGTGGCGTTGTATTCCGGCAGGTAGCGTCCGGCCTGGCGCATCAGCCACAACGGCGTGTAGTCAGTGGGCTGGCGCAGCAGCGCGCGCAGAAAGGTATCGTTCTTGAGGGCGGACATGGTGTAGCCATCAGACATGGCCAGGATGCAAAGGCGGCATTTTAGCAGGCTTGGTGTCGCGGGCCGTGGCTTGGTGATCGGCTGCGGCGGAAGACCCACTCCACGATCCCGGCTGGCCTGTGCGCCACCTGCCATCAGCCCCAGGCTGCCGAGTGCCGGAACGCCAAGGTTTTTTTCATCGGATTGCATTTCATGGTGTCGCTCCTGTTCAGTTGAGGGATGTCGCTGTGGTTGGGTTGCCCAGCGGACAACTGCACTGTAGGGGGCTGTGGAAGCGGCATGTTTGCCGCAGCTAACGTTATGCAACCGCGACCAGGCGGTCAGATCGTCCGGCAATGGCTACCTAGGCGTGGCGGCGATTCACCAGGCAGGGTTCAAGTGTGGGAAGCGAGGTACGTTAGTAGGTTAGAATTTTAGGTTTTTCTAAATCAATAACTAGCATCCTCAAGGAGACCCCGATGCAACTGAATAAACTCGCGGCCACGCTTGCCGCGGCAGGACTGGCTGTGCCCAGCATGGCCATGGCCACCAACGGCATGATCATGGAAGGCTATGGTCCCATCGCCGCGGGCATGGGCGGAGCGTCCATGGCCTATGACAACGGCAGCGCCGCGCTGGCGAACAACCCGGCCACGCTGGGCCTGATGGCGGAGGGCAGTCGGGTGGACGTGATGCTCGGCTTTGTCGGCCCGGATGTGACGACTCCCATGGGTACCTCCAAGGCCGATGCCTTCTACATGCCGGCCATTGGCTACGTGATCAAGCAGGGCAAGCTGGCGTATGGTGTAGGCATCTACGGGCAGGGCGGCATGGGCACCGAGTACGCCAATGGCGACATGGCGCAGGTGAGCGTGGGCCGGGTGATCTTCCCGCTGGCCTATGCTGTGTCCGAACGCTTCAACGTGGGCGGCAGTGTCGATTTCGTGTGGGGGGGCATGGATCTGGTCGCCGACCTCAATGGGGATGGAACCAAGGATATCAACTTCAAGGACGATAGCGACTTCACCGGCAAAGCCAAGGGCTACAGTCTGGCGGCCAAGCTCGGCTTCACCTATAAGCTCAACGACGCACTCACGGTCGGCGGCGTGTACCAGACCGCCAGTAACTTGCCTGATCTCAAGGCCGGTGCCTACAAGGTGGAAGGCTTCGACATGCCGCCCACCCTCGCGCTGGGCCTGGCCTGGCAGGCGAGCGAGCGGCTGATGGCCGCAGTTGATCTCAAGGACGTGATGTGGGGCAGCAGCATGAATACCGTGACCATTTACCAGAATGGCACCGTCGTCGCTCCGTTCCAGCAGGACTGGGACGACCAGATCGTGCTGGCGCTGGGCTTGTCCTACCAGTTCAGCGAAGCCTTCACCGGCCGCATCGGCTACAACCATGGCAAGAACCCGATCCCGGATCAGTTCGTCAATTACCTGTGGCCGGCGATCATGGAGAACCACTACACGGCGGGCTTCGGCTATGCCTTCAACAAGCAGTCCGAGCTCAATATCGCCCTGAGCTATGTGCCGGAAGTGTCGGTGACAGGTACTGGCCTTCCCCCTCCTTACGGTAATGGCGGCATGACGATCGACCACAGTCAGGTGAACTGGCAGCTGATGTACAGCTACAAATTCTGATTGGCGGGCTGAACGCAAAAGGCCGGAGGCACATGCCTCCGGCCTTTTTATGTGTCGCCTTCCCGCAGGTGGCGGCTTACAGCAGATCGAGGTAGGCCAGAATCCCCTTCGCCGCCTCGCGCCCTTCGTACACCGCAGTCACCACCAGATCGGAACCGCGCACCATGTCGCCGCCGGCGAAGATTTTCGGATTGGCGGTCTGGAAGGCGTGCTGCTGGCCCCGGGCGATGACGCGGCCGCCCGGGTCGACGGCAATCTGGTGCAGCTCGAACCACGGTTGCGGATTGGGGCGAAAGCCGAAGGCGACGATGACGCGGTCGGCCGGGATGATTTCTTCCGAGCCGGGCACCACCACTGGGGTGCGGCGGCCGCGCGCATCGGGCGGGCCGAGTTCGGTGGTGACCAGTTTGACGCCTTCGACCTTGCCTTCGCCGACGATTTCCACCGGCTGGCGATTCCACAGGAATTGCACGCCTTCTTCGCGGGCGTTGCCGACTTCGCGCTTGGAGCCGGGCATGTTCTTCTCGTCGCGGCGGTAGGCGCAGGTGACCGAGGCCGCGCCCTGACGGATGCTGGTGCGGTTGCAGTCCATCGCGGTGTCGCCGCCGCCGAGGACGACCACGCGCTTTCCCTTCATGTCGTGGAACACTTCGCCGGGCTTGGCCAGGTCGAGGCACTTGCGCACGTTGGAAATCAGGAACGGCAGCGCTTCCAGCACGCCGGGCAGGTCTTCGCCGGGGAAGCCGCCCTTCATGTAGGTGTAGGTGCCCATGCCCATGAACACGGCGTCGTATTCGTCGAGCAGGGACTGCATCGACACATCCCTGCCGATGTCGGTGTTGAGGCGGAACTCGACGCCCATGCCTTCCAGCACGTCGCGGCGGCGCGTCATCACCCATTTTTCCATCTTGAATTCGGGAATGCCGAAGGTGAGCAGGCCGCCGATTTCGTCGTAGCGGTCGAACACCACCGGCTTCACGCCGTTGCGTGCCAGGATGTCGGCACAGCCGAGACCTGCCGGTCCCGCGCCGATGACGGCGACCTTCTTGCCGGTCGGCACTACGTTCGACATGTCCGGCCGCCAGCCCTGCTTGAACGCCTCTTCGGAAATGTATTTCTCGACCTGGCCGATGGTCACCGCACCGAAGCCGTCGTTCAGCGTGCAGGCGCCTTCGCACAGGCGGTCTTGCGGACAGACGCGGCCGCACACTTCGGGCAGAGAATTGGTCTGGTGCGACAGTTCCGCCGCTTCAAACAGACGACCTTCGGTCACCAGCTTGAGCCAGTTGGGAATGTAGTTGTGCACCGGGCACTTCCACTCGCAATACGGATTGCCGCAGGCGAGACAGCGGTCGGCCTGCTCCTGCGCTTGCCCGGTGTCCATTTTGGCGTAGATTTCGCGGAACTCGTGCTTGCGCACCTCGGCGGCGGTCTTCTCGCCGTCGCGCCGCGCCTGCTTCAAAAACTGGAATACGTCACCCATCATGCACTCACTGCTTCACGTGACTGGCCGGGAATATCCTCGACCAGGTCTTCAATCGAAATCCGCTTCGGCTTGACCAGCCAGACCTTCGCCAGCGTGGCGTCGAAGTCGGCCAGCAGCGCCTTGGCGCGGGCGCTGCCGGTGAGCGCCAGATGGCGCTCGGTCTGCGCCTTGAGGAACACGCGATAGGGCTCGGTCTCGTCGCTGGTGATGCGGGTCAGTTCGACCATTTCCTTGTTGGTTTTGGCCATGAAATCGCCTGTATCGTCGACCACGAAGGCCATGCCGCCGCTCATGCCGGCGCCGAAGTTGAGGCCGGTATCGCCCAGCACGATGACGGTGCCGCCGGTCATGTATTCGCAGCCGTGGTCGCCGATGCCTTCCACTACTGCCAGCGCGCCGGAGTTGCGCACGCCGAAGCGTTCGCCGCCCATGCCCGCGGCATAGAGTTCGCCGCCGGTGGCGCCGTACAGGCAGGTGTTGCCGATCAGCGTGTTGCGGTGCGCATCGAAGGTGGCCGTGCGCGGCGGGTAGATCACCAGCCGGCCGCCGCCCATGCCCTTGCCGACGTAGTCGTTGGCATCGCCTTCCAGCGTGATGGTCAGGCCCTTGTGATTCCACACGCCGAGGCTTTGCCCCGCCGAGCCGGTCAGCTGGATGCGCAGGGTGTCGTCCGGCAGGCCACGGCCGCCGTGCGCCTTGGCGATTTCGCCCGACAGGCGCGCGCCGATCGAGCGGTTGACGTTGCGCACGGTGTAGGCGAGTTCAATCGGCTTGCCGGCCTTGATCGAGACCAGCGCGTCGGCCACCATCTGTTCGGCCAGCTCGCCCTTGTCGAACGAGGGGTTGCGTTCCTGCTGCGAGAAGCGCGGCGCGTCGGCCGGGGTGCTGCCTTGCGACAACAGCGCAGCCAGATTCAGCCGGCCCTGGCGCGGCGTATCGCCGGCCGATACATCGAGCAGGTCGGTGCGGCCGATCAGGTCGGTGAGCTGGCGGATGCCCAGGCTCGCCATCAGCTCGCGCGTTTCCTCGGCGACGAATTTGAAGTAGTTGACCACCATCTCGGGCAGGCCGATGAAGTGGTCCTTGCGCAGCTTTTCGTTCTGCGTCGCCACGCCAGTGGCGCAGTTGTTGAGATGGCAGATGCGCAGATACTTGCAGCCCAGCGCGACCATCGGGCCGGTGCCGAAGCCGAACGACTCGGCGCCGAGGATCGCGGCCTTCACCACGTCGAGGCCGGTCTTCAGGCCGCCGTCGGTCTGCACCCGCACGCGGCCGCGCAGACCATTGGCGCGCAATACCTGCTGCGCTTCGGACAGGCCGAGTTCCCACGGCGAGCCGGCGTATTTGACCGACGCCAGCGGCGATGCGCCGGTGCCGCCGTCGTAGCCGGAAATGGTGATGAGGTCGGCATAGGCCTTGGCCACGCCGGCGGCAATCGTGCCGACGCCGGGCTCGGCCACCAGCTTCACCGACACCAGTGCATCGGGATTGACCTGCTTGAGGTCGAAAATCAGCTGCGCCAGATCCTCGATCGAATAGATGTCGTGGTGCGGCGGCGGCGAGATCAGCGGGGTGCCGGGCTTGCAGTGGCGCAGGCTGGCGATCATCGGCGACACCTTGTCGCCCGGCAATTGCCCGCCCTCGCCGGGCTTGGCGCCCTGCGCGATCTTGATCTGCAGCACCTCGGCGTTGACCAGATAGGTCGCCGTCACGCCAAAGCGGCCGGAGGCAACCTGCTTGATCTTGGAGGTTTTCGACGTGCCGTAGCGCTTCGGGTCCTCGCCGCCTTCGCCCGAGTTGGAGCGGCCGCCGATGCGGTTCATCGCCTCGGCCAGCGCCTCGTGCGCTTCGGGCGACAGCGCGCCCAGCGACATGCCGGCGGAGTCGAAGCGCTTGAGGATGGCTTCCAGCGGTTCGACTTCGTCCAGCGGGATGGGCGCCGCGCCTGATTTCAGCTTCATCAGATCGCGCAGCATCGCCACCGGGCGGGTGTCGACCAGCGCGGAGTATTTCTTGAACTCGGCGTAGTCGCCTTCCTTCACCGCTTTTTGCAGTTGCTGCACCACGTCCGGGTTGTAGGCGTGGAATTCCTCGCCGAACATGAACTTGAGCAGGCCGCCGGCCGACAGCGGACGCAGCGGATTGAACGCGGTTTTGTGCAGCAGTTTCTGGTCGGATTCGAAGTCGTCGAAATGGGCGCCGGAAATGCGCGATACCGTGCCTTTCAGACACAGCTCGACCACGTCTTCGTGCAACCCGACGCCTTCGAACAATTGCGCGCCGCGATAGCTCGCCACCAGCGAAATCCCCATCTTCGACAAGACTTTGTAGAGGCCCTTGTCCATGCCCTTGCGGAAGTTGCACAGCGCCTTGTCGAGGTTGGGTTTGATCTCGCCGGTTTTGACGAATTCGCCGATCACCTGGTAGGCGAGGTAGGGATAGATGGCGGTTGCGCCGTAGCCGATCAGGCAGGCGTAGTGATGCGGGTCGCGCACCGTGCCGGTTTCGACGACGATATTCGCGTTGCAGCGCAGACCGGCGGCGATCAGCGCATGGTGGACCGCGCCGACGGCGAACAGCGCGTGAATCGGCAGGCGCTCCCTGGCGATATTGCGGTCGGACAACACCAGAATCACCTTGCCTGCCCGCACGGCATCGACGGCGCGTGCCGTCAGCGCCTGCAACGCGGCTTCCAGCGTGGTCGTCGCCGGATCGTACTGCAGGTCGAGCGTGGTCGGGGCAAATGCCGGGTCGTTCAGGTTCAGCAGCTTGTCGAAGGCTTCCTTCGACAGCAGCGGGGTGTGCACTTCCACCCGGTGCGCGTGTTCCGGGCTTTCCTCGAACAGGTTGCGTTCGGGGCCGAAGGCGGTGTTGAGCGACATCACGATGGCCTCGCGGATCGGATCGATCGGCGGGTTGGTGACCTGGGCGAATTGCTGGCGCAGGTAGTCGAACGGCGAACGCACTTTCTGGCTCAGCACCGCCATCGGCGTATCGTCGCCCATCGAGCCGATCGCCTCGGCGCCGTCCTCGGCCAGCACGCGGATGATCTGGTCGCGTTCCTCGAAGCTGACGTTGAACAGCTTCTGGTGCGTCAGCAGGCTGGCCGCGTCCATCACCGGCAGGTCGGCATCCTGGTTGATCGACAGATCCAGCTTCACCGCGCTGGACTTCAGCCATTCGCGGTAGGGCTGGCGGCCCTTCAGTTCGTTGTCGATGTCTTCCGGCATCAGCAGACGGCCGGTCTCGAGGTCGGCCGCAATCATCTGGCCGGGCTTGACGCGACCCTTGCGCTCGACGTTGGCGGGGTCGATCTGCCACACGCCGACTTCGGAGGCGATGGTCAGGATGCGGTCCTTGGTCAGCACCCAGCGCGCCGGGCGCAGGCCGTTGCGGTCGAGCGTGCAGGCCGCATAGCGACCATCGGTCAGCACGATGCCGGCGGGGCCGTCCCACGGCTCCATGTGCATCGAGTTGTATTCGTAGAAGGCGCGGATGTCGGCGTCCATCGACTCGACGTTCTGCCACGCCGGCGGAATCACCAGGCGCAGCGCGCGGAACAGGCCCGCGCCGCCCATCACCAGGCCTTCTACCATGTTGTCGAGGCTCATCGAATCGGAGCCCCGGGTGCCGACGATGGGACGGATGTCGTCCATGTTCGGAATCAGCGGGGTGGCGAATTTCTGCTCGCGCGCGCGGCTCCAGTTGCGGTTGCCCTGCACCGTGTTGATCTCGCCGTTGTGCGCCAGATAGCGGAACGGCTGCGCCAGGCGCCACTGCGGCCAGGTGTTGGTGGAGAAGCGCTGGTGGAACACCGCCAGGCTGGAAGCAAAACGGGCATCGCTCAGGTCGGGGTAGAACACCGGCAGGTTGTCCGGCATCACCAGCCCTTTATAGCTGATGACGCGGCACGACAGGGTCGGCAGATAAAACACCGGATCGCTCGCTTCCAGCGCCTTTTCGGCGCGGCGGCGCGCGATGTAGAGCTTGCGCTCGAAATCGTCCGCGCTCATTGTGGCCGCTGCGTTGACGAACACCTGCTCGATATGCGGCAGCGATTCCAGCGCGGATTCACCGCACACACCGGAATCGGTCGGCACCAGACGGAAGCCGGCGACCACCAAGCCCTGTGCCTCGAGTTCGGCTTTCAGGGTGGCACGCGCCTGCGCCTGCGGCGCGGCGTCGCGCGACAGAAACACCAGTCCGGCGGCATACAGTTCGGCCAGGGCAAACCCGGCCTCGGTCGCCACCGCGCGCAGAAACGCATCCGGCTTCATGAACAGCAGGCCGCAACCGTCGCCCGACAAGCCGTCCGCAGCGATCGCGCCGCGGTGCGTCATGCAGGCGAGCGAGCCGATGGCGTTTTGCACCAGCGTATGGCTGGGCTGATTGTCCATCTGTGCAATCAGGCCAAAGCCGCAGCTATCCTGTTCAAAATCGGGCGAATACAGCGTCCCGTCCAGCCAGCGTTGTCGTTCCATGGTTACGTATGCTCAGGCAACAGCGGCCTGCCCACAGGGGCAAGCCGCTAAAAATTCAGGCGAAAAGTGCGACATTTTAATCCCTCGCGCCGCGTGCGGCAATGCTTGCCTGCGCCTGCCCTGAGCAAAGTCGGAGGGCCAAGGCCTTGCCTCCACAAGGGTTTCCGTGAGGCAGGGCTGAGAGTGAGAGTGGCATTGCACCCGAAAATTCCAGGGGCCTCACCTGCATCGATGCCCGGGTTTGGCTATCCTGAGGACAGGAAGCCCGCCGAAGGAGACAGATCATGAAGCTGCTGAGCTGGAACATCCAGTGGGGCCGCGGGCTGGACGGCCGGGTCGACCTGCCGCGCATCCTGCAGACCATTCGGCAACGGGGCGACTTCGACGTCATCTGCCTGCAGGAAGTCGCAGTCAACTTCCCCGGCCTGCCCGGCAGCCGCGGCGAGGATCAGGTCGCCGAACTCTCCGCCGGCCTACCGGGCTACACCCCGGTCTACGGGCCAGCGACCGATGTGCCGGACGGCCGCGGCGGCCGCAGCCAGTTCGGCAACGTCATTTTTTCCCGTCTCCCCGTCGGCCAGGTGTGGCGGCATCTGCTGCCGTGGCCGGCCGAGTCCGACGTGCCCAGCATGCAGCGGGTATTGGTCGAAGCCGTGGTCAGCGCAGACGTCGGCCCGTTGCGCGTGCTGACCACCCATCTCGAGTATTACTCGCAAGCCCAGCGCCAGGCCCAGATCGAAGCCATCCGCCGCCTGCATGCCGAGGCCTGCGCCATGTCGGCTCGTGCGCCATTAGTTGAGGAAGAAGGGGGCTCCTTCGAGGTATTTCCCCGGCCTGCACAAGCACTGCTGTGCGGCGACCTAAACTTCCCGGCTTCAGCACCCGAGCGATCGTTGATCCTCGCCCCATTCGCCGGCGGGGAACCGGGCTTTCGCGATGCCTGGACGGTGCTTCATCCCGGCGAGCCTCATGCGCCCACGGTCGGCATCCACCCGGTCGATTTCGTTAGTCAGCCCGAATGTTTCGACTTCGTTTTTGTCACCGATGGGCTCGCCGGCCGGCTCAGGGCGCATGGCATCGATGCCGCGACCGAGGCCTCGGATCATCAGCCGGTTTGGGTCGAGTTTGGTTGATAGGAGCCTGGCGCACCGAAACGGGCAGGGCGCTTGTTAATGCCCCCAGCATCCTCAAGATGAAGATGCGCTTCCAGCATTGCCCAACGCAGGCCGGTAAATCGGATAACAACGGCGAATCAGCCCGTCATCCATTCAAGCGTGGTCATGTCATTACATCCTGCACCGACAACACGAACCCCCTCGGCTTGAATGCCATATCCCGCGCCGCTTCACCATGATCGAACACCAGGTCCCGGTTCATGCGCTCGGCCATGGTGGCCGTCCAGTGCCGATAACGCGGTAGCCGGCGAAGCAGGGCAACAGTCAGGCGGAAAGCCGACAAGGGCACGGACAGCAGGCGCGGCGGGCGACCAAGTGCCGCAAAGACGCGAACCACCATGTCACGATAAGGGAGCGTCTCGCCGCCGGAAAGGTTGTAGGCGCGATTGGCCGCACCAGGCGCCAGCAAAGCCGCCAGACACGCTTTGGCCACATCCTGTGCATGAACCGGCTGACGCAGGCCGTCGGCCTTGCCGAACAAGGGGAAGAAGCCAAAACGCCGGATGAAGCGGGCGATCTCGGTAATGTTCTTGTCCCGCCCCAGGCCATAAATCAGCGTCGGGCGCAGGATCACCCATTCCACGCCGTGATCTTCCGCCCAGGCCTGCACACGCGCCTCGGCCTCAGCCAGGCGACGTGCTACGGCCTGCTCCTCCGGGTCGGAGGAATCATCCTTGGTGAATCGACTGGTGGAAGACAGCGCCACCACGCGTTGCGCTCCATGCGCCTCCAGCAAGGCGAAATGCTCATGCAACACCCAAATCGGCGCAACGCAGATCCACAGTGGCAGATGCCCCTTGTCCGCTGGAAGCTGAGCCGGTGGCGAAGACAATCCCGCTGTTGGCAAGATCGCCCATTCCGTCCCATCATCCGCCCGCACACGCTCGCGCCTGGAAAAAGCCACGACCCGGCAACCGGCCTGTTTCAGTAAAGGCATCAGGCATTCGCCCACAAGACTGCTTGCCCCCAGCACCCCGACCCCGTCTGCAAAAACGGCCTCAGTCACGAATCAGTCCCAGCCTGCGTGCGACTCGCCTCGCCGTGTGGGAAACGGCGACCAGGCCAAACCGCAGCCAAATCCCCAGCGCCACCAGCCACATCAACCCCCCGGGATACTGATGCCGGAAAAACTTGCGATAAAACCGCATCATGCCCTTGTGCTTGTGCCACTCGACGAAAACCGGGCGGCTGCGTCCACACGCACCCAGCGCGTGCATCACCCGCGCCGAAGGCACGAACAGAATCTTCCAGCCCCGTTGGCGAAAACGCATGCACCAGTCCAGGTCCTCGCAGTGGAGAAAATAATGTTCGTCCCACACGCCCACATCGACAACCGCCTCGCGCTTGACCAGCATGCAGGCGCCGGAAATGGCCTCCACCTCGATGGGCTGATCCGGCAGCGGCTGCTTGTGCAAGTGGAAATCAAAAAACAACTTCGGCCAACGGTTAGCCAGGCGGCTCAACCCAAAAGCCCGTACAAAAGATCGCCAGGGGGTGGGTACCGCGCGGCGCCCGCCGCCTTGCTCGGTTCCATCCGGATTCACCAGCAAACCACCCACCATGCCCGCCGTCGGGTCAGCCTGCAAGGTTCGCAACAACTCGGCAACAGCCTCTTCATCCAGCCGGGTATCGGGATTCAAAAACAGCACGAAATCACCCTTGGCCTGGGAAAAACCAATATTGCAGGCCGCAGCAAAACCAAGATTGACCTGGTTGCTCAGGATTCTAAGTTGAGGCTCGTCAGCAAACTGGCGCGCACAGAATTCAATGCTCGAATCGCTTGAAGCATTGTCGACGATCAAAACTTCCATCACCTGGGGCAGGGCCGCGCGGATGCTCTCTGCCAGAAGAGGCCCGGCATTGTAATTTACAACGACAGCCGAGACCGGCGGCCTTCCAGTGTGTTCAACCATGTCATTGATCACTGCAGTGTTGCGGGCAACCACAGCTAACGGACGCCCAATTTCGGCCAGGCATGATCCGGCAGATAGGGCAGCAATCCTTCAGCGGCATTCTTTTGGTTGAGAGAGCCTGATTCCTTTACCCGAATCAAATGAACAGTGTCTGATACCACCCGGTGCGGGATATTGGCCCAAACCGTTTCGATATTCCAGGACAAGTCCTCAATACCCAATCCGGTTTCTTTGTCAGCGGCTTTATAAGGATGGCGAAGATGGAGTGAGCGTTTTGCGAATACATTTGCAGACCAAATGCTTTCCAGAAATAGCGTATTCAATACCAAATCAGAGTCTAAGCCAGGGTGGTTGAAATAATGGAATGACTGCGCGTCATGACGTGGCCGTTGACCAACAGAATGTCGATCGAAATCGTTCCAATCAAAAAGAAACAGGCTTTCCGGATGCCAAATGGCATTTGTTGGTGCATCAGGTGCTGTTGCAGCCGCATAAGCCAACCGCAACCATTCTGAACCCCAAAGATCGTCACCATCCAGGAAGGCCAGATATTTCCCGTTTGCAGACTGTGCCCCCTTGTTGCGGGACAGGCCCAAATCCCCAAAAGACACCTCCTCGACATCGTCGAGCCAGGCGCCCCGCGATGCAACCAGTCGACGCGTCAGGTCATCAGCGTTGTCGAGAACGGCACGCGCCTCGACTCGTATGCCCGCTTCACGCGCCGCAGATACGAGTTCAGCCATGCTGGAAAGCGCTGGCAGGGCGAAAGCTCCTTCACGATGAAAAATGATCGTGGCGGTAAGATCAAACATGATTAATTGAAACTTCAAATATGTCGGCTACGTTTTTGAGGTAAACCTCTGGCGCATGTCGCGCGAGCGCCGCTACACGTGCTGCTTCAACCAAAACTAGTGTTGCTGAGGGTGTCAGTGCTGCCACGCCATCCAGGGCATGTGCAAAAGCTTGTGCGGCTGAATGCGTGTCGTGGCCATGCGCCACAAAATGCACTGACCTGTCGTCGAATGTATCACGCACCCCCCCTGCATCAGCCAGCACCATGGGGATTGCATGCTGGCTCATCTCGAGCACTATATTCGGCATGCCTTCAAATATGTTCGTGAACAGAAAACCATCGTAATCCGTGAAGTCTGCCGAGGATATATCGGTCAAACAGCCTCGATGTGTGATGTTTGGACGTGTTAATCCCACTTCGTTCAGGTCGCCTTCGACCGACCCAAAAAGATCGAAATGATCTGCTGGCCGCATGCTCGCCAACTCAGCGAGGATGGTCGTGCCCTTGGATGGCTCAACGCGCGAAACCCAAACCCAGCGAAGAGAGCGAGCCGCATTTTCCACGCGTGTCTGGCGCGCCATCAGGCGCGCGGAGAAAATTCGATCTTCAGCAGGTTGCAGCCGAGGCGGGAGGACTGAAATGCCAGGCCCCTGGAGTTCGCCCCATTGGCGGCGCAAGGTGACAGCCATTTCCGCATTGTCAGTAAGCGCCAAGGAGAATGGAAGCGTCCGATATGGCCAGCGTGCGCCAGCAGGCGCGCAAAGCTCCCGTACGCCAAGGCTGAAATAGATACTGTAGAGTTTTGCGAACTGAGAAAGACCTCGGCCGGACCTTGCAGTCATGTCGTTACCGATACGACTGTTTAAAACAATTACTCGGGACGGGCGCAAAGAATTTAACAACCGCGCAAGATACTGTGGGTCTTTGCAATTGAAACCACAAACATCTCGCCAAAACATTACATGTGCTGCCTGGAGCGGTGACAGGATGGCAAGCGACTTCCAGCCGATGGCCGTCTTGGCAGTGTCATCCGTTACGATAACCAGGATGTTGTTGTATTTCAGTGCCGATAGCGCACCAACCAAATTCGCTGCAAATTGTTCTGCGTCACCCACACGAAGTAGCGGCATCAATACCACTGCATCTGGCCGTTCTGGAATCGCAGCGAAGATGTTGCGAACATCCACGCCGCCACGCCCGAGTAGATCCTGGCCGTCGACCTGACGCAGCCTGTCAATAGCCAAAGCACCGGCGGCCAGCACGGTTGGGTCATGGCGAGCCTGTGCCTTGATCTGTGCGATCAAGGATGGCTTGAGCGGTGTGATGGTCCGGACAGCAACGGGAATGCCGCGCCAGATGAAGCGCTTCCAATTCGTGTTGCCTAGCCGGCCTGCAATATCCCCATAGACTACGGTCGCACCTGGATAGAGGAAGCGACCCTCGGCCATGCCGGCATCAAGCCAGTGCTTGACGGGATCAATTCCCGCCGATCGCACATCCGGATAGGCTTCCAGATAGGCTTGCCGGTCCAGGTGCGCATTCACGAACTCCGCGAAGAGTGCGTCTTCAGTCGGGGCATTTATCCTGACCGCCACCGGTTTCCCTAACCAGGAAAACTGCAGCCATTGCGCGCCCTCTACCTGTCGTGCGCGGTCACCATGGTAAAAAGTCGCATCGGGGAAGAAGGATCGACCCTCGGCCATGCCGGCATCAAGCCAGTGTTTGACGGGATCAATCCCCGCCGACCGCACATCCGGATAGGCTTCCAGATAGGCTTGCCGGTCCAGGTGCGCCCTCACGAACTCCGCGAAGAGTGCGTCTTCAGTCGGGGCATTTATCCTGACCGCCACCGGGTTTCCCCTGATACGCATGGTTAGCCATCGCCAGCATTTTCTTGATAGCAAAATAATTTTCATTAAGAACTTGATCAGATTTGCGCGACTTGACAGTCCTGCCGACCATCCCGCCTAGACAGCCATTTCCAGCCAATGCACACGCTTGTAGTATCCACGTAGGGGTTCATGGGATTTCGAAGTGCAAACAAGATCTTTTACAAACCAATCATTGATTTCATATGGGCATGGGCTTGGGCTTGAAAAACTGAATCTGCGGCTGCAAGCGGGGCTCTGCATGCATAAGGTTCATGATCATTCCTGACAGGTAAGCTCGTCACTCATGGAATCAAGCGCTTATCCAGCACGCGCCAGATATCCGTCAACGAAGCCCGCCGCATCGCTTGCAGTTGTTTCCGCTTGCGCCACATGCCATGGATGCCCGTCAAGGCGTCCCGTTTTGCGCGCCAGATGACCCGGCCCTGCCCACTAAGGGTGAAATGAATCAGTGTGACAAAGTTCAGAAGCAGGTGTGCGGGGAGAAACGCCCAGAATAACCACCCCGGCATATTCTTCACATAAGTCCACACCAGGTTGCGGTGCCCGTGGTACACCGAAAAATCACTATGCTGGCCGCCCGTCGTGGCCGAGCCGACATGATGCACCACCGCATCCGGCACATACAGGGATCGATACCCCGCCAGACGCAGACGGAAACCCAGGTCCACGTCCTCGACATAACAGAAAAAGTCTTCGTCGAAACCGCCGACCTCAGCCAGGGCCGCCCGGCGGTATAGCGCCGCACCGGCGCAGGGCGAGAAGATCTCGCAAGGAACCAGGTCGGACGGTTCCAGCGATCGCCCGTGCCCCCGCCGCCAAACCAGTCCGGAAAGGTGATACACATCGCCAAGTCCGTCGACCACCCCATCCACCTCCTCGGCCATCTGTCGGCTGCCAAATGCTGCGACATCCGGGTACGCGCGTGCCGCCGCCAACAGTTTTTCCAGCCAGTCGGGCTCGGGAAAGGCATCCGGGTTTAGTAACGCCACAAATTCCGTGTCGCATTCAGCAAATGCCCGGTTATTCCCGGCCGCAAACCCCAAATTCCCGCCAAGCATTCGCATGGTCACCCCCGGCAGGCCCGCTACCCTCTCCGCTGAGCCATCGGAACTGTCGTTATCCATCACCAGAATTCGCGCCGGTGGCACGGTCTGCCGCAACAGGTCGCTCAGACACCGTCGCAGCAAATCGCCGCCGTTCCAGTTAACGATGATGACGGTGACCATCGGCATTACAAGTTCCTGGTTCGCGCAAGCAACAACATGGCGACGATTCCCAGCAGCATGGCAAACCAGAGCGTTGCCAGGCGAATGCCGATCGCAGCGAGCGCGCCTGTCGAAAGAGGCACAGCGAAGCCTGCCAGCAGTGTAACAAGCACGGCCTCGGTAGAACCGATTCCACCAGGAAGCATCGAAGCCGCGCCCGCCAGCATCGCCGCAGGGTAGAGCGACAGTGACTGGAGTATCGGCAAGTTCACGCCCAGATGGCCAAGCAATACCATGAAGGCAAAGGCCGTCAGGCCCCAGGCCAAGCCGCCCAACGCGATGGAAACGACAAGATCAAGCGGTGTAAACCACTTCCCGGCATGCACCAGGCCATTTTTAAGCACGTCAACCAGGTGGGCCGGGCGCATAAAGTGCATTCCGCGAAGAAACTCAGCCAATCGATCAAGCAGCGCAGGATTCCTGGCCAGCACCACCACGCTTGTAAGCGCAAAAAATACAAACCCCGCTGCCAACGGGAACACCTCCCAGTGCCAGGCCGCCAGCATGGCAATCCCCAGAACCACGATCAAGTCCAGCGCCCGTTCAAATACAAAAGCTGAAATGACGGTGGAAGCTGGAACCCCCAATGGTTGCAGGTAGCGGATCCGAATCAGCTCGCCCACCTTCCCGGGGGTGGCGGTAAAGGCAAAGCCCGCAAAATATGCAAGCACGCCCGGGGCAAGGTTGCATCTGAAACCTGCGCGTACAAGCAACCAATGCCAGCGCCAAAAGCGAAAAAGGAGCGCAGCCAGGGTACACAGCAGTAATAGTGGCAGAACCGCATATATGTCGCCCACGGCGGAAAACTGGCCTCGTCCCTGATCTATCCAGAACAGCAGGCCCAGATACGCGAGGGTCAGCAGCCAGAATGCAATGAAGGCACTACGCAGTTTCATGCAGGCTTAGTGGCCACAATGAAGAATTGTTTTCCCAATAAGCGCCAAGCCGGAGGAAACATCAAATAGAGCTTCACCAGCAGAGGGTGAGTCGGCAAAGCCCCCTGCGTCGTGTAAGGCAAGAATTTGTCGATGCACTTCTCAATCCGGAACCCTTTTAACTCCAAAGCTTCGCTCAGGGACAGGTGCGTCAGGCCGAGATGGTGATCATAGAAATCCCAATATTCGCCTGGCAGGTACCGCAGGTTCGGGCCAAGAATCAAAAAACGTCCGCCCGGTTTTAGAACGGACATAACCTGTTCAAGAAATCCGTTTAGCGCCTTTTTATCAGGAAGGTGTTCGAGAAAATTCGAGGTGAACAACACATCTGCCCGGCTTTCTCCAATGGCAGAAATGTCATCAGCTGACAGCGCATGAAATTCCACATCCGGACTCAGGTGGTTTTTCGTATCCGGATTCAGGTCAACGGCTATCTTGGTCCCGGCCTTGATGTTGTTGATGAACTCGCCATAGCCGCAGGCCACATCCACAACAGTCGCGCCTGGCTTGATGAAGCCCTGCAAAAATCCCTTGCACAGTTCCCGCCAGATTGCTCTTTTTCTAGGCAGGAAGTCCCGCTCAAACCGAATGCGGTAGAGATCCGCCAACTCCTGCCCGTTCTGCATTTACTTACTCCCAAAAGCAATAAATTTGTAAATCAAAAAGGTCATCAGCATCGGCAAAGCAATAGCCAGGCCGTGTGCAATTCCTTCGACGAATACGCTCACGCCAAAATGCTGCAGCAAGTTTTTGAACAACAGGGCAGCGAGCCAAACGACAGGGAAAAATGCCGCATTCACCAGAATGAAATCTCTGGCCTGCCTGACCAAGGGCCGATTTGACGTTGGGAACACGAACCTTCGGTTGAGTTCGAAGGCAACGGCGATTCCGATGATGTAGGCAAAAGCCACCGCAACAGGAAAGGTGAGCCAGTTGCTCAACCAATATCTTGCAAGCCAATTCATCAAAGCCGCTGTGGCGCCTACAAACAAAAACCGCAAGAACTGGGCGCTGAGAAAGTGCCTGATCACGCCGTCGCCATCCGCGCCATGCTCCTGCCAAAATCGATGCTTTCTGAAATGCCCCGGTCCTCCGGGTAGTAATAGGAGGTGTCGGCCAACCACAAGCCCTTGACCGGCAAAGCAACGGGCGGAAGCCGTTCCAGAAAGCCGGGTTCGCAGATCGGCTGGGCATAGCGATAGCGGCTGGCGCGCAGTTCCAGGAAATCCGATACATTGAGCTCCGGGTTGATTTTGCACAGGTATCGCCGCACCTTGTCGAGGAATATGTCATCCGCCTCTTGATACTTCGGGTGTTCGGCCGGCATGTAAAACGGCACGTAGACGATATGCCCGGCCAACGGGCGCAGATTGGTGTACTCCACCAGGCCCGGGATATCCATTTCCGGGTCGTTGATGTTCAGCCAGAAATTCCCGGTCACCGGCTTCTTCAGCTTGGCGATCACGCACACCACCGCGATATTCTTGACCGACCGGAAGGCATCGAGCAGCGCTTCGGGCAAGTCCGGCATCAGACGTGGCACATAGGGCAAGGGTACCGTGCTGATCACCTTGTCGAAGGGGTGCAGGTCTGCGCCCACCAACACCCCTTTGACTGCGCCATTTTCCAATACAACACGCGATACCGGCGTGGACAAGCGAATCTCGCCGCCATGGGCCTCGATGTCGGCCTTCATCGTCTGCAACAGGGTGGCCGATCCGCCCTCCAGGTACCCGAGTTTTTCCCGGAACAGATCGTAGCGTGAGCGCCCGATGCGGCGAATGCGGCTCCAGATCCAGGCGGCCGACAGGTTGTGGGCATGGTCATAAAACTTGAAATCGAACAGCCGGCGCCACAGCACTTCATAAGCCTCGTCACCCACCCAACGTTTGATCCAGCCTGTCGCCTCGACATGATCCAGCGGCCCCCAATTGTTGCGCCTGGTGGAGAGAAAGGCATGTAGCCCATAGCGAAACTTGGCTAGCCAGCCCAGGCCCTTGAACTTCAACAAGGCAAACGGGTTGCCCCAGGGTTGCAAGCGGTCCTGGTACCAGTACCCCATTCTGGTCTGCATCCAGCGCATTTTGTCCGCGATGCCCAATTCATCCAGCATTCGCAAAAAGGCATGATCGGAAATGCAATGGAAGTGGTAATAGCGTTCGATCTCCAGTCCGGAGAAATCAAAGGTGGCCGTCATGCCCCCGACCCGGTCGTCGGCTTCGAAAACGACAGGGCGGTGGCCATCCCGCGCCAACTGGTAGGCCACGGCCAAGCCCATCGGCCCGGCGCCCAAGACCGCAATGCGCTGGCCCATCTTCAAAACTCCAGCACCACTTTGGCGTAACGGGGATCGTTGAACGTCTCGTCAATCGCCTTGGCAAAGGGCGTATACGAAACCCCGAAGATGCCAGGCCAGTCGATCACCTCGAACTCGTCCTTGCCCACCAGGGCCGCCAACTGTTGCGTGGTAAAGGGCGGGTTGCGGTCGAACCAAGCCCAAATCCTGAGCAATGCATGGAACAACCCGTACGGGATCTTGACGATGGCCGTGCGTGCCTGGGTGACCCGCTTGATTTCGCGAATCATGTCGATGTAATCGATCTGCTCATGCCCGGAGATGTTGTATACGCCGCCCAGCGTCTGACGTTCGATGCAACTGATGATGATGTCGCAGAAATCCCCCACATACAGCGGCTGACGCATGTACCGTCCATTCCCCGGAATGGGAAAGATCGGCACCTTCTTCATGAAGCGCGACAGCCAGCCCAGATGCTTGCGGTCGAACCAGCCGAACATCAAGGTCGGGCGCAGCACCACGTTGGGGATGCCGCTGGCCAGCACCATCTTTTCCTGATCGCGCTTGGTGTTGGTGTAGAAATCGTCCGCCACCGACTCCAGCACAGACGAGCTGATATGAACCAGATAGGGCACGTGGCAAGTTTTCATTGTTTCCAGCACATGCTGCGTCGAGTCAATGTTGTTGCGCACAAACTCTTCATGCACCAGGCCACCGATCTGCGCCTGCAGCATGACGACGGCATCGGCACCCTCGAAATGGTGCTGCCAATTGCCCGGCTCAGCCAGGTCCGCGTACTCCGCGATGATATCCGGCTGCACCCGGCACAGAATTTCCAGGTTGGTGCGGTGCTTGTCGAGCACGACGATGTTGTCGTAGCCCCTGGCCTTCAGCCGGGCCACGAGGTTTTGACCGACGAGGCCGGCGCCGCCCGGCAAGATGATTTTTTTATTCATGAGAGGTTGCCCCTTTAAAGGTCCCGGGGATTTTGAATTGGGGGCAAATCTTAATGCGGTCCCCTTCTGCAAAAGCCAATCCAAGCAGGTAGTCGCCGCCAATCATCGACACATCGACGGTGGATGCAAAACCGGCAGAACTCAGGGCTGGATTCTTGAAAAACGCACCCACATCAGGCCGGGGTGCTTGCCGCGTGCTGAAAAAGATTTTTCTTCCCTCGCCATCACTTAACACCAAGAGAACAGACTCAGGCAGGAGTCCCTGATCGGCCGACTTTGCCAGCCACCCATGAACATTTAGCAAGCGTGAAGTCGAGAATTTTGCGGGGGATGGCGAGACCCCATTGACAAAATCGATGCTGCCATCGCAATGTTCCGCAATAACGATCTTGCGATTTCCAGGCACATCTGCTGCCGAATCAAGTTTGACCAGCTTTGAGATATCGACCCGTTCAGGAGTGGGTACTTTCTTGAACGTGACTTCGAATGCGTTTTTCCATTGCCATTTTCCACCAGCGGGCTCAATGGAAAAGGTTTTTACTTTCTTGTCTGACCAATATCCGGCTCCACCATAGAGAAAAGCAAATTCAGCGGTGTTCTCGATCAACGGGGAAATCAGCAGCCCCGAGTTTGCCATTCCAGAAATAATTCGGTACGTCCTGGTCGTGCCGTTCTCAAGATTGAGTGAGATTTGAAGCTGGCTGGGTTTGTATAAGAGGTTGATCAGCTTCCCGATAGCAGTTTGTTTAATGGCTATTTCGGCAAAAATCAGGGCAGAGTCGCTCGGAACGGGTACCGCACTTGCGAACGAATAGGAGCCTTTTCCTATAAATGATTCGCCCACAGCTGAGCCCTTGGCGGTCAATGGCTTTTTGTGCAGATACAAGAAATCATTTTCTAGCGCGCCTGGCTGATAACGTGTCAGAAGCACAGGCCAGCTGGCACCATCTTCTATCGACGGAATTCGACTGTCTATAGGTTCAACCGCGAAAATAACGTTATCCGGCGCACTTTCGCCAAGCAGGTGATTTTTATTCTTGAGCACCAGGGAAGGTGTGTAGACAGAGTAGCTTTGGAATATGGGCCGCGGATTCCAGTTGTTACCCGATGCAATCAAATCAGACTGATTGTATGAATAAATATCAGTCGTCCCTTCGAACAACGGAAATTTCGCTTTTGCGCCCAGATTTTTGAGGGTGTTGTTGAACTCGGCGTCAAGCCAGCCATTTCTGGCAGATCGGCTCACAATCCCGTCCACTGAAGAGGTATACGGGAATGTGAATCTTATCCCCTGCCATATGGTTGCCCCCCATTTTACGGGCCCAATGATTTTGAATAGGGTTTTTGCCTGCTCATACCTGTTTAACGATCGAAATTCGCTTATTTCAATATTTTTCTGTGCCAGAGTGGATCTGATGTAACTCGTGCCCAGGGAATAGGTTGCAATGGCAAGAAAAAATAGAAAAGCCGAAATTGATAAGGAAAAAGCAAAATAACCCACCTTCCATTTCGAATCGTTAGCCAAAATGAGCAGAAGCAGCGTTCCGATAAAAATGAAGTTGCTTGAAAGCAATGCATGCGCATCATGTCGCACAAACCCCGCCTTGAAGACCAGAAAAAATGCGCATGAAAATAGCAATACGAGATAGGCTTTGTTCGTTTTGTTTAAATCATTCGTGCCTGATATCCCATAAATTGCAACCGCTGCGGCGGCAATGAATAATATGATTTCATGTAAAAACCCATTGATCGCCATTGCCTCCGTATAACCGGAAATAATTGGCGCCATGGAAATGAAATACTGCGGCAAGTCCGCAAGCGATTGCCCCGATGCAACCCAGAAAAACATAATCGAGACAATCGGTGACGCAACGACTGCAACGGCCTGCCCCCACCTCTTGTTGACCGCAAACAGTGCAAAAGCAAGGGCTCCAGTGGCGCCGCACATGATCAACATGGGGCCTTTAATCAAGGGCAGCAAGCCAAATGGAATGAACAGGACTGACGTTAATGCAGGCGTCAATTTATTATTGAACGCAATTTGCTCGTTCGAATTTATCGACTTGAAGCAGAGGATTCCGACGAGCAGGGGATAGATAAACAACAGGGTGTCGCGTGTGTACATCAGGCCAGCCAGGACTGCCCATAAGGCAGCTACCAGGTACCCTCTGCTGTTTCGCGTCAGAAGAAAAACTGCGAGCCAAAATGACAGGCCCAGGTACAGCGATCCGGCCACCATGAGGTGATCGGTAGCAGGGTGATAGGTTTTTGTGTAAATGGATGCATATGGGCCGAATGTAAAAACAATGTCGCGCCCAAAAGCCAGTCCCTGAGCGACAGCTTGATTCATCCCGAAGACCCAGGATGGATCAAGGCCTTCTCCCGGCATGCCGGGAGAAAATGGCACAAACATGCATACCACCGTGATAAGCAATAAGGCCTGCATGCCCCAGTTGAATGACCGACTGAGCAGGCGGGAGCTTTTGTTTGGTCCGGAAAATGGTTTTTGCATGACCAACTCAGGTATCCATTATCTTGAAAGGAAAGGTAGGAGAGGGGCTGGTCATCAACATGATTAACACTTCGGCTGTCGGATAAATCACGGGCTAAGTCGCTTGACGATGTCGCCGTTATGACCGTGCTTGCTGGGAACTGACAGGTCTTTTTCTGGAACCCGGAAGACCTGGTTATTCTTCAACCGGATTCAAAACCTCACTCGTTTAAACAACACATTCGGGATATGCAGAATGACCAGCATGATCAACCGCCAGAACCAGGGCGTGTAAATCACGTCCCGTTTTTTTTCGATTGCACGCACTATATCGGTGGCCACCTTCCCGGCGGGTACGACCAAGGCCTGGGGCAGGGGCAACCCTTTTGTCATTGGAGTATCGACAAAGCCGGGCTTGATGGTCAACACATGCACGCCGTGCTTGTACAAACGCCCGCGCAACCCGCTGGCAAAGGTGTCCACCGCAGCCTTGGCCGCGCCATATAAATAGTTGCTCGCCCGGCCGCGATCCCCTGCGACCGAGCCGATGACCGCAATCACGCCACCGCCCTGACTCTCGAATCGGGCCGCCAAACCGGTCAGGCAGGCAATCACGCTTTCTGCGTTGGTTCTGAATTCGCGTATGGCATAGTCGGTGTCAGTTTCGCAAAGCGCTTGGTCCGGCAACGTGCCATGGGCGATCAAGGCCGAATCAATGCGGGAAAGCCCGTTCCACGCCGCGTCCAGCATTTCCGGCAGCCGTGCCATATCGTTGGCGTCCATGACAAAGGTTTTCACTCCGCTTGCGCCGCGCGCCGACAGGTCGCTGGCCACGGCATTCAGTTTTTCGGCATTGCGCGCCACCAGGAAAAGTTGGGCGCCCTTGCCGGCATAAATGCGTGCAACGGCCTCGGCAATGCCAGACGTGGCACCAAAAATCAGGATGTTTTGTGTCATTGCGTTACGCGTTTCCAGAATCGGGATAAGAGTTGCGGGTCGCGCAGGGCTTCCACCTGCCGCCAGGCTGGATAGGCCAGCTGAAAGTGGGCAGCGCTCATGTGGGCATCCTTGGCCGGGTAAAGGCGGCCACCTGCCTCATGAACCAGGGCATCCAGCTTGCCGAAGAGGCGGGAATTGTCCGGTTCCCGCTGTGGAAAGTCGAGCGCCAGCGTCACGCCGGGCATGGGGAAGGAGAGTAGCCCCGGCGAAACCATGTCGCCACATTGCTTGAGCACGGCGAGGAAGGAGCCCGTCCCACTGCGGGCGATTATAGCCATCACGTCGCCGATGACCTCGCGGGCATGTTGGCGCGGTACCACGCATTGATACTGCTGGAACCCGTTTTTTCCATACATCCGGTTCCAGTGAAGAATGCCATCCAGAGGGTAGAAAAAGGGGACATAGCCGACCTGGCCCTGCACTTCCCTGACCTGCTGGCGGTGGTAATAAAGGGTATTGAAGGCGCGCAGGGTCAACGCGTTGACCATCGAGACCGGAGGATCGAAGGGCATCGTCAGCCGGCTGGCTCGGGCAGGCGTCAGCGGCCCATCGCTGGCATGGTTGCCCGCCATGTAGCGCCCCCGGCCGGCGTGCTTGCCGGTAGCGAGGCAATCGATCCAGGCCACACTGTATTCATGATGCGGATCATGCTGGCGCGAGAGGTCAAGAAACTCATCCAGGCTGCCAAACCGGATGCTGCGTTGTTCGATCTGGTTCGACGTCACCCGGCGCAATTGCATCTCAACCGAAACGACAATTCCGGTCAGACCCAGCCCCCCCACCGTCGCTGCGAACAAATCCGCACGCTCGTCGGGCGAGCACGCCAGCATGCCTTCGTCGCTGCGATACAGCACCAGTCGTCGAACATGAACGCCGAAGGTGCCTTTCACATGATGGTTCTTGCCATGCACATCGTTGGCGACCGCCCCGCCCAGGGTGACGAAACGCGTGCCGGGCGTGACAGGCAGAAACCAGCCGCGCGGCAGCGCGAAACGGATCAGCGCATCAAGCGTCAGCCCGGCCTGGGCCGTGATGATTCCAGTCGTCCAGTCGGCCGCCAAAACTCGATCCATGCCGCGCATGGCAATCACCTTGTCCGATGCAGCGAGGCAGGAATCCCCGTAGCTGCGGCCCATGCCATAGGCCAGGGCGCCACCCGTGCCTGGGTGACCGGATTCATTTTCCTGAATGGTGCACTCGACGAGTGCCCCAGGCACCTCGTCAGCCCAATTCACGGGATGCGGCTGCTGCGGCCGGCGTGGATAGCGCCCCCAGGAAAGCACGGGAACGCTCACAACGCAGCCAAGGCAAATATCACGATGAACCCAAGCCCGATCCAGCGGCTGACACGGTCTCGCAGGGCAAACACAATCGGGTCGTCGTGCATCTGCCCCCGGTGCGCCAGCAACCAAACGCGGCTGAGCCAGAACAGCAACAGCGGGCAGGCCGCCCACATCCATTCGGGCGAGCGGTAAAGCGTGGCCGATGCCGCCTCGTTGATATACAGCGCCAGCACCAGCACCGAGAGATAACCGGATGCCCCGCCCAGCGACGCCAGCAACTCGAAGTCGGCAGGGTAATAGCCGCGCCCGGCGGATTTATCCCTCTTCCCCTTTTGCCGCGCGTCGTGCAACTCGGTATAGCGCTTGACGAAGGCCAGGCTGAGGAAGATGAACATGCAAAAGGCCAATATCCAGAAGGTGGCCACCAATGCCATGGCCGCCGCGCCGGCAATCACCCGGATCGTATAAAGCATCGCCAGGGTGACGACATCGAGCATGACGACGCGCTTGAGCCAGAGCGAATAGGCCAGCGTCAACAGGTAATACCCGGCAAGCGCCGCCGAGAAGAGTAACGGCAGCTGCCACAGAGCCAAAGCGAAGGCTCCCAGCAACAAAACCGGGATAAGAAACAGCGAGTGCAGGATAGGAAGCGTGCCCGCCGCCAGGGGGCGGTTGCGTTTGGTCGGGTGCTGTCGGTCATCCGGCAGATCGAGCAGGTCATTCAACAAGTAAACGCTGGAAGCACACGCCCCAAAGGCGATGAATGCCACCAAACCGTTCCACAGCAAGGGCCACTCAAGAATGCGATGCGATGCCAGCAAAGGCACAAAAAGAAGGACATTTTTCACCCACTGGTGAACCCGAAGCGCTTTCAGGACGGTGCGCAGGTAGGCAGGCCGCTCGTCGAAAACCTGCCCGACGTCTCCCAACCTGCGTGCAGCGGCGAGAACGCCCCGCTCCGGATTGGCGACATGAATGGCTGCAGCCGAACGCCATACCGGCAAGTCGGCAGCGGAATTGCCGATGTACGCATAGCCCTTCTCGCCAAAGCGCTCGATCAATGCGGCTTGCTTGCGATGCGACGAGAGATTATGGCTTTCCGTGCCGATCACCTCATCGAAAATACCGAGATGATCCGCGACCGTTTGGGCAATCCGCATATCTGACGCCGTTGCCAGAACCAGCTTGAAGCCGGCCTTGCGTTGCTGCTGCAGCCAGGCAAGCAAGGGCTTGTTATAGGGGAGGTCATCCACGCTGGGCAGAACAGCGTCCGCCAGTTGCCGCTTGAAGTGCGCCTTGCCCCCCAGCAGCCAGAAGAAAAGCGAAAACACCCGCAACGGATACAGCCGGAGGAACAGAAACAGGTTCTCCACCAGCATGTCGGAATTGACGAGGGTGCCGTCGAGGTCGACGACAAGCGTGCGGGCTACTGGCGAACTGTCCATTAATTTAGATACTACTTCAGATGTCTTCAAGAGCACTTCACAGCCATTTGCACTGACATGCTTCCACCCCGGCTCTTTTTCCAGGCGAAGGTTCAAATCCCCAAGAGTTGGAAAGTCATCCGTGGGGGGACATATGACAACCGGAGAGAGAGGCAAATAATCATGCACCAAATGCAGGTTAGTGAAAATCAGTACGGGAGCCCGTCAATACCGAACCGAAGGACGGGGCATTCATCCCATTCATTTCAGGTTGGTCATTGCGCAAGGGGCGCAGCAATTTTGATACCACTCCCCAAGAGGCGAACGCAGCAAGCACCAAGCCGGCCTCCGTGTCGATGGCCAATGCGGATTGCAGGGGAGATACAATCCAAACGACCCCGGTATAGGCCATGAGGCTAATCAGCGTCAGTCTAAACAGCAAGGGATAACGTTGTTGCGCTACCACTCCGCCGCCAAGTGCCAAGCCAAGTACTGCGGCCTGCGGCCAGACGTGCAGCACCGGCGGAACTAGAAAACCAAGGACGACAAGTAACCAAGCGGTGGCCGAGATCCCAGCCAAGACCAGGAATGGCGCTTGATTCTGGAACACGTCGCTTCGACGCAATGCAAATGCGCTTAACGCAACCCAGGCGGCAACCACTGCAAAAAATGGGATCGCCAGATTGCCTTTTGACAACAGCATGAAATCCCATGCACGCAACTTGTCGATTGTGCCGGCACCAAAATCCGCGTTCAAACTGATTTGCGTGACCGGGTGATTGAGCGGCAAGAACGCCTGGAGCAGCATGGTTCTCTTGATCTCCAGCCACTGCCAGAAACCCAGCTCACGGTAGCGGTCAGCCAGCATCTGCCAAAGCGACCACTCGGGATGTCCAAAACCGTAGTCTCCCGTGAGTGCATATTTCGTTACAGGGTCGGCACTCGACAGTACGGCCAATTTGTACACGCTCCAACTGGCAAGCAAGGCCAGGGCAATGGCAAACCCAAGGAGAACAGCGCGTGTGTTGCTGCGCACGTTCCAGGTGAGAAACAGCAAACCCAAGGGCGCGAGGAATAGCGCGGTACTTGAATGAGCCAACATGCTGAATGCGCCCAGCACGAAGAAAAGCAGAATGGTCGACTTGCCAGACACAACCGCGCCGGCATTGCGAGACTGCCAAGCCAGGCCAAACGCCAGCAGCGCAAAGGCCGCGCCAAAAGCCTTCGGCCAACCATACACGGTGTTAAACAAAACGAAGGGGATGCAGGCGATAAACACCAGGACGGTCATCCGCCCGTGATCATTCAGTCCCTGGCCCAGCGTTTTTAGCAGCCACCACACCGCCGGCACCCAGAGTGCATTCAAGGCCACCGCTGCAGCGTTGTAAGCCGAACCACGAAGATAATCGCCATCATTGTGGGCCTGCAATAGCCCGAAAGCATCGGACAGCAGCAGATGGGCGCCAGCCATCAAGGGCGGCCGATCGGTCGGGAACCAGCCACCGCCAAAAAGCCCTTTCAAATCCCAGCCATGGCGTATCGCCTCGGCAAACATCCAGGGCAACTCGTTGTCGGACGACCAGGTTGCGGGCCAGAAGCGATAGTTCGGTTCCCAATGGCCCAGCCCGTTGTAGGCCAAACTCAATATTGAAAAATACACGAGGCTGGCAACGCCCCAAATCCGCGCATAGGGCATAAGTTGATGCACGGTTCGACGGCGCGCCTCGGGCCCAGCCAGACCAAGAGCGACTGCTGATGCCGCCAGCACGACAACAATGCTGATCCATCGCCCGCTGTCAGGCATGCAGCTGGCGAGATAGAACATCCCGAGTGAAGCACCGCCCAGGGAAATCAAAGCAAGCGGCAGGGGGTCGTGATGCCAGCCCATCCTTGTTGCCAAGGAGGTGCCTGCGAACATCACAAATGAAAACATGGCGAGCGCGGTTATGAAGTAGGGTATGCGCCCGATGAAAGAGGATTTCAGGTACGAAAGAAATGAAATTTCAAAGACGTCACCTACTCCGACATTGGTATTCTGTTCGGCCGATTTAAGCCTGACTCTGGCTACCCCCGGACACCAGTTCCCGGGGGTGACCACGATTGCTTCGGCCACATTGACGTTTACGCTTCCTTTAAACATTTCCAGGCGCTGACCGTTCGCCTCGCACTCGATGTAGGCCTGAACAAGACCTTCCGGCGTGCGGCTCGAGCCAGTTATCGCCACCGACATGAAGTGTGTTGGCTTGAATGGGGCAGATGTAATGTCCAGCGGAACGATCCCGCGATCCGGCGTCCAGGTGCGGAAAACCTGTCCACTAGGCAGATCAACCGCAGATTGTCGCATCTGACGGAATTGGGCCGGAAAGTCACGCAGGTAAACCCGGCTGCTGTCGTGCGCCTGGACTGACCAGCCATCTGGGGAAGTCAGCAATACCGACTTCTGCTCAGGAAGGATGGCCAATCCGAACGCGAACAGAATCAGAAGCCCAAGAAGTATTTGTGCCCATGCTCTTGGTGCCTTAAGGGACTCCATCATTGAAAGTTCATTTGAGTAAATCGACACATCCATATACTCAGAACGAATGCCGAACCTGGATGCCCAAGCTCCAAAGGGATGCGCACTTGATCTGCACTTTTGCATGCCCCGCTCGTAGCCATCCGCATTATTGGCCTCGTGTCACTTTCTTCTGAAGAACAAAATGGGGTGCGATTGCCTCGCAGGGTCGTACAAGAAACGCTCCAGCGTAAACATGTCTGAATAGGCATTTTTTGCATATTGCTCGGGGATGAATGTCTCGCCGTAGAACTCCGAAGTCATCGCCCCGCCACCGGTTACGCCGTTGGCATTTGAATGGACAAATTCGCCCCGGTCATATTGATTTCGAGCTTCGGAAAAGTCAGCAAACATCATTGACAGGGCCTCGGAATATCCACCCAGTCCTTTGCCTTTCAGTGACTCGCAGTAATCAAAGAATGGACGTCCGCGTGTCGTCACGGCGATCAATGCGCCGGGTTTGGTAATGCGATAAAACTCGTGCATCCATTCTTTACATGCTTTTTCCGATAGGTGCGAGAAAACAGAATATCCAACAACATAGTCGAAAGAATTATCGGGTATCGTGGTTGGAGGAAATGGTGTCGTGACAAAAAAGTTATCGCTATTGAATGTTTTCTTGCAGATGTCCACGAACTCACTCATGACATCAACACCATAGACATTCGATAACGGCAATTCGTGCAGGAAGAATCGGGCAATTCGCCCCCAGCCTATTCCGAAATCAAGCAACTGGGCATCCGGTTTGATCGGGTGCCCCAATGCCGAAAAGGTTTCTACGCAGTCTTGATAAAAGACATACGCTTCTTTGAGCGTATTAACGCCGGCCTGCCCTGTCGTGTTGATCTGAATCGTGTCAGACGGAAACCCCGGGAGCTTCTGGCCATTCACATAAACCGGTGGGCTTTCATAGCTTTCACATATGGTTTTGAACCAGGCATCTTGCCCCGTCATCTTTGCTCTCCACTGCTGGATTAATTTCGGCTTTATGTCAGTCAAGGAAAAAACCATGGCCATACCTTTCTTCATTTTCTGGTTATATGCGGTGCTTAACAATGCTGTTCAGTACATGAAAGCGGGCACTGTGGGCTTGAGTTACATTCAATCCCTTTACCCTGCTTGATGCGCAGCAATGCCGTGCTCTTCTTGAAGCGATTCGATATATCGCCTGGCCTGCTCAACTTTACCGGCTGGCACGCCGTGATGCTCGGCGATGTATTCCTGCATGCGGCGGATTTCTTCCAGCAGGGATTCGTTGATATTGCTGATCGTCATTCCACTGTTATGTCGGCGATGCTTGTTCAGGGGCATGGGCGAGAATGCAACCCGGCCACCATCCAGAACAAGCACATACGTGAGCCAATCTCCCGCAATGCGGTAAGCGCTGATCAAGTCGAAATGATTCTGGAGAACGTTCGCTAGAACATCTTTTTCAAACAAGACCGCGCTCACGTTCGGTATCGTATTTTTGATGCTGAGCGAATTGGCAATTTCGCTATCACCGTCCATTACGAATGGGGTCAGCCAATGTTTTGCATCGACATCGGATACATATGCCAGATAATCATTGGCCAACAATGCCCCCGTTTCATTGATCTGCTGGCTTTCGCAATAGGACAGCACAACCCCGGGTGTTCTGAACCCCTTGAGCAACTCGCTGACCAGCCCGTGACTGCAACTATCATCTGCCTCGGCCAGCCAGACGTGTGTGCCTGAGGCCAGATCGGCGCCCTTCTTCCATTGCCGGAATACCGAGCCGGAATTCTCTTCGTTAATGAGGATCCTGTAGTCGATGCCGGATTCGTGAAGCATCTTTTCTGCGACCTGGATGCTTTCATCCCTGGAACAATCGTCGAGGAAGAGGATTTCGTAGACCGGATAGTCCTGTTTAATGATGCTTCCCAGGCGCTCCGGGAGGTATTGCGCGTAGTTGTAGTTCGGCACAACGACAGATACGCGCGCGAGATTCATGCCCAGTAAATCAAGCAGGTCGAAGACATAGCGACGGAACGAGAAACGCTCGTTGATCAGGGCGGCACCACGCAGTCCGAGTGCGTCTTTCTCCTCCGTCTTTTCGAGCAGCCTGGCGACCGCCAAGGCGAATGCTTCCGCATTCTCTGCCGGCACCAGTTTCCCGCAGCCTTCATTGAGCAGGCCGATGAAGCCCCCGGCACCTTCGAACCCGACGACAGGCATGCCCGCGTCAAGCGCCTCAAGAACCACCGATGGGAAAGGGTCTTCACGCGAGGTCAGCGCGTACACGTCTGCGCCGCCATAAAACAAGTCGGTGTCAGCCTGCAGGCCTGGAAAGATAAATCGATCCCGCAAGTCGGGATACTGGGTGAGCTGATTTTCCACTGTGCGCTGCATGGTCTGTTCCCAATGGCCGATCCACACCCAACGCGCGTTTGGCAAGTTTTGGGCCGCTGCCAGGCCAGCCGCAACGAACAGGTCTATCCCCTTGCGATGGTCCGCATAACCGGCCGCCAATATGATCTGGGCATCTTCCTCAAGCCCCAATTTCTGGCGAAGCTGGACGCGAGCCAATTCCCGGCTCATGGATTTGTCCCTGCGCTTGTACAGGCCCTGTGGCCGGATCACGATCTTGTCCGCGGGAATGGGCGCAACATCATTGAACGATTCAGCCACTTCAGCGGCCGGAAACACAATCTTGCGGGCAGAAGTTGCGATTGCCCTGGCATGGTCGTGCAGTTTGTTCTGGCTCAGTACACCAGTGAGTTCATGAATCAACGCTACGCAGTCGATGCCCTGGGCAACGAGGGTTTCAAGAAAAAGCCCCGAGACCGTCGTGTTGACCAGGGCAGCTCGATGGCCGGATGCAAATAAGCTTTTGGCCAAGTCCACCGCCTCGGTGCCATGAGGGTCCTTTTTGGAAAGCAGATGCACCGTTGCCCATTTTGCGTACTCAGTTATGAGCGGGCCGTCGCCAAGGCAAACCAAATCCACGCGAAACCCCATTCCCTGGCTCAAGGTTTTTGCCAGGTTCAGGGCAAGCATCTGTGCGCCATGTGGGTGAGCATCATGTGCAACCAGCACGATCCTCCGTTGGTTGTCGGGGATATAGGTTTGCCCGCTGAGTGCGTTTCTCGTCGCTTGTAGCCAGGCGTAGCCATAACGCGTATCAGGCTCCAGATGCGCGCCTTCCGCCCACTCGTTCCAGGCGTTGACGAAGACGAGTCGCTCATCCGGGTTGGTGCGGTTCGCCACCGTATCGCTAATCGCGTTTTCCAGCCAGCGCTTGTATAGCGCGGGCGTATTGTTCAGAAAAACCGTGCCGCGATTCTTGCGCCGAGCGGTGTTGTCCCAGGAGGGACAGACGCTTCGCAGCAACGTGTAATCCGGCTGCTTGTAATGCTCGCTGCGCTCGACAAAAACCGTCCAGTCATAGACTGTGCAACCAAAATCCGCACCTAATGGGTTTGCTGTGTCCGTGATGTTCGGCGGCGCCGAATTGTTGGGTGGAAACTCGATGGCGGCATCGAAGCCATACCTGGCTGGATTCACCATCTCAAAAGATTGCGTGTAGGCGAGATAGATTTCGCCTATCCCGTTCACCCTGCACCAGTTTTGCCAACGCGCGGCAGTCTCCCTAGCCGAAGGCAACAGACTCGGCCGGTAGACGAGGAGCAACGGCTTTCCGTCGATGCGGATATAGCGCGGGTCGCGCATGTAGCGGGCGACATGCTGAATGAAGGCCAAATCGTCTTCGGCGGAATGCTGCTGTGCGATGAGAATTTCGCTGTCCAGTCCATCCCAGCGGCGGCTCCAGTTCTCGTTGGCCCAGCAAAGGCAGAACGGCAGATCGAGACTGCTGTCGTTCAGGTAATTCTCGATGGGGGATTCCAGCAGCCGCTCGCCGCCAAACCAGTAGAAATAGAAACAGAACCCCCCAATGCCATACAGCTTCGCCAGTTCCACCTGACGGTGTTGCACGGCGGGATCGAGCAAGTTGTAGTAACCCAGCTCCCCGGGCACGTGCGGCTGATAATGGCCTGCAAACTGAGGCTGGGCGGGTTGAACATTCGTCCATTCCGTGAAGCCCTCACCCCACCAGGCATTGTTTTCCGGGATCGGGTGATACTGGGGCAGATAAAAGCAAATGAGCTTTGCCGGTTTTGCTTCCAGGGGTTTGGCGTCGAGTAGCGGCACATAGACGCTATCAACCAGTCCAACCTGCGAATCGGGGCTCTTGCCTGATGCGGAGTAGTCGGCAGGGGAGTTGAAGCCTACCCATGCCCGATAAGCCTGGGACCAGCGGAAGGCAAAAGGGAACGTGCCGAAGAGAAAATCCTTAAGTCTCCGCTTGCTTTCAAAGGAAACCGGCAGGTTCCGCCATAAGGCTCGACTGTTATCCGAAATCACGCGCCGCGTCGCTTGATGGGGCCGACTTGCGGCTACACGACGCGCAAAACGCAGCGGCTTGGTGAGTTGCCAGGACTTGCTTGCCAGAACCTGTTCCAGTTCGCGCCTGGCGTCATGCACACCTTGATTGAGGCTGCCAATCTGGCTGTCGCGCTCAGCCAGAGCCTGGCTGAGGCTGGCGATCTGGCTGTCGCGCTCAGCCACCACGGCCTGGTTGAAGCTGGCGACCTGACTGTCGCGCTCAGCCAGGGCTTGGCTGAGGCTGGCGACCTGGCTGTCGCGCTCGGAGACTGCGACTGATAAAGCGTGATAGCCATTCATTCTGTACATGGCGTTCACAAATACGGATTCAGGCCAAAGCGATCGCCACTTTTGAAAGAACCGGACATTTATAGAATGGGTAATCTCGTTGAACTCCCGCACACCTGAGCTCTGGTGGATTAAATAATGCGCACTGACGCCAGGAACGAACGGGATGCTGGTGTGGCAACTGACTTGCAGCCAAAAATCCCAGTCCTCCAACATGTCGAGTGTTTCGTCCATCATGCAGCCGAGGTCAAGCAAACGGCGGCTGAACAAAACAGAATGGATAGGCAGGTGATTCTCAAAAATCAAACGTACGGGATCGTGAGCGGAGTCGTAAATGGTGCCTGCGGGTTGGCCGTCCTCATCGATACTGGCGACCGCCGTATGGGCTGCAAGCACAGTGGGAGGGTTTCCTGCTAGTGCATTGGCCAGTTTGGCCACATGATCGGCCAGCAACCAGTCATCATCATCCAGAAACATCAAGTATTGTCCCGCTGCAGCACGAAGACCAAAATTGGCAGCTGCGGGCCGATTCAATGTTGGCCCATTGGAATTGACGACGCGGAGATTAAAGTTGCCACAGGTGTGACCAATATCCGAGTGCTCACCACCCTTGGCATTGACAACCACCACCTCGATATTGGGGTAGGTTTGTTTGGCGACTGAACTGAGTGCCATGCCCAATGTGGGTCTATCCATGCTGCGAATGACAATGCTGACCAGCGGAAGATCTTCCTTGCCATTCATTGGATGGCCCTGTTCCTTATGCAGCTGCGAAGTTGTGTCAGATACGACAGGTCGAGTCATGTGGGGACCGTCCTTGGATGCGGTGCGATTAAAAACCAAAGTAGGCCTTCGCCACGTCCTCGGCGCTCCCGTCCTCGCGCACCTGCCCATCTAGTTTCTGCCAGACATCGAGTTGCATGGTCTCTTTGCTCATACGCCCTTTAGCGTGGAATCGAAAAAATCGCCAAATTGCCTGGCCTTGATGCCCCAGTCCCAGGAGGTGATGTACTTCAGGTTCTCAGCAGACATTTCCTTTAACAGGGCGGGCTCGCGAAGCAGGGTCTTCAATTTTTCGACCAGGCAGTCGATGGAGCGCTCTTCAAGGATGAATCGCTGTTGAAGCGGGCCAAATGCCTGAGGGACGATACCGACGTCCGTGCTGACGATCGGTATTCCACACGCCATTGATTCGAGTATCGGGTTTGGGGTCCCCTCAATCTTCGATGTGCAAACGTAAAGGTCAATTTTTTCATAGTAGTCTGGCATCTCGGAATGCGGAATGAACCGTTCCTGACGGTCCGCGAAACACGAAACGACAGGGAATCCTTCGGCGCGGAGGCGATCGATCGCAGGCGCAAGGATGGTATGAACCCCTTTGAAGTCCTCGATCTCGGCAGCCCACTTGCTGTTTCCCACCCAACCGATCACCAATTCCCGTCTGGGGATTTCGTCAAGTCTTTCAAGATTCCTCGGCTGGAACTGGGTGAGATCAACACCGTCTTCAAGTACCGCCGTCGGGCTTGGGTAGCACGGTATGGCTTGATAGATGTCCCGTAACTTGTTTGATGCGACGTAGTAGCCCGCGAACAGGTTGTTGAATATCTGGGCGCGTTCGGCAAGCACTGCGGGCTCAAGCAGCAGGTGATCGTAAATGGCCGTCGTAATTTTCTTTGAGTTGATGTACTTCCTTTCAAACTCCTCGTAAGGAATGCCCAGCAGTTCCACATAGTTGCGGTAATAAGGGGTTCCGATCAGACAGGCATCCTCGCGCCAGAAGAAATGGACGAGATTGCAGTCCCTGGTCATGAGCAGAACCTGGTCGACATTGTCGATTATGGCCGTTGGGATGACGATGAAATCGAAACGGTCGGCCAAGTGACGTTGTAGTTGTAGCGCGATGTTCGAGAAAGACCATCCGTCCGTGTCAATAATAAGACCGATTCGGGGCTTCGAAGGGGCAGCGCACTCTGCCGGCCCCGTCTCGGGCTGAAAGCCGGGTTCTCCGTCGTCGATGATAAGGCCCGGGTCCATGTGTATTTCATGGTTTCCCACTAATTCGTCCTCCGCGAATGATCCGTAAAGTTCTTACGAGGAGTGAACGCATCCACTGCGGTATGAGGTTGCGTATTCGGACATAGCGGTCATGAACAACGCGCAGGTAGTCATTCGCAATGCGCAGCTGGTCATTCGCAACGTGCAGCAGGTGAATACGTTCACGCATGAGCTCATTTTCCGCTTGAGCAGCTTGAAGACGAAGTTCGAGGCTCCTTTGCTGGCGCTGGGGGTCGGCCGCGGATTGTTCCGCAAAGGGAGTCTGTACCCCCGCTTGTGCACGAACCATCAACACATAGTCGTCCATGCTGATCGGAGAAACGGCGGCTCCCGTGGCAATTTCAGCTGCGTTCCAAATTCCTACGAAATAGCTGCAGTTGGAAGGCGACAGTTTCAGATTGGGCTCACCGCTTACGATAAAGGCCCCATCGATTTCTCTGTACGACATCCAACTGCCCGGCACGGCGAGGTAGTCATTGTCAACGGAGAGCGGCGTCGAGCCGAACCCGAAAAACGCGGTTCCCAGGCTCCACCGAACATCATTGCCGAGTACGCTTGTTGTTAGTTGCTGGAATTCCTCAAAACCATATTTGCGCACATGGAAGGGGTTATGTTGCGTGTCTTCCTGATAATGCCAGTGATCGTTTGGGCAGCTGATGATGATGACGGCGTTCGGCTTTGCCACATTTCTCAGTGACTTGAGGAAAGCCGTCGGGTCTGTCAGGTGCTCAATGGTCTCGAGGGAAACCACCACATCGAAAAGTTTGTCGGGGAAATGGTCTTCGACGGCGGTTGCATCGGCAGCAAGAAACTCGAGACCGGGAACGCCGAAACACTCGCGAGCTCTTTCTATCGCTTCAGGCGAGACATCCACGCCGACCACCCGTTCTGCGCCGGCTTGTTTCAGCAAGTAACTTCCGTACCCCTCACCACAGGCGATGTCGAGCACCGTCTTGCCTTCGATGAGTGCCTTAGCGATCGCGTACCGCGCGAAGTGGATGGATGCCTCGATATTCGGCCAGCCGGGTGCCGATGTGATGTCAAGCCGTTCCAATTCTGATTCCTGTTTTCAACATATCAATCGCTAGGCTTGAAGTTCCAGGTACGCGGGACGTTGTACATCCCGACCGCCTTGAAATTGTCTTCAACTCTGAATGGCCACACATCTTGTGCTTCCGCGTAGGTGATGAGTCCGCCGTGGTCATTGATGGCAACGCGCCATTTGTATTGGCCGCTCAGAAGGGGGAAGTCCGGAAATTCGACAGATACTGTCCCGGCCCGAGAGGACGTGTAGGGGCTGATGCCATCCATTGAAGTCGTCGTGCCGCAGAGATACAGGTCGTCGTGACGATACAGGTTGAAAACGAAGCTGATCTTATCGGGGGGCGGGTCGACGAGTGCCACGAAGTCAAAGGAAAGTCGCACGGACTGGCCAGTGTTCACAATTTCAACCGGGATGCCTTCCTCATCCGTCAGTTCGATGCGGGTAATCCGGAAGAGCTGGTCGAGTGCTTGGGCGCGAGTGCGATCCCCTGTCTGTGCCTCATTTTCGGCTTTTGCAGGCGCATTGAGGGGGGAGGGGGAATGGGCAGGGATTGATGCGTCCGATACATCAGGTGGCGGGCTCACCTCGTTGGCGTCGACGGACGTGGCAGAGCTAACTGCGCTCCGTTTCTCCATGTCAACCATGTACTGATCGATCACCCGACCAGCGGGGCCGAGCATCGCCTGACGACCTTGCTGGAGGTACAGCGCCCGCTGACAAACGGACTTGACCTGATATTGATCGTGGGAAACGAAAAGGATTGTGCAGCCGTTTTCCCTGATCTCGTAAAATTTCGAGAGGCAACGCCGCTGGAACTCAGCGTCTCCAACGGCCAGGATTTCATCGACGATCAGGATGTCCGGGTCTACATGTATCGCCACGGAAAAGGCCAGCCGAGCGAACATGCCACTCGAGAAATGTTTGACGGGGCTGTCAATGAATTCACCAATATCCGCGAATCCGGCGATGCGGTCGAAACGCTCGTCTACATCATCCTTGGATAAACCGAGAATGGAGCCGTTCAGGTAAACGTTCTCACGCCCCGTGAACTCTGGATTGAAACCGGATCCGAGTTCAAGCAAGGCGGATAGCCTCCCACGTTTTTCAACCACCCCGGCCGTGGGAGTGAGCGTCCCGCAAATGATCTGCAGCAGGGTCGACTTCCCGGAGCCATTGCGACCCACGATACCGATGGTCTCTCCCTTGCACACCTCGAAATTAATATCCCGCAATGCCCAGAACTCGTCATGGAATTTCCGCCGGCCCCTCCAAAGCATCTGCTTCAGTCGGTCCTGTGGCTTATCGTATATGGGATAGACTTTCGAAACCCCAGAAACAGACAAAACCAGATCAGACGACATCGGCAAACCCATTCCTTGTTTTCTGGAACCACGCGAATCCCAACCAGGCAGTTAATGACGATAGAAGCGAATAAACGACCCAGACACTCCAGTTCAGGCTTTTGCCCCAGATCATCACGTCACGCGTCTGCTCAATCACATACGTCAATGGGTTTATTTGCATGAGCGGACGATATTCCTCCGGAAGAGCAACGATAGGGTAAAAAATTGGTGACAGAAACATCAGTACAGTCGTGACAACTCCAATGATTTGGGCCACATCGCGTAAATACACTCCCAGTGAGGCTAACAACCAACTAATCCCCATTGTCATTAAAATCAGGGGCAAAAATATCACTGGCAGAAATATGATGGTTGCGTGTGGAATGCCAAAGAAAATCAGATAAAAAATAAGCCAGACCAACAGACTGACGAGCATGTGAAACCCTGCAGAACCCAGTGCCACAACAGGCAGTATCTCCAAGGGAAACACGACTTTCTTGACGTAGTTGACGTTTCCAAGCACAAGGCCCGGTGCACGATTAATGCATTCAGAAAACAAATTGAAGACCACGAGGCCGGCAAAGAGCAACAAGGCAAATTCGGTTTTTGAGTCAGATCCGCCCGCCCACCGCGCCTTGAAAACCACGCTGAATACAAACGTGTAAACAACAAGCATCAAGACCGGATTAAAGAATGACCACAGCAGACCCATTGCGGAGCCGCGATAGCGGCCAATGACCTCTCGCTTGATCAGGTTGTAGATCAGGCTCCGATTCGTTCTGAGCGATTGATACAGGGCGAGAGGAGATATTGATCTTGCTGCGTGCGGGTTCAATTCAACATCTCCATTTGTTGATGGAGTTTCGCAATCGTAACGCTGCTTGCCAGGTTGCGAGGCTTATATACGCATGTGTCTCTCACCCGTTCAGAACAATATAAAAACAGGTGCAGCGGAATCAGGTTCCGGACTCCCAGCGAAATGGGAGCGGCTTTCGAAAAAGACATAACCTTGCCCGTTTTCAGGGTGATTCACGAGAAACAGTCTGGGAAGCGCGAGGGCCCGCATTCTAACGCGAATCCAAACTCGAAGAGCAGCGGCAATCCCTCAAAAAATTTCAGCGGCCTGAATAATGCGCGCAATGCCATTACGGAATGGTTGTTCAAACCATCGATGCCGATCAAACCTGACCGGGTTTCATCGCCACCAGATCGATCAGCGCCGACTGGCCGTGATGGTGCGTGCCTTCGCTGATGAAATCTTCGTGCTCGACGAGATGCCGTATGTCCCAGTCGCCGAACCACTCGCGCAGCAGCGCAGCGGTATACAGATTGGCCGGGTTGGCGGGGCCGCCGGTGCCAAACTCGATCTGCTTCGGCGTGTAGCCTTGCAGGATCAGCAGTCCGCCGGGCTTGAGCGTGCGGCGGATGCCGGCGATGATGCGATCGCGTTCGGGCGGCGGGGCGAACTGGATGAAAATGGCCACCACCAGATCGTAGGCCGCCTCCGGCCAGTCCCAGTTCAACACGTCCGCCAGTTCGAAATCAGGTGCGACACCGCGCGCGGCGGCCAGCTTGCGGGCCTTGTCCAGCGCCAGCGGCGAGACATCGATCGCATGCACCGCCGCACCCTGCTCGGCCAGCCACACGCCATTGCGGCCTTCGCCATCGGCGATCGCCAGCGCACACATGCCGGGACGAATCAGCCCGGCCTGACTGGACAGGAACGCGTTCGGCGCGGTGCCGAAAATATAGGCGTCGGTGGCGTATCGCGCATTCCAGAAATCCACGCTCATGTCTATTGGGCGTTGGCGGCGAGGAGTTTTTCCAGTTGCGCGGCAGGCACCATGCCCGGTATGCGCTGGCCGTTGAAGAAGAACAGCGTGGGGGTGCCGGATACTTTCAGCTTTTGGCCGAGCGCGATGGTGGCGTCGATCGGATTGGCGCATTTGCCGTCGTTGTTGGGCACGGTGTTGCGCGTGATGTAGTCCTCCCACGCCTTGTTGCGGTCGGGCGCGCACCAAATCTGCTTGGACATCTGCACCGCCTTGGGATGCAGGCCTTCGATCGGATACAGGAAGGTGTAAACGGTGATGTTGTCGACCTTGTCCAGTTCGCTTTCGAACTTGCGGCAATACGGACAATCGACATCGGAGAACACCACCAGCTTGCGTGCGCCAGTGCCCTTCACGGTTTTGAGCGCGTTGCCGATCGGCAGGCTGTCCCACTTGATCGCCTGCAGCTGGTTCAGGCGCGCCTGGGTCAGGTTGGTGCGGGTTTTCAGCTCGATCACATTGCCGTCAAAAATGTATTGCGCCTTGGCGTCGGTGTACACCAGCTGACCGTCGAGATAGACCTCGAACAGGCCGCTGTACGGCGTGGGCTTGACCGAGCTGATCTGCGCACCAGGGAACTGCTGCGTCAGTGCCTTGCGGATCACCGCTTCGTTGGCTTGTGCATTCGCAACAAGCAGCAGGGTGGCGGCCAGTGCCAGGCCGGAAAAACGAAATGTAGACTTCATGGCGACTCCAGAAATAACAATCAAAAAAATCAGGCCATCGCCTCGCGCACCAGCGCCGCTTTCAGCGGCGGCAGCCGGTTGAGCCAGGCCATGCCGGTGTTGCGCAGCCAGCCAGCCTGCTCGTGGGCAAACAGATGATGCAGGCCGTGGGTGAGGGCCTGCATGCGCTGCACCGGTTCGGCGCGCGCGCGGGCATAGTGTTGTAACACACGCACGTCGCCGCAGTGGCTTTTGCGATACTGAATCAGCACTTCGACCAGCGCTTCGGCATCGCCGAAACCCAGATTTACCCCCTGTCCCGACAGCGGGTGCACACCGTGCGCCGCATCGCCGATCAGGGCCACGCCCGGCGCAACAATGGAGTCCACCCGGTTCAGGCGCAACGGAAACGCCGCAGCGGGGGTCAGCAGGTGCAATGCGCCCAGCCTGTGGTGCCCGGCCGCCTGCACTTTTTCCGCCAGTGTCGCCGCATCCAGTGCGACCAGTTCGTCCGCGTGTGCGGACGGCGTTGACCAGACCATCGACAGGCGGCGTCCATTCAACGGCAGCCAGGCCAGGATGTCGCTGTCGAAAAACCACTGGAACGCGGTGCCGCGATGCGGCCGCTCGCATTCGAAATTCGCCACCACGCCGCTCTGGCCGTAGGGCGTCAGCGTCGAACCCAGGCCGGCCCATTCACGGATGCGCGAGGCGGCGCCATCGGCTCCGACGACCAGTTCAGCTTCCAGGGTTGAGCCGTCAGCCAGGGTCAGCCGCGTGTGCCGTTCTGCCCGTTCGATGGAATCAATCATCGCCGGGCAATGCAGCGTTACATTGCCTGTCCTGAGCCCCGTCGAAGAGCCGTCGGCCTGCAATGCCTGCCACAGCGCGTGCTGCAAGCGCCCGCTTTCGACGATGGTGGCGAGGTGCGACACGCCCGCTTCATAGGCATCGAGCCGGATCGCGCCCGAGGTGTCGCCCGCCACATCCATGCGGAACACCGGCTGAATGCGGCCGGCGTCCATGCGCTGCCAGGCGCCGAGACGTTCCAGAAAACGCTGGCTGGCCGGGCTGATGGCGTAGATGCGGGTGTCCCAGGTTTCATCCGGCACCTGGGGTGGCTGGCGCTCGATCAGCGCCACGCGCAGTCCCTGCCGACCGAGCGCCAGCGCCGCCGCCGCGCCCACCAGTCCGGCGCCGACGATCACGACCTGATAGCGTGCGCTGCTCATCCGCGCGCCCCGAATATCATCCGCCGCGCGACGAAGTTTTTCAGCGGCGGGCACATTTCCAGCGCCAGCAGGCCGAGCCCGCGCGCGTGGCGCACCGGCGCGATGTCGTTGGAAAACACCCGCACCAGAAAATCGGTGAAGCCGACGCCGCCCAGCACGTCGACGCGGCGGCCGCGCGCGTAAGCACGCAGCATGGCAGCTGTACCCAGCGTGTCCGGGGCGGTGTCGCCGCACAGGCTCGCCAGTTCCCAGGCATCGCGCAGGCCGATGTTGAAGCCCTGGCCCGACACCGGGTGCAGGGTATGTGCGGCGTTGCCGATGCGCACCACGCGGTCGGCAGCCGTGCTGCCGGTGTAGGCGAGTTTCAGGGGAAAAGTCTTGCGCGGGCTGGCGGCGACAAAGTTTCCCTGGCGTCCGCCAAAGTGGCGATAGAGCGCGGCGAGAAACCCGGCGTCATCCAGCGCAGCGATGCGTTCGGCGTCGGCATTGCGGGCGGTCCATACCAGGGCGTAGCGATCGCCTTTAGGCAGCAAGGCCGCCGGGCCATCCGGGGTGAAGCGTTCGTACGCCTGGTTCGCGTGCGGCAGCTCGGTCTGCACGTCGCACACCACCGCCATCTGCTGGTAGTCGCGCTCGAATTTCGGCGCGGGCGCGCCCTCGCTGCGTCCGCCGTCGGCCACCACCACCAGCGGCGCCGTGTGGCTGCGGCCGTCTGCGCCATGCAGGGTCGCGGCCTCTGCAGCCGATTCGATGCGCGCCACCGCCACGCCATATTCGACCGCGATATCCGCATCGGCCAGCGCCTGCTTCAGCGCTGTCGCGAGCGTGGCATAGGACAGCACATAGCCCAGCGCCGGCACGTTCGCTTCGCTGGCCGACAGTCGCGTCACCCCGAGCGCGCCGCGCTGCGAAATGTGAATGCGGGTGATCGGCGTCACGCCTTGCAGCCTGCTCCACACGCCAAGGCGCTCCAGTATCAGCTGCGAGCCATGCGACAGAGCCAGCGTGCGGCTGTCGGCGCGCGCATCTTCCGGCTGCGCCTCGATCACGCGCGCAGCGATGCCCTGCTGCTGCAGCGCCAGCGCGCACACCGCGCCGACCGGGCCGGCACCGACGATGAGGGCGTCGCTCATCCTTTCATCCATTCCTCGATCTCCGCCACCGTTTTTGGCGGCGTGGTCAGCACCTCGCAGCCGGACTCGGTCACCGCCACATCGTCCTCGATGCGGATGCCGATGTTCCACAAAGCCTCGGGCACGTCATCCGCCGGACGGATGTAGAGGCCGGGCTCCACCGTCAGCGTCATGCCGGGCACCAGCGGCCGCCACTCGCCGCCGAGCTTGTATTCGCCCGCATCGTGTACGTCGAGCCCCAGCCAGTGGCCGGTGCGGTGCATGTAGAAGCGGTCGTAGGCTTTCGATTCGAGCAGACCGTCGACCTCGCCGTGGAGCAGGCCAAGATCGACCATGCCCTGCGTCAGCACCCGCACCGCGGCCTCGTGCGGGGCGTTCCAGCGGCGGCCCGGACGGACCTCGCCGATGGCCGCCGCCTGCGCGGCCAGCACCAGTTCGTAGGCATCCTTCTGCGCCGCCGAATAGCGGCCATTCACCGGGAAGGTGCGGGTGATGTCGGCCGCATAGCTGCCGAACTCGGCCGCGGCGTCGATCAGCAGCAGGTCGCCATCCTTGAGCGGCTGGTTGTTGAAGACGTAGTGCAGCACGCAGGCGTTGGCGCCGCTGGCGACGATGGAGGTGTAGGCCGGCGCCTCGGCGCCGCCGCTGCGGAAGGCGCACAGCAGCTCCGCCTCGATCTCGTATTCGTGGCGGCCCGGCCGGGTGG
>JBAVFD010000115.1:0-4201 GCA_049588075.1 Thiobacillus sp.
TGTCCCAGCCAGCGCTGCAACGCGGCGCTGGCCTGCTGCTGCTGCGCGCGCAGTTCGTCGCGCTGATCAGCCAGCTTCAGCGCTTCCTGCTTCGGCATCACCGCTTCCTCCACGCGCGCCTGACCGCCGGCGATGCGGGCCCGCACGGCCTCGGCGAGCAGGCGGTTTTCCTGTTCCAGTTGCGCAAACTGCGCCAGCTTTTTCTCGGCGGTCAGCCGGTTAATCCAGGCCAGCGCCGTGTCGCGTCGCACTGCACGCTGCACCGCCTGTTGTTCCGCTCCGGCTTGTGCCACCCGTGCCTCGGCCGATTCGCGCCGCGCCCGACGCTTGTCGGCATTGGGCACTTCCTGCATCACACCGATGCGCTGCATGGTCATGAAGTCATCCGTCAGGCTGCCCGCCGTCGGCCCCGAGACGGGGAAGTTGTCGATGCCGATGGCAAGCCGGGGGTCGGGCAATTCGGCAGCGGGAATCGCCGCCTGACGCGCCGCATCCAGGCGCGCCTGCTGCGCGGCCAGCGCAGGGTAAGTCTGCACCGCCTGCTGCAAGGCCTGAGCAAGGGTCAACGGGGCGGCGCCGGCTTCGGCATTAAACAAGGCCAGTGCCAATGGAAGCACCAGCAGAAAACGGGGTCGAGACATGCTCACACTCCTGAAAAACCACGCTCACGCACGGGGACGCCCGCGCAGAACCTGCGCAAGGCGCGAGCAAAAATTCGGGGTGTCAGAGCAGCCTGGGGGGGTGCCAGATGCTGGCGGCTTGCCCGACAAACAGGGGCGAGCGGGTATGGGGCTGCGTGACGCAGCTGGCCAGTACAGGAAAATTCAGCGCAGCAGGCAGGGCCAGGAATATGCCATTGACGCCGCACGACTGGCCGCACTTGCATGGCTTGTCGGAAGGCGGTCTCGAGTCTGAGTGCTTGCAACAATCTGCCATCTCGGGGGACGGGGCTGCGGCCATGATGGGGACTTCGCCTTGGGTCTGCATGGGACAGGCACAGGGCGGCACGGCGGCAAACCCGTGCAGCGGGATCGCCACGCTCAACACCAGCATCAGGACCAGCCGAAACAGTCTCATGCCGGCATCTTAGAGGATCGAGGAGCCGGAAACCAGTGCCAGCTTCATCGGCCACCCACTCCTCGCCTGCCAAGGATAAAATCAGCATGTGCGCCGGGTAAAGGGCGTGGACGGAATCTCTCGACAAGAACACACCCTTGATGCCCCCTTTTGCGCGCCATTTTTTCGCTTGTCTGCTCGCCGGCTTCAGCCTTGCGGCCCTGGCGAACGATCTGCCGCCGCTTTCTCATCGGGTAACCGGCGGCGACAGCGACTATATCGTTCAGCCCGGTGATTTTCTGATCGCCATCGGCGCCCGGTATGGCCTCCCGCCGACACTGCTGGCGCAGCAGAACGCCGTTCCCTACGAGGCCATCATCCACCCCGGCCAGCACTTCCGCATCCATCATCCCCACATCGTGCCGGCGACGCTCGACGACGGCATCCTCATCAACATCCCGCAGAGCATGCTGTTCCAGTTCAGCCAGGGCACCCTGGCCCGTGCGTATCCGGTCGGCCTCGGCAAGCCCTCCTGGCCCACGCCGACCGGCTCATTCAAGATCGTCGCGCGGGCGAAGAACAAGGCCTGGAAGGTGCCCCAATCGATCCAGGAAGAAATGCGTCGCGAGAACAAGATGGTGCAGGAGGAAGTGCCGCCGGGCCCCGACAATCCGCTGGGGACGCACTGGCTGGGGCTGAGCCTGTGGGGCTATGGCATCCACGGCACCATCGCGCCGTCGAGCGTGTACCACTTCCAGAGCCATGGCTGCATCCGCCTGCATCCCGACGATATTGCCGAACTTTTTGACCAGGTAGGGGTCGGAACTCCCGGACGCCTCATTTACCAGCCGGTCCTGCTGGCGGTGATCGGGGACGGCCGCATCCTGCTCGAAGTTCATCGGGACATCTACAAGAAGGGCATCGACCCGGCGCAGACCGTGCGCGATCTGGCTGAAGCCAACGGCTTGAGTCAGTCCATCGATTGGCCTAAAGTGGACGCAGTGATCGCGGCTCAGGATGGATTGGCCCGGGAAGTGGGCCATCTGACAGGCAACGGATCGAAAGGACAACCATGAAGCACATCAGCCGACGCAGATTTCTCAAACTGGGCATGCTTGCCGCCGCCCTGCCGCTTCCGGCATGGGCCAGTCAGGGGCTGTCCGCGGGCGAGCGCCGGCTGGGTTTCCACAATCTGCATACCGGGGAAAATCTTGACCTGACATACTGGGCCGAAGGCGACTATGTGCCGGAATCTCTCGCAGAAATAAACCACCTGCTGCGCGACTACCGCAACAACGCGGTGGCGGCCATTCATCCCCAGTTGCTGGATCTGCTCCATCGCGTCAAGGCCGAACTCGGCACCTCGCAGCCATTCCAGGTCATTTCCGGCTACCGTTCACCGGCCACCAACCAAATGCTGGCCGACCACTCTTCCGGTGTCGCCAAACACAGCCTGCACATGGAAGGCAAGGCCATCGACATCCGCATCCCCGGCATTCAACTGGCCGACCTGCGCCAGACCGGCCTCCTGCTGCAAGGCGGCGGCGTCGGCTACTACCCGGAATCCAATTTCGTGCATCTGGATGTGGGCCGCGTGCGTACCTGGGGCGCCTAGTGGTCTGATGCTGCCTCTCACTCGAGGTGGCGCGTCTCCCTGGCGATGAAATCTGCCCGCCAGCAAATCGACTATATTTGAAATCAGTTAGGTGTCATTCAGGCGAGGGACATTACGCCTGCGGGTCGGGTCCGCTCGTGGGGTTTCTCATCTTCAACGATGGAGGACGAAAACATGGCCAAACAGACACACGCAGCGGTTGACCCGCGCAATGATCCCGACATGAACTGGCGAGGGGCTTTCAGTCTCGAGCAGCGCGAGGCGATGATTCGCGATGCCGCCTACTACCATTACGCGCAGCGTGGTTACGCCCACGGCCATGATCTGGAAGACTGGCTGGCCGCCGAAGCCGAGATTGAGCGCATCACGACCGCTTCGCCGGAATTCCCGCCGGATACCGCGGTGCAGCAGAGCAGCGCCCATGGCGCCCGTACGGATGATGAACTGAAACGGATCGTCAGGCAGCATCCGCAAAAGGCCATCCCGCAGATCGAGAGCGTCGAACCGGAACAGGCACCGTTCAGGGAATGAGGCCGGAGTCATCCCGGCTTGCCATTCGACGCCGGCACAGTTCCGGTGTGCGGCGATAGCCTACTGGCCCATGCCGGCGAAATGCGGCACGAACACCAGCACGCCGATGACCGCCGCGCCCACGGCGGCAATCAGCACCGCGGCCGCGGCCACGTCCTTGGCCCGGCCGATTCCGGGATGCTGTTGCGGGTGCAGGACATCGGCCAATTGCTCGAGGGCGGTATTGAAGGCCTCGGCACTCCACACCAAAGTGATGGCCACGGTGACCCACAGCCACTCTGACTGGCTGAGGCCGACATAAACCCCGCCAGTACAGACCAGCACCGCGGCGAGCAGATGCAGGCGCGCATTGGGCTGCGTGCGCACCAGATGAGCCAGACCCTGCAGGGCGTAGGCGAAGCTTTTCAGGCGGCGGAGGATGAACTTGTCCATGGTTTATCGTTTCGGCTCAGGCAGACTTTCAAGACCCAGGCAGCATCGCCGCCTGTCTGTATCAACGGCATAACGAAATCATTTGGGCATGCTTTTCCATATTCACTATAAGCTGGCTACGGGCATAGACAATCTCACCCTGACGGAGCAGGCATGACACCAGAATCCGACATTGACCCCGGCCTTACCCTGCCCGACTATCGTGGCGGCAGCCTGGTCAACCTGATGAGCTCCCTCACCATCGCACTCGGTGGCAGCAGCCCCCATGCGCCGCTGACGGCACTGCCGCCGCACACCCTGGCCGATGCGCGGCATCTGGTGCTGCTGGTGGTCGACGGGCTGGGCCACGACTATCTGCTCGGCCGCGACGGCGCCTTGCGCCAGCATCTGCGCAGCCCGCTCACCTCGGTCTTCCCCTCCACCACGGCCGCCGCGATCCCCACTTTCCTCACCGGCCTCGCCCCGCAGCAGCATGGGCTGACCGGTTGGCACATGTATTTTCGCGAGATCGGCGCCATCGCCGCGCCGCTGCCCTTCCGCGTCCGCGCCGGCCGCCATGCCCTGCGC
>JBAVFD010000116.1:0-5393 GCA_049588075.1 Thiobacillus sp.
CGTGTCATGAATCCAGTGAGCGGCGAGTAGGCTCCGGTCATCAGCATTTCCAACTCGCATTGTTGCCGCCAGTCGAGGTCGAGCGAGGGCAGTCCCAAGGCTTCCTGCTTGAGCGCCTCGCTTTTCGCGGGGTCGATCAGGTTGACGAGGGTGCCGCCGTAAGCTGCGATGAGTTGATCCATGTCGGTTCCGGACAGAAAGTCAGCGATAAATTTCAAAGAAGGTAGCAATAAACCGGCCAAGCTCGGTTTCGGGCAGGTGGTTGATGCCCGCCGCCCCTTTGCGTCCGCCGCCGGACTCGAACTGGCTGCACAGCGTATCCGCATCGACCTTGTTGGCGAGCGGGGCGCGCACGCTGACGACATAGCCGCCGTCGGGTTTGGCGGTGAGCACGGCATGCGCCTGCGCGGGCGATTCGACCGCCAGCTGATTGCCAAACACGCCGGAAATCCGTCGCGCCCATTTTTCTGCGGGCAGCATGAAGACACGCCCGCTGGCCCGCGCTTCCGCTGCGGGCACAGCGACGGCACGCGCCATGTCGTCGTGGTAACCGGTTTTCAGCGTTTGATAGGCAGGCGACTCGACGATGAAGGCGAACGGATCGGCGTAGGGGCGCAGTTGTCGATACAACTCGGCGGGGTCGAAAAACAGATCGTCGAGCGTTTCGCCGTAACCGTTGTAATTGAGGCATTCGCCCAGCGACTGCAATTGCGCCAGGTGGTCGGCAGACAGGTTCAGGGGGGCGGCGGCCTGCCGCGCGGCATCGGCGAGGTTGTCGCCAAACGCGGCAGTCACTGCCCATACCAACTGCCTGCCGTGCAACGTCTGGTTCACCAGCAGGCTGGTGCAGACGTTGGCGTCGGTATCGATATGCGGCTCGAAATGCGGGTGGACGGGGATGTCGCCCGGCTGGTGGTGGTCAAAGTAGCGGATGTGTGCGCCCGCTTCCAGCAAGCGGTCGAGCGCGTCGCGGTTCTTCGACAGCGCGATGTCGAGCACGGTGACGCGGTCGCCAGCTCCCGCCTTGACCCGGTTCAGCAAGCTGATGTCGCGCTTGGGCCCGGTGACCAGTTCAGAGTCAGCCGGCTCGTCCAGGCGCAACTGGTGCAACGCGCAGATGCCGTCGGCGTCGCCGTTGAAAACGTCGTGCAACAAATTGTTTTCCTCCCGATTTTTTTGCTTTGTATCACATATTCATGGTCTGTCCGGCACCGTTTCGTCCAGCGCCTGAGCGTCGCCGATGTCGCTGGGCCTTGCCGCCCGAAATCAGTGCAACCTCAAGCAGCCAGAAGAACAGGAAATCCAGACGAGGCTCGTCTATCAGCGAATCCACCAGCCCCACGACGAGAAAGGCGGTCAGCGAAACAAACAGGGTCAGCGCCAACGCATCGTGGCCCGTCCGCTTCAGCAGCGTCAAACCAGTAGCCGCAAGCAGGGCGACCAATGCACCGAGGCCAAGCCAACCCTGTTCGAACAGGACATGGACGAACAGGTTCTTGGCATGCCAGGCGAGGTGGCTGTCGGTGGAGAAGAACCATCCCTGCATGCCCTGCGAAAAATCACCATTGCGGACAAGATTCCGGCCCATCTCGTCGAGCAGGGCGACATTGTCCACATCGATCCGGGCGGTTCTGTCCGGGTTGAGCATTGAGAGCTTGACCGGGTGCTGGAGCAGACTGCCTGGCGAACCGAAACCGTCCGTGCGCACGCGGATTTCCCGATGCTGCCACTGGCTGTCACCGCCTGAAAACTTGAGGGTATTCCACGCACAGGTGAAGGAGTACAGCAACGCCTTATCGCACACAGGAACCGCCAATGCGGCCGATTTTGCAGAAGACCGCACATCCAGCAGGATGCGATAGGTGCGCGCCGGCTCGACGGGCACCACCTGCTCGAAATACAGCGTTTCGCCCCCGCCCAAGCGCAGAAACACGTTGTTGCCTTCTTTCACGAAGGAGTAGGTGGCAGGCCGCGTCGGCGCCGATGAATACCAATAGAACGCAGCGGGGAATGTGCCTGATCCAGCACCCAGCACAGGGTTACCGGCCTGCGACAGAATCTCGAGCGCATCCTGCCAGTGTGCGGTACGTATGCCAGTGTCAGCCTGAATAGTGGCCAGCCGCGACTGGCTGAACTTGCCGCTGACGATCGGCCAGGCCACCAACCCCGCTGCCACAACACCAATCAGCAGGGCGAGGATGCCAGCAATTCCCTGCTTGCGTGTTTTCCCGGTCAGCCGGGCGAATCCTGCCAGCGTGAGCAGCGTCGCCACCATAAACGCCGCCTGTCCACCGCGCGAAAACGTCACCATGACCCCATAGGCCGCCAGCGCGTACAAACCGCCAGCCAGCAACATTGCCCAGACGCGCTGGCGCGGCCACGCCCACAACCAGACGAAGGGCGCGGCCAGCACCAGATAAGCCTCGATCGAAGCGCCACCGATATGCATGCCGGGAAACGAGCCGGTGATGCGGTAACCGGTATCGAAATTCCACAGACCGGAATACGTCGCCCTTTCCCAGAGCACATACAGCAGTTCCAGCGTCAGCCCGAGCGTCATGCCCCAGGCTAGCCTCGCTGTGAACGGCGCGGCACCCCTGCTCCATTCGACTTTGACAAGCGGCAGGAAGGCCAGCGCAAACGCCAAGCCCTTGACGGCGTGCAGGGCATGATAAGGGCTGGTGTAATGGGTGAAAGCATTGAAATCCAGTGGCGCCAGCGGCATCAAACCCGATATCAGGCTGATCAGGGCCGATGCCGCGTAGAGCGCCAGAGGCAGGCGCCCTGGCCAGACCATGGCGGGATTGTCCCGTTCGCGCAAATAGGCGATCGCCAACGTCAACAGGAGCAAGGTATCGAACTCGCTCCAGAACAGGCGCCCGCTCAGATAAGAGAAATCGAGCAGCGGGAGGACGGCGGGAACGACGATCAGCCAACTGCCAGGCCAGCGCCAGCAGACAGACGCAAGCGCGAGCAGCAACAGCAGCGGCATCCAGCCCAGCGGATACCCCAAAACGCTCAACGCTGCCGCAGCCAGTAGCCCGAGGGCGGTCAGCCGGGCGGGAGGCGCGGTTCGGATGTTCGCCTTCACAGGCTCCGGCACGTCAGCCGGCTCCGATGCGCGTGCGCGGCCGCCGGGATGCTGAGCCGGCCGCGCCTGTCCCGCTGGAAACAAGACGACCAGCAGTGCATAGCACATACCCGCCGCACCCGCCGCGATGAACACATTAGTCGGATCGGGATGTTGCCCGGGCACGAACAGCTTGCCTGCCTCGATCACCAAAGCGGCAAGCATGCCCATCAGTGCCGAAAGCCAGCCCCCATTGGAATGGCCCCATGCCCGCTCGTGCCACAGCCACACGCTTGCGCCCAGCGGCGCGTAGAGCCCGAACTGGAACACCAGGCTGGACAGTGCCACCGCCTCGGAAGTGTAGTAATGATAATAAAAAGGGAGGAAGTGAATATCGGCCAGACGATTGATTGCTGCGCCCGCGTTCAACCAGGATGCGACGAACCAATGGTTGAGCCAGGCCAGTCCACCTGCATAAGGCACCGCCGCCAGCAGAAGTCCGCCGCGCACCCAGGGACGCATGCGCCGGCCATCCCAGTGCGCGAACAGGGAAGGCAGCATGGCGCCGAGCACCACGCCCGCAGCGCGCGAAAACACCGAAGCGCCCTGGCTGATGCCGGATGCAATGCACAATTGCAGAACCTCTATCGTCAGCCCAAGCAGAACACCGAGACTGGCAGCCGCGAGCAAGGAAAAGCGGCCCGACAGACTCACCCATAGCAAGCCAAATGGCATGGCCGCGAGCACTTCCGGAACAAGCTTGACCCAGCACCCGGGGCCACAGTTTCCGGCAAACAGCCAGCCCACCTTGTCAGGGGTCAGACGAGCACGCCACTCTTCTGCCCCCATTAGAAAATCATAGGGAAAGAAGCTTAGAAACAGGTAAACCAGCACATAACCCTGCAGGGCCGCCCTCGCCGTCCTGGGTCCGCCCTGCGCAAAGCGGTGCCAGAGTCCCGACAGCGGGCGTCCCGCCAGGGGCCAGAGCAGCATCCCTAACGCACCCCCGGTCCACTCTGCATACAGATCGTTGAGTGAAACTGTGCGCGGAGGGAAAAACTGCTGGATGAACTCAATCGACAGAGCAAGCCCCGCCACCATCAGGCCCGAGAGCATGGCGCCCACTGCCAGGGCCAGAAACGACCCGCGCCTGCCTACCCATACTCCCATCAGAAGGTAACCCAGGGGGATGTAGAGAATCAGATTGGCCACCCAGTCGGCGCGCGAGCCGACATCAAGTTTGAGAAACGGTATGGTGCTGAAATGGTCTATCGCCTGGTCCCACGGCAACGCGTGGAAGTCGAATGGCACCAGGCTTCCGTAAACAACAAACGTGGCGTAAAGCAGCGCGGTCAGCCATAACAGACCGCGGGAGTTGCCGGACGCCACGCTGCGACTCATGGCAGGGAAGTGTCCAGCGTGCGCAGCAATGCAGGGGCGATGCCTGCTCCAGGGGGTGATGCCCCCTGCCAATCGGGATAGGCCGCCAGTTCGCGCACCAGCGCATCCGGCAGGCGGCGCGGTGACTGACTGCGAGCCAGCAGGCGCGCAGCCAGTTCCGGCACAGCTACTTTCAACAGATCGGGACGGTAGTCCAGCGTGACGTTGTGTGCTGTCTCACCTCCCTGCAAGGGCGTGCTGGCTGCCACGACATTGGCGATCACGCGCTGGCGGTAAGGCGTGCCTTCGGCCCGGCGCACTTGAATCCCTACGCCTGACGCCAGCACGGTATTGGAAAAAATGGTCATGTCGCGCGGCACGTCGTTGTGCGGCTGAATATGGATCGCATCGCCGCTGCCATTGATGAACACATTGTCGTACACCGCCACCCGCCCCTCTGCCTGCAACAGCGCTTCGCCGGGATTGTGCAAAAAAAGGTTGCCGTAGACCAGATAGCGATCCTCGCTGCCCGCGCCCGCTGGCGGCAGATGGCCCAGCAGGACGTTGGGGCGCGCCTGCGGCCCGGGTAGCGCGTCCTGTTTGGAAAACACGTTGTAGCGAATCACTGTGTCGTAGCGATCTGCGTATTCTGTCGAGCGGGATTTTTGATGTTTGATCTGGAGGTTGTAGCCGAGCGTGGCGGCAATCCGGTTGCCCTCGATGATCCCGCCGACAAACGCATCCGATCCATCCGAGTCGCCGAAATACATACCGGTGCCCACCCGCTCGATGCGATTTCCTTTGACCACCCAGCCGAATGCCGGACACTTGGTGGAGATGCCCACATTCTGCTGCGACGCGGCATGGTCGTGGATGTAGAGATGCTCCAGCGTGATGAAGTCGGCATAGCGGCTGTGGCCTTCGGCCTTGACCGCATCCACCG
>JBAVFD010000117.1:0-9383 GCA_049588075.1 Thiobacillus sp.
GCACAAGCCCAGGCCGCCGGCGGACGGCGCCATGCTGTTCCGCCGTGCCGTCGCCGACGTGGTTCCCCTGCCGCCATCCGACCGCGCGGTTGTATCCAAGCAGCGACCCAAGCCCATCGCCCGGCAACGCCAGGCCGACGAAGCGCAGGTGCTGATCGACGCCCTGGCCGACCCGTGGGACTGGGACGCTGCACTCTCCACTGGCGAAGAACTGGTTTTTTCGCGCCCCGGCGTGCCCACCGCCGCGCTGCGCAAGCTGCGGCGCGGCGGCTGGGTCATCAAGGGCGAACTCGACCTGCACGGCCACAGCGGCGACGAAGCCCGCGTCGCGCTGGCGGCCTTCCTCAACCGCTGCATGATCGAAGACCGGCGCTGCGTGCGCATCATCCACGGCAAGGGGCACGGCTCGAAAAACCGCCTGCCGGTGCTGAAGAACAAGGTGCGCCACTGGCTGACGCAGCGCGAGGACGTGCTCGCCTTCTGCCAGGCGCGCACCGTCGATGGCGGCGCCGGCGCGGTCATCGTCCTGCTGAAATCCTCATCCCGTTAAAGAAAGCCCATCATGAGCGAACCCGTCATCTCCGACTTCGAACTGCCCGCCACCGGCGACACCACGTTCAAGCTTTCCGAGCAGCGCGGCAAGAATGTCGTCGTCTACTTCTACCCCAAGGACAACACCTCCGGCTGCACCCTCGAAGGCCAGGAATTCCGCGATCTATATGCCGACTTCGGCAAGGCCAACACGATCGTGGTCGGCGTCTCGCGCGACAGCCTGAAGTCACACGAAGGCTTCAAGGCCGAATACGGCTTTCCGTTCGAACTGCTCGCCGACACCGACGAAAAAGTCTGCGAACTGTTCGGCGTGATGAAGCTGAAGAACCTGTACGGCAAGCAGGTGCGCGGCATCGAGCGCAGCACCTTCGTATTCGACGTCAACGGCAAGCTGGTGAAAAGCTGGCGCGGCCTGAAAGCGCCGGGACATGCGGCCGAGGTATTGGCGTTTGTGCAGACGCTGTAACCGGGTGCGTCGGGCTCGGCTGTTTTCACAGCGGGCAGTCAGGTTGTTTTAGATCTGCCTCGGTTCGTCCCGGGCAACCGGGCGTCCGTACGCTCACGAGCTCACCCCTTCCCCGCGTCCTCATCCAGCTTGCGCAGATGCGCCAGCTTCTCGGCGATCTTGCCTTCGAGGCCGCGCGGGGTGGGCGTGTAGAACTGCTGTTCCTGCAGGTCGTCGGGGAAGTAGCGTTCGCCGGCGGCGTAGGCTTCGGGCTCGTCGTGGGCGTAGCGGTAGGCGCGCCCATAGCCGAGTTCCTTCATCAGCCTGGTGGGGGCGTTGCGCAGGTGGATGGGGACGTCGTTGGAGGGGTTGGACTGCACGAATGATCGAGCGGCATTGTAGGCGACATAGGCGGCATTGCTCTTGGCCGCGCAGGCCAGGTAGAGACAGGCTTCGGCGAGTGCCAGTTCGCCTTCGGGGGAACCCAATCGCTCGTAGGTTTCGACGGCGTCGAGCGCAATGCGGAGCGCGCGCGGATCGGCCAGACCGACGTCCTCGCTCGCCATGCGGATGAGGCGGCGGCCGAGGTAGCGCGGGTCGGCGCCGCCGTCGAGCATGCGCACCAGCCAGTAGAGCGCGGCGTCGGGGTCGCTGCCGCGCACGCTTTTGTGCAAGGCGGAAATCTGGTCGTAGAAGGCTTCGCCGCCCTTGTCGAAGCGGCGCAGCGATTGCGCCAGCGCGTTCTCGACGAAGGCGGCATCAACTTCCTTTGCCTGCGAAGTGCGGGCGGCGGTGTCGAGCTGTTCCAGCAGGTTCAACAGTTTGCGGGCGTCGCCGTCGGCGTAGGCGGCCAGCAGCCTGTCGACGCCCTCGCCCAGCTTCAGATCGGGCAGCTCCTGCAGTGCGCGCTGCATCAGCTGGCCGAGTTCGTCGGGCGTCAGCGACTTCAGCACGTAGACCTGGGCGCGCGACAGCAGCGCGCCGACGACTTCGAACGAGGGGTTTTCGGTGGTGGCGCCGATGAAGGTGAACAGCCCGGATTCAACGTGCGGCAAAAACGCATCCTGCTGCGCCTTGTTGAAGCGGTGGACTTCGTCGACGAACAGGATGGTGGTGCGACCGATGGTCTGGTTCATGCGCGCGCGCTCGACCGCTTCGCGAATGTCTTTCACGCCGGAGAGCACGGCGGAAATGGCGATGAAGTCGGCGCCGAAGGCCTGCGCAGTCAGCCGCGCCAGCGTGGTCTTGCCCACGCCCGGCGGCCCCCACAGGATCATCGAATGCAGCTTGCCGGAATCGAAAGCGAGGCGCAGCGGCTTGCCCGGCCCCAGCAGATGCGTCTGGCCGACGACGTCGGCCAGGGTATGCGGGCGCAGGCGTTCGGCCAGTGGCGCGTTAGGGTCGTTACGCGCTGGCTCGGGGGTGTCCGTTTGGAAAAGGTCTTGAGGGCACATGGTTTGATCCGCAGTAAGCCAAACTTACCACCGTTCGGGCTGAAGTTCTTCGATGGGCTGCCCTTCGACGAGCTCAGGGCGAACGGGACTAGGGGCATGCGCTTTGATCCAGGGACAGACCTAACCACCGTTCGGGCTGAGCCTGTCGAAGCCCTGATCGATCATTCCCCGATGACATCCGCCCCCTTCGGCGGGGTGAACTGGAAACGCGACGGCGCAATGACCGGGTTGCGTGCCAGGTGCGACAGCTTGAGCGTGGTGCGCTGGCCGAAGAAATCGAACAGTTCCATCTGCACCAGCATGTCGCCCTTGAAGCCCATGCGGATGCGCTCGAAGGTGGTGTCGCGGTTTTTCGGGGTGGCTTCCAGCCATTCGAGGCCGCCGCCCTCGCCTGCGTTTTTCAGGCTGAAGTATTTTTCGATGGCGTTGTCGCCGGCCAGCAAGGCCGCGGGGGTGCCGGCGATGACGTCGCCGAGCGACTTGACGGTGACCTGGTCGAGGTCGGTGTCGTACAGCCACAGCTTGATGCCGTCGCTGACGATCACCTGCTGATACGGCGCGGCGTAATCCCAGCGGAATTTGCCGGGGCGAGCGAACGCCATCTTGCCGCTCGCCTCCTGGGTGACGCGGCCGGATTTGTCGGCGACAGTCTGGGTAAAATCGGCCTCGGCGGTTCTGGCGCCGGCGATGAAGGCTTTGAGCCGTTCGACGCCGCCGGCGTGGGCTGCACCTGTCAGGGCCAACGCAAACAACAAGAACAATAAACGCATAGGTTTCCCGAAAAAAAGTGCGCCCGGCGGGCGCACTTTGCAAGACCCTGCAAGCTGACGAAAGTTTATTTCGTCTTGTTGGTCTTGATGCCAAACGGCAGATAGGCCGGGCACCAGCCGAAAATCGCGGTCAATAAAACGATGAATCCAATGATGCCGCCTGCCAGCATCGGGCCGGTCGGCGTCATCGCCCAGTAAATCAGGCCAATACCGACTACGGCACGGATGATGCGATCAATACCACCAACATTTTTTGCCATTGCACATTCCTCTCTCGGTTGGATTAGATGATTATTCTTGCACCCAGGATCACTCCCGGGTGCAAGCTTAGCGCATTTTGCGGTGCGCCGGGTTCAGTCGTTCAAGCGATCAGCGGCACGATCAGCAGCGCCACGATATTGATGATCTTGATCAGCGGATTGACGGCCGGGCCGGCGGTGTCCTTGTAGGGATCGCCCACGGTATCGCCGGTGACGGCAGCCTTGTGCGCCTCACTGCCCTTGCCGCCGAAGTTGCCTTCCTCGATGTACTTCTTGGCGTTGTCCCACGCGCCGCCGCCGGTGGTCATCGAGATCGCGACGAAGATGCCGGTGACGATGGTGCCGACCAGCACGCCGCCGAGCGCCTGCGCGCCGAGGGTGAGACCGACGATCACCGGAACTGCGACCGGCAGCAGCGAGGGCACGATCATTTCCTTGATCGCGGCCTTGGTCAGCATGTCGACCGCGCGCGAATAATCGGGCTTGGCCGTGCCCGCCATGATGCCGGGGATTTCCTTGAACTGGCGGCGCACTTCCACCACCACCGAACCGGCGGCGCGACCGACCGCTTCCATGCCCATCGCGGCGAACAGGTAGGGCACCATGCCGCCGATGAACAGGCCGATGATGACCATGTGGTTGGACAGGTCGAAGGTCATGGCTTTGGCAAGCGGGTCGGCCAGCAGCGCCTTGGCATTGATCGCGTGCGTGTAGTCGGCGAACAGCACCAGCGCGGCGAGGCCGGCGGAACCGATCGCATACCCCTTGGTGACAGCTTTGGTGGTGTTGCCGACGGCGTCGAGCGGGTCGGTGATGTTGCGGATGCTTTCGTCGAGGCCTGCCATTTCGGCGATGCCGCCGGCGTTGTCGGTGATCGGGCCGTAGGCGTCGAGCGCGACAATAATCCCGGCCATCGACAGCATCGAAGTCGCGGCAATCGCAATGCCATACAGGCCGGCCAATGCATACGCCCCCCAGATCGCCGCACACACAGCCAGCACCGGCAGGGCGGTGGATCGCATCGACACGCCGATACCCGCAATGACGTTGGTGCCGTGGCCGGTGGTGGAGGCTTGCGCGATATGGCGCACCGGGCCGTATTCCGTGGCGGTGTAGTACTCGGTGATGACCACCATGGCGGCAGTCAGCGCGAGTCCGATCAGGGTGGCGTAGTACAGGTGCATCGACGAAACCAGGTTGCCGCCGATCATCACGCCCTCGCCCAGCATCATGTTGGTGAGGGGATAGAACGCGACGGCCGCAAGCACGCCCGACACGATGAGGCCGCGATACAGGGCGTTCATGATCTTGCCGCCGTCGCGCGCCTTGACGAAGAAGGTGCCGACGATGGACGCGATGATGGAGAAGCCGCCGAGCACCAGCGGATAGATCACCGCATTGGGTGAATCGGTAATCAGCAGGCCGCCCAGCAACATGGTGGCGATGATCGTCACCGCGTAGGTCTCGAACAGGTCCGCCGCCATGCCGGCGCAGTCGCCGACGTTGTCGCCGACGTTATCCGCGATCACCGCCGGGTTGCGCGGATCGTCTTCCGGAATGCCCGCTTCGACCTTGCCCACCAGGTCAGCGCCCACATCAGCGCCCTTGGTGAAAATGCCGCCGCCGAGCCGGGCGAAGATGGAAATCAGCGAACCGCCGAAAGCCAGACCGACCAGCGCGTGCGTCGCGTCAGTGGTGCTGGCACCCAATCCCAGGGTCAGGAAAGCGTAATAACCCGCCACCCCCAGCAGACCCAGCCCCACGACCAGCATGCCGGTAATGGCGCCGCCCTTGAACGCCACATTCAGCGCGGCATTCAGGCCATTCTTGGCCGCTTCGGCGGTGCGCACGTTGGCGCGCACCGAGACGTTCATGCCGATGTATCCGGTGAGGCCCGAGAGAAACGCACCGAGTGCAAAACCGACCGCGGTTTGCCAGCCCAGCGCGGCAAAAATGGCGATCAGCAGAATCACGCCGACGATGCCGATGGTGGTGTATTGCCGGTTCAGATAAGCCGCTGCGCCCTCCTGCACCGCCGCAGCGATCTCGCGCATGCGGTCGTTTCCGGTAGGCAGTCCAACGATCCATTTGATCGACACGATCCCGTAGACCAGTGCCAATCCTGCCGCCACGAGGGCGAACATCAAACCTGCATTCATTCTTGTTTCCTCCTCAAAAGACCCCAAAAAAAACGGCAGCTTTCGCCACCGTTCTCATTCACTACGCCTTACCCATTGCCAGGCCGCCTTCGAAACGGGTGCCCGGCTGGAACCCAAAGATTTCATCGAGCCGGAGGTCGCGGATGCATTCATCGACCGCCGTCTGCCCGTGTTCACGCTGCACCTCGGACAGAATCAGCTTAGCCGAATTGCCGTTGTAGAAGCCGCCAAAGTCGGCCTGTACTTTCAGCAACTGTTTGGCGCGATCGAGCGTCATGCCGTCCTCACGCACCCGCCTTGCGTGTCGAGCCTCACAGCTTGAACGCCGCCAGTTTCTTCGCCACGGCAATATTCTTCAGCGTGACATACACCGGCAGGCCGTCGGCGTACTTCGGATAATCCTCACCCTGAATCAGCGGGGTCAGGTAACGCTTGCACTTGGGTGTGATGCCGAAACCGTCTTTGGTAATGAAGTCGCGCGGCATGAACTTCTCGACGTTGGCGACGTCCTTCAGATCCGCCACGCCGATCTTGTACTTGTACGGCGAATCCGAGATGCGGTCGACCGTCGGCATCACCGAGTTGTGGCCCCTGATCGCCAGCTCGACGGCTTTTTTGCCCAGTTCGTAGGCCTGCTTCACATCGGTCTTCGATGCGATGTGGCGCGCGGCGCGTTGCAGGTAGTCGGCGACTGCCCAGTGGAATTTGTGGCCAAGCGCGTCCTTGATCATGTTGGCGACCACCGGCGCGGCGCCGCCCAGTTGAGCGTGGCCGAAGGCATCGCGGGTGCCCTGCTCGGCGAGGAAAGTGCCATCCGGGTAGTGGCAGCCTTCGGAAACAACGACGGTGCAGTAGCCGTGTTCCTTAACCAGCTTGTCGACGCGGGCGAGGAATTTCTTCTGGTCGAACTCGATCTCGGGGAACAGGATCACCACCGGAATGCCGTGGTCTTCCACCAGTCCACCCGCTGCCGCGATCCAGCCGGCATGACGACCCATCACTTCGAGGACGAAAATCTTGGTCGAGGTCTTCGCCATCGATTTCACGTCGAAGCTGGCTTCCAGCGTCGAAACGGCGATGTATTTGGCTACCGAGCCGAAGCCGGGACAGCAGTCGGTGATCGGCAGATCGTTGTCGACGGTCTTCGGCACGTGGATCGCCTGGATCGGATAGCCCATCGCTTCCGACAACTGGCTGACCTTGAAGCAGGTATCGGCCGAATCGCCGCCGCCGTTGTAAAAGAAATAGCCGATGTTGTGCGCCTTGAACACTTCGATCAGGCGCTCGTATTCGCGCTTGTTGGCTTCCAGCGACTTGAGCTTGAAGCGGCACGAGCCGAATGCGCCCGACGGCGTGCTGCGCAGCGCGGCTATCGCGGCGTCGGTTTCCTTGGTGGTGTCGATCAGGTCTTCTGTCAGCGCGCCGATGATGCCGTTGCGGCCGGCGTAGACCTTGCCGATCTTGTCCTTGTGCTTGCGCGCGGTTTCGATCACGCCGCAGGCGGAAGCGTTGATGACGGCGGTGACGCCGCCGGACTGTGCGTAAAAGGCGTTCATTTTTTTCGCCATGGCGATGATCTCCTCAAATTATTTGGGTGCTACATGCAAAACAAAAAGCCAGCGCCGGATTCAATCAGTACGGGGCTGGCTTTACTCAACTGTGGCCGGACACTTCGCCTTCAGCAAGCCGTCTGGCTTCCTCATCGGCCTGCATTTTCAGCAGCGTGGTCACGCAATCACCGATGTCGTCGTATTCCTCTCGCCCGGTCGCAAAACGATCGCGGATGCGATAAAAGAACATGCTGCGATAACGCGAATCGCCGGTTTTGGACAACACGAAATGACAGCCGCGCTCGATCCAGTAAAAGCCCGGGCACAGCGTCAGTTCGCGGTCGTCGGCATACAGGCGAATTTCGGTTTCAACGTCCTGAATTTCAACCTCGCGGCCGTAGCGCTCCTTCACCGCGCTGGCAACGATCCAGCGTTCGGTGTCGGTCAATGGAGCAATCTTCTGCGGCATCGGGGCTGATTAACGCTTTTGATTAAGCCCGTTCCAAATCAACCCAGCGCAGCAAAGATCGAATCGCGGATGCCATCCACCTTGCCGACGCCTGCAACTTTCACGTACTTGGGGGCACCGGCTTCGCCGCGCGCCGCCCAGTCGCCGTAGTATTTCACCAGCGGCTCGGTCTGCGCGTGATAGACGTCGAGGCGTTTCTTCACGGTATCTTCGTGGTCATCGTCACGCTGGATCAGGTCTTCTCCGGTGACGTCGTCCTTGCCGGCGACCTTGGGCGGATTGAATACGACGTGATAGGTGCGGCCGGACGCCACATGGACGCGGCGGCCCGACATGCGCTTGACGATCTCTTCGTCGGCGACATCGATCTCGACCACGAAATCGATCGGCACGCCGGCAGCTTTCATCGCCTCGGCCTGCGGAATCGTGCGCGGAAAACCGTCGAACAGGTAGCCGTTCTTGCAGTCGGCTTCGGTCAGGCGAGACTTGACCATGCCGATGATGATGTCGTCCGACACCAGACCGCCCGCGTCCATGATGGCCTTGGCTTTCATGCCAAGCTCGGTGCCTGCCTTGATCTGCGCGCGCAGCATGTCGCCGGTGGAAATCTGCGGGATGCCGTATTTTTCCTTGATGTAATTGGCCTGGGTACCTTTGCCCGCACCGGGACCGCCCAACAGAATCAAACGCATTACGTGTCTCCCTTAGATATTGAATGTGTCAAACCGCAATAGCCTAAGGCAAGGCCGGTTTGCACAACACTTAAAATTTTTTATTGCTCGATTCAAGCAACTGCTATGCAGCACCGAACAGGGCACGGACGCGCGCCAGGTCTTCCGGTGTGTCGACGCCCGGCGCAGGCGCGGTGGGCGTAATGCCGAGGCTGATGCGATAGCCGTGCCACAGTACGCGCAACTGTTCGAGCATTTCGAAGCGCTCCAGCGGCGAGGCGGCGAGGCTGGCATAAGTGCGCAAAAAACCGGCGCGATAGGCATACAAACCAATGTGGCGCAGCGCACCGAGTTCGTGCGGCATCGTCCGCTGCATGGCAAACGCATCGCGCGGCCAGGGGATGGGGGCGCGGCTGAAATACAGCGCGTAGCCGGCTTCGTCGGTTACCACCTTGACGACGTTGGGATTGATGAAATCGGCGTGATCGTGGATGGGATGCGCCAGCGTCGCCATCACCGCATCGTCGTGCAAGACCAGTTGCCGCGCGGCTTCGCGGATCAGTGCCGGATCGATCAGCGGTTCGTCGCCCTGTACGTTGACCACCAGCGTGTCATCCGCCCAGCCCAGCGTCTCGGCGACTTCAACCAGGCGTTCGGTGCCGGACTGATGGTCCGGCGAAGTCATGATGACCGGATAGCCGGCCGCTTCCACCGCCTGCTGCACCCGCTCGTCGTCGGTGGCCACCACCACCGACTCGGCTCCCGCCTGCAAGGCGCGCTCCACCACATGCAGCACCATGGGGCGACCGCCGATGTCCGCCAGCGGCTTGCCCGGCAGGCGGCTGGACGCATAGCGCGCGGGAATGACCACCCGGAAATGCATGGTCAGCGTGAGCCGTGGATTTCGTCAGCCTCCAGCGGACGCGCCTCTTCCGGCAACATCACCGGAATGTCGTCGCGGATGGGATAGGCAATGCGGCATGCCGGGCACACCAGTTCGTGCGCGGGTTTTTTCCAGTCGAGCGGGCCTTTGCAGACCGGGCACACCAGGAT
>JBAVFD010000118.1:0-4442 GCA_049588075.1 Thiobacillus sp.
CCGACCGAGGCGGGCACCGACAGGTACTCGCCCGACGCCGCCAGCGCGAAGATGCCGCCGATCAGCGCCAGCGGCACGTTCATCATCACCAGCAGGGCCTGGCGGATATCGCCGAAGGTGACGTAGAGCAAAAAGCCGATCAGCAGCAGCGCCACCGGCACCACGATCATCAGCCGTTGCGCGGCGCGCTGCTGGTTTTCGAACTGGCCGCCCCAGGTGATGCTGTAGCCGGGCGGCAGCTTGACCTGCGCGGCGACCGCGGTTTTCGCGTCCTCGACGAAGCTGACCAGATCGCGTCCGGCGACGTTGCTCTGCACCACGGTGAAACGCGCCGCATTCTCGCGCTTCACCGCCACCGGGCCGTTGGTGCGCTTGAGCGTGGCCACCTGGTCGAGGCTGATTTCGCGGCCGTCCGCCAGCGTCAGACGAATCGCCTGCAGCGCGTCGGGCGACTCGCGCAAACCTTGCGGGCCGCGCAATTGCAGCGGGACGCGCCGGCCTTCCTGCTGGATGGTGCCGATGATTTCGCCTTCGAGCTGCGTACGCAGCAGCATGGCGACGTCGTCGGCACTCAGGCCGAAACGGGCAGCGGCGTTGCGGTCGATTTCCGCCTGCAGGTATTGCACCCCCGCGTTCTGCTGGGTGTAGACGTCGGACGCGCCGGGGACTTTTTTGACCACGCTGAAAATCTCGCCGGTCAGCCGGTTGAGCGTGGCGAGGTCGGGGCCGAAAATCTTGATCGCGACGTCACCGCGCGAGCCGGTGAGCATTTCCGACACCCGCATGTCGATCGGCTGGGTGAAGGTGTAGGCGATGCCGGGGAAGCCTTCGACCACGCTGCGGATTTCTCCGGTCAGCCACTCCTTGTCGGGCTTGCGCCATTCGGCCATCGGCTTCAGCACCAGAAAGGTATCGGTGTCGTTGAGTCCCATCGGGTCGAGCCCGAGTTCGTCGGCACCGGCGCGGCCGATGATGCGGCGGATTTCCGGCACGTTTTTCAACAGCGCCTGCTGCGCCCGCAAATCCTGCGCAACCGCTTCCTCCAGGCTGATCGACGGCAGCTTTTCCAGTTGCACCAGGATGTCGCCTTCGTCCATCGTCGGCATGAAGGTTTTGCCGATCAGGGGATAGACGCCGACCGCCGCCAGCATCAGCACGCCGGCGGTGGCGTACACCACTTTCGGACGCGCCAGCGCAGCATCGAGCAGGCGGGTGTAAATGCCCTGCGCCTGGCGCAGCAGCCACGGGTCTTCATGCGCGCCCTGCTTCAGCAGCAGCGAGGCCAGCACCGGGATCACGGTGAGCGCGAGCAGCAGCGAGGCCGCCAGCGCGAACACGATGGTCAGCGCAACCGGCGCGAACAACTTGCCCTCCAGCCCTTGCAGGGTCAGCAGCGGCAGAAACACGATGGCGATGATGGCGATGCCCGAGGTCACCGGGCTGGCGACTTCCTGCGTCGCCCACAGCACCCGTTGCAGCGGCGTTTCTTTGGTGTTCTCCGGATCGTGCGCCAGATGGGCGACGATGTTTTCCACCACCACGACCGCCGCGTCGACCAGCAAACCGATCGCGATCGCCAGCCCGCCCAGGCTCATCAGATTGGCGGACAGTCCGAACTGGCGCATCAGCACAAACGTCGCCAGCACCGACAGCGGCAGGATCAGCGCCACCACGATGGCCGCGCGCAGGTTGCCGAGGAACAGCAGCAGCAGGATCACCACCAGCACCGCCGCTTCGAGCAGCGCCTTGCTCACGGTGCCGACGGCGCGGTCGACCAGTTGCGCACGGTCGTAGAACGGCGAAATCGTCACGCCCTTCGGCAGGGTGGCCTGAATCTCGGCGAGCTTGATCTTGACGTTCTGGATCAGTTCGCCCGCGTTGACGCCTTTCAGCCCGATCACCAGGCCTTCCACCGCCTCGCCCTGGCCGTTCTGCGTCACCGCGCCGTAGCGGGCCAGCTCGCCCATCTCCACCCGCGCGACATCGCCGACGGTGACGACCACGCCACCCACATTCTTGACGCCGATGCGACGCAGATCGTCCAGCGAAGTGACGCCGCCATTGACGCGCACCACCCAGGTTTCCTCGCCTTCGTTGACGCGCCCGGCGCCGTCGTTGCGGGTGTTGGTTTCCAGCGCCGTACGCAATTCGGCCAGCGTCACCCCGCGCGCGGCCAAAGCCGCCGGGTCGGGGCTGACCGCAAAAGTGGCGACGCGGCCGCCGAGCGAGTTGACGTCGGCCACACCGGGAATCGCCCTCAATTGCGGGCGCACCGTCCAGTCGAGCAGGATGCGTTTTTCCGCCAGACTCAGCGGCCCCTCGAGGGTGAACATGAAGAGTTCGGACAGCGGCGTCGAAATCGGCGCCAGTCCGCCCGACACGCTGTCCGGCAGATCGCCCTTGACGTTGGCGAAGCGCTCGGTCACCTGCTGGCGCGCCCAGTAGATGTCGGTGCCTTCGGCGAAGTCGACGGTGATGTCGGCCAGCGCGTTCTTCGACAGGCTGCGCAGGATGGTCTGTTTCGGAATGCCGAGCAGCTCGGTTTCAACCAACTGGGTAATCCGCGCCTCCACCTCTTCCGGCGTCATGCCGGGCGCCTTCAGGATCAGCTTGACCTGGGTGGTCGAGACATCGGGGAAAGCATCGATGGGGATTTGCTGGTATGCGCGCACGCCCAGCCCGGCGAGTGCCAGCGCAAAAGCGAGCATCAGCCAGCGCCGCGCCAGCGCGAATTCGATCAGGGTATTGAGCATGATTTACTCCCCCAGCCATTGCGCCTTGAGCGCGGCCACGCCTTTGACGGCGACGCGGCTGCCGGGGGCCAGACCGGTGACCTCGGCCTGGCTGGCGTTCTGGCGAACCAGTTGCACCGGCGTGGGCGCGAAGCCCTGCGCGGTTTCGACGAAGACATACGGCACGCTGGCTTTCCACACCAGCGCGGCGGCGGGCACGGCCAGACCCTGCGCCGACTGCGCACCCGCAATGGCGACCTGCACCGACTGGCCGGGACGCAGCATTTTTTGCGGATCGCTCAGACTGGCGCGTGCCAGCACGCTTTGCGATGCATCGAGCTGCGGCAGCAGGGCGGTGACGCGGCCACTGGCCGCGCTGTCCGCCACCGTCACCGTTTGCCCGACGGCAACCTGGCGCGCCTGCGCCGTCGACAGCGGGATTTCCAGCGCCAGCCTGGCCAGATCCGCCACTTTCACCAGCGCCATGCCGGCATCCACGCGTTCGCCCGGCACGGCGGCACTTTCCGTCACCACGCCGGCGATCGGCGCGGTCAGCGTGATCGCACTGCCTGACACCTTGCCCGTACCCAGCATCGACAGCGTAGTCTGTGCTGCTGCCAGGCCGGCGCGCGCCGATTGCGCCTCCGATTGTGTCGCGCGCAGGCGCGACTCGGCAATCAGGCCTTCGGCGAACAGTTTTTCGTCACGTGCGGCATTGCTCGCCGCCAACTGCGATTTCAGCCGTGCCTGCGTCAGCGCATTTTGCGCATCGGTCAATCCCGGCATCGACAGCGTGACCAGCGGTGCACCGCGCCTGACCGTGTCGCCCGCCTGCACATGGAGTTGAGTGACCAGCCCCGCCCCGGCTGCGGCGACGACGCGCACGCTGGCAGGCGGCAGCGTCACCCGCGCCGGATAAGTCAGCGCCGGGCTGGCGGTTTGGGTGACAGCGGCCACGCTGGCGATGCCGAGATTGTGCTTCTGCGCGGCAGTGAGGGGCAGAACGTCAGCTGCGACAGCCGGGGCGCCTCCGAACAGCGCCGCCACACTCAATGAGGCGGAAAAAACCGGGGCGGCAAGAATACGCGCGCATAGAAAGCCAGTGGCCATGCTTGATCTCCGTGTGCAATAAAACGTGTGCAATAAAACAGCAGACAGACGCGTGCAAAACGACGCGCCATGATGGACGATCAGGCCGGGGGCGGGGCCAAGGCGTGGGGAAGCGCGTGGTCAGGCGGCGCAAGGTGCAGCGGCGACGGCGGCAGGCCTGTGCCGGGTCGCTCCATCACATCGGCGTGCGGCACCGCCAGGGCCACGGCAAGCGACGCGGCGGCGGCCGCACCCAGCGTGCCGTTCCGCAACGGAATGCCTTGCGCCACCTCGATCTTCGCACCGTGTTCATCGGCCGCCAGCACATGGTAGGCAGCATCGCCATGCACGCCTTCATGCAGGTGCAGAAAATTCGCGTGATCAAGCGGCACCGCGCCCGCATGGGCGTGGATGAATGGCGTCATCGCCTGCAGGGCGACGAAGAACCAGAGCATCAAGAAACGCTGAAATCGGTGCGGCACGGTCAAATTCACGGATGGTTTGGCCTGAAGGTCAAAGGATACGCTGCTGGTTATAGGTCATGGGCCGGAACTGACAAACCCACAAGGAGGCGCGCATCCTGCCAATCGATTCTTAAGACTGCCTTAAAGTCAGGGGCAA
>JBAVFD010000119.1:0-6200 GCA_049588075.1 Thiobacillus sp.
CTGCCGGGCGATCTGACGCAGAAGGTCGATCCCTACCTGCGCCCGCTGTACGACGCGCTGTACGACCTGATGGGGTTCGACAAGGTGACCCGGCTGATCGAGCGTCACGCCATCGAAGTCGCGCCGCTGGCCTTCATGCGCGGGCGCACGCTCAACCACGCCTTCATCATTCTCGACGAGGCGCAGAACACCACGGTCGAGCAGATGCAGATGTTCCTGACCCGCATTGGCTTCGGCGCGCGCGCCGTGGTGACCGGCGACCCGACGCAGATCGACCTGGCCAAGCATGTGAAATCCGGCCTGATGGATGCGGCCGACGTGCTGGCCGGCGTGCGCGGGCTGGCCTTTACCCATTTCCAGTCCGAAGACGTGGTGCGCCATCCGCTGGTCGGCCGCATCGTCGATGCCTATGCCGCGCGCCGCGCGGAAACGGAGGACCGTGGCAAGTCCTGAATTCAGTCTGGCGGTGCAGTTTGCCAGCGCGGCTGCCGAACTTCCCACGCGCGCGCAAATCCGCCGCTGGGTCGCCGCCGCACTCGAGCACGCCGCCGACATCACCGTGCGCATCGTCGATGCCGACGAGGCGCAGGCGCTCAACCAGGACTACCGCGACAAGAGTTACGTGCCCAACGTGCTGACCTTCGAATACGGCGAGATTGCGCCCGGTGTATTGGGCGGCGACGTGGTGATCTGCGCGTCGGTGGTCGAGCGCGAGTCGCGCGAGCAAGGCAAGCCGTTGCAGCATCATTACGCCCATATGACCGTCCACGGCGTGCTGCACCTGCAGGGCTACGACCACATCGATCCGCGTGAGGCCGACATCATGGAATCACGCGAAGCCGCTATACTGAAGCGCTTCCGCATCCCCAATCCTTACACTTGCTGACGCACATGGAGTCCGACAGTAGTCCCAAACCGAGTTTGCTTGAGCGCATTTCCCACTGGCTGATGCGCGAGCCCGAAGACCGCGAGCAGTTGATCGAACTGCTGCACGGCGCCTACGAAAACAGCCTGATGGATGCCGATGCGCTGGCGATGATCGAAGGCGTGCTGCAGGTGTCCGAAATGCGGGTCGGCGAGATCATGATCCCGCGCGTGCAGATGGACGTCATCGACATCAACGATGCGCCCGAAGTGTTCATTCCGCATGTCATCGAAACCGCGCACTCGCGCTTCCCCGTCATCGACAAGGACCGCGACGACATCATCGGCATTCTGCTGGCCAAGGATCTGCTGCGCCATTACGCCGAGGACGACGCCGACATTCGCGGCATGTTGCGTCCTGCCGTGTTCATCCCCGAATCGAAGCGGCTGAATGTGCTGCTGAAGGAATTCCGTTCCAACCGCAATCACATCGCCATCGTCGTCAATGAGTATGGCGGTGTCGCCGGCATCGTCACCATCGAGGACGTGCTGGAACAGATCGTCGGCGACATCGAGGACGAATACGATTTCGACGAGACCGAAGACAACATCATCCGTGAGCACGATGGCGTGTTCCGCGTCAAAGCCGCCACCGAAATCGCCGACTTCAACCAGACGCTCGGCGCACAATTTTCAGACGAAGAATTCGACACCATCGGCGGCCTCGTCGTGTCGCGCTTCGGCCACCTGCCCAAGCGCGGCGAATCGGTCAAGTTCGATGGCTTCAATTTCAGCGTGCTGCGCGCCGACAGCCGCCGCCTGCATGCGGTGCGCGTGAGCCGTCTGTCGCAGGAAGAAGACTTGCAACTGCCGCTGGTGTAGGTGGGGTATGGGTAGAGACCCGCTATCTCACTACCGTTCGCACTGAGCCTGTCGAAGCGCAGGTCATGGCAACCGGGAACTGCGCCTAAGCACTGTCCGTTGGCCGGGCACCCCAGCCAACTGCCTGCACTTCGATAGAGTTATCGAACAGCGCTTCGACAGGCTCAGCGCGAACGGGCTGGAGGGGAGGCGCTTCGCGAACGCTCTATGAGGCGCTGACCTGTCTGAATGCTTCTAACCCTACAAATTGTGACGCCGGTCGCCGCGCGCGAACCCGGCCAGCGGCGCGAGCCCTCCCTTGCTGAATCCGATCACCTTGAACAGCTCGCCCATCTCGGCGGGCGACACCAGCCGCTGCACCGCGTTGGCCTGCGGCAGATACGACGCTGCATCGGTCGGCGGCGTCTGCATCAGCAGCCCGGTGAGGCCGGCATTGAGCAGGAAATTCGCCTGGCTGGTGTAGCCCGCGAGATTCAGTCCTGCAGCGATCCCAGCCTGCGCCAGCGCGCTGAAATCGACGTGCGCGGTGAGGTCGCACAGCCCCGGCAGATAGAACGGATCGTCCAGCGCGTGATGGCGGTAGTGCGCGCGCAGCGTGCCCATATGGCGCTGCGGGTGGTAGTACTCGCCTGCGCTGAAGCCGTAGTCGACCAGCAGGATCAGGCCGCGCTCCAGCATGGTTCCGAGTGATGCGATCAGTGCATCGGCGGCGAGATTGATTTCGCTGAGATAGCCCGCTGCCAGCTTCAAGGCATCGGCGCGGGCGCGCAGCACCGGATCGGCAATGGGCCGGTCCTGCCAGGCGAAGGCTTCATTTTCCAGCATCACGCCGCGCACGAGCGGCCCGGCCTCGGTCCAGTGCACCAGTTCCACCGGCAGCGCGTCGAGCACCTCGTTGCCGAGGATGACGCCGCTGAAATGGTCCGGCAGCGCATCCAGCCACTGCACCCGGCCGGCAAGACGCGGCCGTTCGCGCGCGAGGGTTTCCTGCTGGCGCGCGCGCAGATCGGCGCTCACTTCGAGGATGCAATAGCGGGCGGGCAGGGTGTCGAGCCGCTCCAGTTCGCCCAGCACGTCCACCGCCAGCCGTCCGCTGCCCGCGCCCAGTTCCAGCACCTCGCCGCCAGTTCCTGCCAGCACCGGCGCGATCGCGTGCGCCAGGGTGCGGCCGAACAGCGGGGTCAGTTCCGGCGCGGTGACAAAGTCGCCCGCCGCGCCGAACTTCATCGCGCCCGCAGCGTAGTAGCCGAGGCCGGGCGCGTACAGCGCCGCTTCCATGAAACGCGAAAACGGCATCCAGCCGCCCGCGTCTTCGATCAGCGATCGCAGATGCGCGGCCACGCGCTGGCTGTGAGCAAGGGCGTCGGGGCTGGGGGCAGGCAACATGCAGTGGGTGCGTTCAGGGATAATGCGGAATCAACGGACTATAAAGGCGAATCGCGATGCAAGGCAAAGTCGTATTGATCACCGGTGGGGCCAGGCGCGTCGGCGCGGCGTCGGCGCGCCTGCTGCACGCGGCCGGCGCCAACCTGATGATCCATTACCGCAGCTCGGCCACCGAGGCGCGCGCCCTGCAGGACGAACTCAATGCCATCCGCCCCGATTCGGTGGCGCTGATCCAGGCCGACCTGCACGACACCCACGGCCTGCCCAGCCTGGTTCACCAGACCGTCGCCACCTTCGGCGGTCTCGACGTGCTGCTCAACAATGCATCGAGCTTTTACCCCACCCCGGTCGGCAGCATCGCCGAGAAGGACTGGGTCGATCTGATGGGCAGCAACCTCAAGGCGCCGATGTTCCTGTCGCAGGCCGCCGCGCCCGAACTCAAAAAGCGCCGCGGCTGCATCATCAACATCACCGACATCCACGCCGAGCGGCCGATGAAAAACTACGTCGTCTATTCCGTCGCCAAGGCCGGCCTGGTCGGCCTCACCAAATCGCTGGCGCGTGAACTGGCGCCCGAAGTGCGCGTCAACGGCATCGCGCCGGGGCCGATCATGTGGCCCGAAGGCGACTCGAATTTCGACGAGGTCTCGCGCCAGCGCATCGTCTCGCACACCATGCTGAAGCGCGCCGGCGACCCCAGCGACATCGCGCTAGCGGTGCGCTTCTTCGCGATGGACACGCACTACGTGACGGGGCAGATTCTGGCAGTGGACGGCGGGCGCAGCGCCAAGCTTTGATGACACGCCAAACGATTCGCGGCGAACCCGCTGCGCCTGACGCCAATTGCCCTGTAGTGAACTGGACTGAAGCCGGCGAGAGCCGCTCTGCCTGCTGGCGCTCGGAGGGCGGCGCGCGCCCCCCCAGGCGCGTGACGGTCGCAGATGACCGCATCACCGCCGATGCAGCCTATCGCCTGGCCAGCGAGGGCACCGCGCTGCTGTGGCGGGGCGACTTCCAGAATGCGCGTCAGTTGCTGCAGGCGATGGCGCGCCGCATCGACCGCAAACCGCGCAAGCCCGCGTCGTCGTCGACCGAAGCGTTCAATTTCCATCGTCAGCACCAGTCCCAGCGCGCCCGCACCCTGGGGATGCTGCTGCTGCCGCTGGAGGCGGATTTCAGCATTCCCCTGCGCCGCGCGCCGAACGTGAAAGAAGCCTGTGCCGAAGCCTATGGGGTAGGCGAGGAACCCTCGATCGTCTCGCTGCGCGAATTGCTCGGCGTGATCGGTGCCCACGAATGGCGCAAATCCGGCGTCGACATCCCGGCGCTGGGCGAGCGCATTCACCCGCACTACGGCGTGTTCTCGCCGGTACGTGGCGAGTACGTGGGGCTGGTGGCCGAGGCGCCGCTGCCTTCGTCGGAGCTGGCTTTCGACATCGGAGCCGGAACCGGCGTGCTGGCGGCGCTGCTTGCCCGCCGAGGCGTCAAGCATGTCGTTGCCACCGACCAGGATCCGCGTGCCCTGGCCTGCGCGCGCCAGAATATCGCCCGGCTTGGCCTTGCGGGGCGGGTGGATGTTGTCGAGGCCGATCTGTTCCCGCCCGGGCGCGCGCCCCTCATCGTCTGCAACCCGCCGTGGCTGCCCGCGCGCGCCAACTCGCCGCTCGAACACGCGATTTACGATCCGGACAGCCGCATGCTCAAGGGCTTTTTGAACGGGCTGGCCGCGCATCTGGAACCGGGCGGCGAAGGCTGGCTGATCCTGTCGGACCTGGCCGAGCACCTGGGTCTGCGTACACGGGAGTGGCTGCTCGCCGCTTTCGACGCAGCCGGATTGAACGTTGTGGGGCGGATCGACACCAAGCCCACGCACCCCCGCGCTGCGGACGAGTCCGACCCCCTGCACGCCGCGCGTGCGGCCGAGGTGACGTCGCTCTGGCGCCTCGCGGCACGAAACGCTTAACCAACAAACGAATCACGCTCCACAGGAAACGCACCATGAACACCCGCCGCCATTTGTTTACCTCCGAATCCGTCGCCGAAGGCCATCCGGACAAGATCGCCGACCAGATTTCGGACGCCATCCTGGACGCCTTTCTGGCCGAGGAACCCGAGGCCAAGGTCGCCTGCGAAACCCTCGTCGCCGATAAGCTGGTGGTGATTACCGGCGAGTTCAAAACCGTCCGCCGCGAACTGTTCGACGAGGTTCGAGACCGTGCCGAAGCGATTGCCCGCCAGGTGCTGCGCGACATCGGCTATCGCGATGCCGAAACCGGGATCGATCCGAACACCTGCGAAGTGCAGGTGCGCTTCAATCACCAGTCGATCCAGATTCACAAGGGCATCACGCTGGCCGGCGGCGACATCGGCGCCGGCGACCAGGGCCTGATGTTCGGCTATGCCTGCGACGAAACCCCGGACCTCATGCCCTACCCGATCTGGCTGGCGCATCGCCTGATGCAGAAACAGGCCGAGCTGCGCAAATCCGGGGCCTTGCCCTGGCTGCGCCCCGATGCCAAAAGCCAGGTCACCGTTGCCTACGAAGGGCAGCGCATGGCCGGCGTCGAAACCGTGATCATCTCCACCCAGATCGCTCGCGACCTCGACCCGGCCTGGGTCGCGCAGGAAGTTGCGCGCGAAATCGTCGACCCGCTGGTGCCGCTGGCGCTGCGCACGCCGACCTTCAGGCTGTGGGTCAATCCCGCCGGCCCGTTCGAAATCGGCGGCCCCAACGGCGACACCGGCCTCACCGGCCGCAAGATCATCGTCGACACCTATGGCGGTTCCTGCCCGCACGGCGGCGGCGCGTTTTCAGGCAAGGATCCCACCAAGGTCGATCGCTCGGCGGCCTACATGGCGCGCTACATCGCCAAGAATCTCGTCGCGGCGGGCTATGCCAAGCGCTGTATGGTCCAGCTGGCCTACGCCATCGGCGTGGCCGAGCCGGTTTCGCTGCTGATCGACACCTACGGCACCGGCACCGTGCCGGATGAAAAGCTGGAAGACATGGTGCGCTGCACCTTCAAGCTCACCCCGCGCGGCATCATCGAAAGCCTCGACCTGCGCCG
>JBAVFD010000120.1:0-2520 GCA_049588075.1 Thiobacillus sp.
CAAGTCGAACCGCAGGTAGTCTTTCAGGCTCTCGCCGACCCTATTAGGATTCGGATCATCCGGCTTCTGGCCGAGACCGGCGAGGAAGCGTGTCTTTGCGAGTTAGTGGACAGCCTGTTGGAACCCCAGTACAAGCTGTCACGCCACGTTAAGGTGCTGCGGCAGGCCGGGTTGTTGACTGCTGAGAAGGACGGACGTTGGGTTTATCACCGACTCGTGCGCGGCGTAGATTACCTAGATATCGCTTACGACCTGTTGCGTGCCCTGCCGGACAGCGAAGGTCTATTTGCTCGCGACCTTCAAAACTTCCACAACAGAATCTGCTTGAGAGAAGATGGGCGTTGCCGCATCGGCATCCAGACTGCTTCGCTTTATGCGGTGGAGGGCGAGTGATGGGCTGCACCACATGCACAGTCGATGCATCGGCCCCCCTGCCGCGCCCCTGGCGGAATGCCAAGGTCGTTACGTCGGCTTTTTCGGGATTGCTGCTCGTCGCCGGTTTCGTGGGCGGTTACGCAGGATTGTCACCCCAACTTCAAACCGTTATCTATGTTGTGGCCGTACTGATCGGTGGCTACTACTTCGGTCGTGAGGCACTAGAGGAGCTGATCAAGGAACGGGAAATCGGTATCGAGTTGCTCATGTCCACCGCCGCGATCGTTGCCGGAGTCATGGGCCAATGGGCGGAAGCCGCCATGCTGGTCTTCCTCTATTCAATTTCCGAAGCGGCGGAAGGCTACACCGCCGAACGTTCCCGGCATGCGATTCGTGCCCTCATGGATTTGGCGCCGAAAACTGCGCTAGTGCGTCGCGGCGACCAGGAAACGAGAATTCCGGTGGAGCAGATCCGGGTGGGCGACACCTTCATTGTTCTGCCGGGCGAATCGGTCGCGACGGACGGCGAGGTGATCGAAGGGCATTCCAGCGTGAATCAGGCCCCGGTCACAGGCGAATCCGTGCCGGTCGAGAAAACGCCGGGAGGTAAGGTATTCGCTGCCACCATCAACGGCGGAGGCGCGCTGACAGTGCGCGCCACCAAGGCATTCGCCGACAACACCCTGTCGCGCATCATCCATCTTGTGGAAGCGGCGCAGGCCAGCAAGGGACGCAGTCAACGCTTCATCGAGCGCTTCGGCAAACGTTACAGTCCGGCTGTATTGGGAGTCGGCATCCTGATCGGCCTGGTACCGCCACTGTTTGGCCTGTCCTGGGAAGACTGGGTTGCGCGGGCCACCGTATTCATCGTCGCGGCGGCGCCGTGCGCGCTGGTGATCTCCATCCCGATCACGCTGGTCGCCGCCATCGGTACCGCTGGCCGTAACGGGCTGTTGATCAAGGGCGGCGTGCATCTCGAGAACCTCGCCAAGGTTCGGGTGGTGGCGCTGGACAAGACCGGGACGCTCACCTTGGGCCGACCGCAGGTCACGGATGTGATTCCGCTGGCGGGACGTAGCGAACGCGTAGTGTTAGTCGCGGCGGCGGCTCTCGAATCGCGCTCGCAGCATCCCTTGGCGAAGGCCATCCTGGACCGCGCCAATGAAGAACGCATTTCGATCAACCCGGCTTCGGCGTTTCAATCTCTCACGGGAGCGGGCGCTAAGGGATTGATTGATCGTGTCGAGCACTTTGTTGGCAACCCCAAGCTCTTCATGGACCTGGGGGTTTCCGTCTCCACTCTGACGCCCCGTATCGAAGCTTTACAGCGGGACGGCAAGACCGTCGTACTGGTCGGCACCGCCCAAGCCGTCCATGGGTTGATCGCGATTGCTGATCCGCTCAGGCCCGAAGCGGCCCAGGCGATAGCCGAACTCAAGCGCGTCGGCATCGACCGGGTGGTCATGCTGACCGGAGACAACCCACTCGCCGCGGAGGCGATTGCCAGACAGGTGGGCATCGACGAGGTATACGCCGAGCTTTCCCCGGAAGACAAGACCCGCAAGGTCGCCGAACTGGATGCGCGCTACGGCAAGGTGGCGATGGTGGGCGACGGGGTGAACGACGCGCCGGCATTGGCGGCGGCCCATGTCGGCATCGCCATGGGCGCGGCAGGCACCGATGTGGCCCTGGAAACCGCGGATGTGGCCCTGATGAGTGACAACCTGTCGCGGCTGCCCTATCTGCTTGCATTCAGCCGCCGCACCTGGCGGGTGATCCAGCAGAATCTCGCGCTTTCAGCGGTGGTGATCGGCAGCCTGATCGTGGGCGCGGTGAGCGGCTATTTCAGCTTGCCGGTCGCTGTTCTGGCCCACGAGGTCAGCGAGTTTGTGGTGATCGCGAGCGGGTTGCGCATGTTGCGTGCCTGACGCGCTTTATTTTCGTTTAACGAAAGGAATCAAAATGATCAAGTATGGCTTCGGAACAACCGTCGACATGCCGTTCGACGACGCGATTGAGCATGTAACCCAAGCACTTCAGGTCGAGGGCTTCGGCATACTCGCCGATATCGACGTCGCGGGCGCAATGAAGAAGAAACTCAACCAGGACATGCCGCCCTACCGGATCCTGGGCGCGTGCAATCCG
>JBAVFD010000121.1:0-2106 GCA_049588075.1 Thiobacillus sp.
AACCCGCGCCCCCATCCCGCCCGCTGCGCTGCACGCCGAAACGCCCGATGCGCCCGGCACACTCGATCGCGGCCGTCGGACCCAGACCCTCCAGCAGGATGCGGTGCCGCAGGTACCCGGCAGCGACGACCGCACCCAGCTGGTCGAGCACCTGCCCTACGACGCCGACTGGCTGGCCGCCGCGCAGCCGGGTGTCGAGTGGCTGCATCCGCAAACCGGCTTTCAGCCCGCGCTGCCCGCGATCAAGCTGGCGGTGAAACACGCACCGGGCCAGCGCGTGCAGTTCAGCCTCAACGGCGAGCCGGTCGCGCCGCTCAATTTCGACGGCATGCAGCAAAATGCCGCGCGCAGCGTCAGCCTGTCGACCTGGCGCGGGGTCGGCCTCAAGGAAGGAGACAACACGCTGGCGCTGGTCGTCACCGACGCCAGCGGCGCCGAGGTGCTGCGCGAAACCCGTCACATTCATTATGCGGGCGCGCCGGAGCGGGTCGAATTCGTCGCCGAACATTCGCGCCTGCTGGCCGACGGCAAGACCCGTCCGGTCATCGCGGTGCGTTTTCTCGACAAGGATGGCCAGCCGGCACGGCGCGGCGTCAACGGCGAATTCCAGTTGAATACGCCCTACCAGTCGTCCAGCCAGTTGGAAGCGATCCAGCGCGACCCGCTGGCGGGCAAGGTCGACAACCGCCCGCGCTATGAAATCGGCCGCGACGGTATCGCACTGATCGAACTTGCGCCCACCACGCAGTCGGGCGAGGCGGTGCTGGACTTCAAGCTTGGCAGCACGGGCAACAATCAAATCCGCGCCTGGCTCGAACCCGGGCAGCGCGACTGGATTCTGGTCGGCTTCGCCCAGGGTACGCTGGGCCACAAGACCCTGTCCGGCAACGTCGCCGCGCTCAAGGAAAACGGTGACGACAAGGAGTTGTTCGATGGCGACCGCGTCGCTTTCTACGCCAAGGGCACGGTGCGCGGCGACACCCTGATCACCCTCGCCTACGATACCGCCAAGAAGAACGGCGATGCCGGCAGCTTCACCAACCTGTTCCAGGCGATCAACCCGACCGCCTACTACACCCTGTATGCCGATTCGACCCAGCCCGGCTTCGATGCCGCAAGCAGCAGCAAGCTCTACCTGAAAATTGAACGCCGCCAGTTTTATGCGCTGTTCGGCGATTTCGACACCGGCCTCACCGTCACCGAGTATTCGCGTTACAGCCGCAGCCTGACCGGCGTCAAATCCGAATACCATGGCGAGCGTTTCGCCTACAACGCCTTTGCCAGCCAGACCTCGCAGGCCTTCGTGAAGGATGAGCTGCGCGGCAACGGCACCTCCGGTCTCTACCGCCTCACGCGCGGCAACATTGTCGGCAACTCCGACAAGATCACGATCGAATCGCGCGACCGGTTCCAGTCGCAGAACGTGGTGTCCAGCCAGACTCTGGTGCGCTATCTGGATTACGACATCGACTACCTGCAGGGCACGCTGTTTTTCAAGAAGCCCATCCCCAACCGCGATGCCCAGTTCAATCCGGTGTACATCATGGCCGAATACGAAGCGAAAGATTCGAGCGACGAAAAAGTGACCGGCGGCGGCCGCGCCAGCTTCAAGCCCACGGCCAACAGCGAGATCGGCCTGAGCTACATCCATCAGGGCACGGTCGGCGACAGCGGCAATCTGGGCGGCATGGATTTCAACTATCTCGTCACCGACCAGACCCGCATCCAGGGCGAATATGCCCGCAGCAACAGCCAGGGGCTGATCAACAGCTTCAGCGGCAACGCCTGGAAGGTCGAGGCGCTGCACCAGAGCGACACGCTGAACGCCCGCGTCTACGCCCGCCAGCAGGACAGCGGCTTCGGTTTCGGCCAGCAGGCCAACAGCGAAACCGGCACCCGCAAAGTCGGCGCCGACGCCCGCTACAAGCTGTCCGACACCCTGCAGGTCCAGGGCCAGGCCTACCAGCAGGACACCTTCTCGACCGGCGATACGCGCAACGTGGTGGAAGGCCGGGTCGAAAGCCGTCTGGGCGACAACCTCACCGCCTATGCCGGCGCCAACTACGCCCGCGACGCCTACCAGACCGGCAAGACCCTGGAAAGCAA
>JBAVFD010000122.1:0-24446 GCA_049588075.1 Thiobacillus sp.
CTCGCCCTGGATAGCTTGCCCCTGGTGAACCAGGCAGCGGCAGGCATGCCGTCGTCATTGACGGATCAGATTGATGCGCACATCGCCGCGAGCGGGGGCAGCGCCAGACGGATTGCGCCTGGCCAGCGGCTGATTCTGGATACCACCTCGGATTTGTTCGCGCGCGCGCGCGCAGACTTCGTGCCGAGTTCGGACGTGGAGTTGCTGGTGAAGCGACTGGAGCGCCCGCTGCTCAAGCTTGCGCTGCAGGACGCCCATTTCCCCAACCAGCCAGACCATCCTGCCCGGCAGGTGCTCAACCTCATCGAGCAATATGCCGTGGCAGCAGATGACCAGGGCAAGTTTTTCGATGCCAAGCTGCAACGATTCCTCTACCTGCTGGTAGATCGTGTCTGCAGCCGGGCCGACGCGGAGCCCGGCATTTTCGGGACGGTTCGCGACAGTCTCGAAAAGGTGTTGTTGCCGATCCTGCAAATCCGCAGAACGCGTGTGGCGCGCCTGCAGGAAGCCAGCGAGGGGCGGGAGCGCATCCGTTCGGCCCGCACCCGGGTCAATGCGGCACTGGAACAGCGTCTGGCGGGGCGTGAAGTGCCCGCCATGCTGCTGCGCCTGCTGGATGCCGGCTGGCGCCAGTATCTCGTCCTGCTGGAGATGCGCCAAGGGGCGCAGGGCGAATCATGGGACGCCGGGCTGGCGGTGCTGGATCGACTGTTCGCCTGGCTCAGTCCCGCTGATACGGACGCGCCCCGCACCCCCGAGGCGGCTCAGGCGTTGCTGAACGAGGTCGAGCGCACGCTGGCAACGGTCAATGTTGACGCCAAGCTGTTGGCCGCCTTCATGGACGAACTGGGCGACAAGCTGGCCGATGCGTCGGCGCACCCCGCCGCTGGAGCCACGATGGTGCTGGTCCCGCCGGGCAGATTGGCCCCCCCGCAAGACGAGGGATCCGAAGCGCAGGCGCATCGCCGGCTGGCGGCGCGCCTGCGGGTGGGCGACTGGTGGGATTTCAGTCTGGACGGCGGCAGGGTATCGATGCAGCTTATCTGGGTCAGCCAGCCGCCGTTGAGCTGTGCTTTTTCCAATCGTTCCGCGACCAGCAAGACGGCCCTCACCCTGGCCGAACTGTCCCGGCGGATGCAGGGGGGTCTCGTCAAACCGGGCAAGGATCTGGATATGCCGCTGGTTGAGCGCTCGGAAAATGCCCTGTTCGATGAGACGTATCAGCGCCTGGTGCATCAGGTCATGCACGACCCGGTGACGGGCCTGCTCAATCGCAAGGGGTTTGTACAGCACCTGACCCAGCTGGCCATGCCGGAACAGGCGGACAAGACGCACGCGATCGGCATCATCGAATTCGACCAGCTCCGCTTGATCTACAACACCTGTGGCGTGGAGGCGGCGGAAGGCCTGGCTCGCGGTCTGGCCAATGAGGTTCGTGCGCAAATCGGCCCTGACGCTGCGCTGGCCGCGTTTCGCGACGACACCCTGGCGGTTCTGCTGCCCAACTGCAGCCAGGCCGACGGTTACCAGGCCATCGACAACCTGCTCAGGGAAATGAAGGACTACCATTTCCAGCATGGTCAGCACAGCTACAGCATCGGTTTCAATATCGGCCTGACCGAATATGCGCCCACCCGATTCAATGCGGTAGAAGCCATCCGGCACGCCGACTCGGCCTGCATCACGGCAAAATCGATGGGACGTAACCGGATGCAGATCTATGAGCAGGCCAGTCCCCAGTTGCAGTCCCAGGAATCCCTGATGGACTGGGCGGGGCGCATCGATTCCTTCCTCAGTGGCGACGGCTTGTATTTGCGCTGTCAACAGGTGAGGCCCATCGATGCGGACGCGCCGCTCCTGCCCTATTACGAGATTCTGCTGGGCATCAACAGCGAGGCCGGACAGGAAATCAGTCCCATGCACTTCGTTCCCGCCGTGGAAAGCCTGCAGCGCTCTCACGAACTGGATATATGGGTGATACGGAACGTGTTCGAATGGATCAGGACCAATCCGTCGAACTTCGCGTCCCTGGGTGGCTTCGCCATCAACCTTTCCGCCAACTCGCTGAGCAGTCCCGAGGTGATGAACTATCTGCAGCAGGTGCTGCCGGGCAGCAACATCCCCACCCACAAGATCGCCTTCGAAATCACGGAAACCGCCGCCATCGAGAGTTATGGCGCCGCGCAGGATTTCATCCGGGAAATTCGCCGCTATGGCTTCAAGTTTTCGCTGGACGACTTTGGCAGCGGCTTCACCTCTTACGCCCACCTGAAAAACCTGCGCACCGATACGCTTAAAATCGACGGCAGCTTCGTCAAGGACATGCTGCAGAACCCGGACGACTACGCCATGGTCAAGTCGATGAACGACATTGGACATTCGCTGGGCCTGATCACGGTGGCCGAATACGTGGAATCGCCCCTGATCCTGGAGGCGCTCCGCGAAATCGGGGTCGACTATGCCCAGGGCTACGCCATCCACAAGCCCTGCCGCATCGACGAGCTGCTGTCGGCGCAGGCGCCCGTATTCAGGCAGTGAGTGCGCGCTTGCCGCGAAACCCGCGTATTGCCCTGCCCTGACCGATGCCCCATTCCCTCTTCGCCCGCACTGCGCTGACGCTGGCGCTGGCCTTCATCGTGTTTCAGGCGGCAGCGTTCTGGGTGGTGTATCGCACCCTGATCGTGCCGGTGGCGGAGCGTTCGGCGAACGACCTGGCGGGCCTGGTCGTGCTGTCGGCGCAAACCTGGGTGGAGCTGCCACCGCAGACGCGCGTGGCGTTCGAGCGCGAACTGGCGAGTCGCCACGGCTTGCGCCTGACCACCGTCGATGTGGGCGCGACGGCGGATGCGCCGACGTTTACGTTTCGCACCCAGATCGAATCCGCATTGAGCCAGCGGCTGGGCGACGCCGTGGAGTTGCACGGGGTGCCGGGCACCGCGGCGGTGTGGCTGGACATTCCGCTGGGCGGGCACGATTTGCGGGTGGGATTTTTTCCGGATCGCTATGCCGTCAAGCTGCCGCTGGCAGCCATCGCGGTCGTCGCCCTCGGCACGTTTCTGAGCCTGTTGACCGCCCTGCTGCTGGTGCGCCGCATCACGGTTCCGCTGGCGCAGGCGGCGCAGGCGGCCGGCCAGGTGGGGGCGGGGGAGCTGCCTGAGCCGCTGCCGGAAACCGGCCCCGCCGAGCTCGCCGAACTGGCACGCTGCTTCAACAAGATGGCGGCCGAGGTGCGCGAGTTGCTGGACAACCGCACCACCTTGCTGGCGGGCATCTCCCACGACCTGCGTACACCGATGACGCGCCTGCAGCTCAATCTGGAACTGTTGCGCGACGACTCCAGCCCGGCGCGCATCGACCGGGCGGCAGCCGATCTGGGCGAGATGAACCAGCTGATCAGCGGCTATCTGGAGCTGGCGCGTTCCACGCAGGCGGAAACGAAAGTGCGCTTCGATCTTGCCGGCTTGCTGAAAGACGTGGCGGCGGAAGCGGGCTTGTCGTGGTCACCCGCCGCGTCCTGCGAAGTCGAAGCGAGCCGCCTGGCGCTGCGGCAAATCGTGGCCAACCTGCTCCAGAATGCGCAGCGCTATGGTGGCGAAGCGTCAGCCGAACTGGTACTAGAATGTGCCGACAATCTGGCGCGGGTGATCGTACGTGATGGCGGTCCGGGCATTCCGGACGATCAGCTGGAAAAAGTGTTCAGGCCGTTTTACCGGCTGGAAACCTCGCGCTCGCAGGCCACGGGTGGAACCGGACTGGGGCTGGCGATTGTGCGTCAGCTGGCGGAAACCCATGGCTGGAAGGTGTTGCTCAGGAACCGCGCGACGGGCGGTCTGGAAGCGGTGCTGGAGATCCGTCGCTGAATCTTCAGCTGTATTGCGCCGGTGTGTGCCGCAGCACCCGGAGTTCGATGAACAGCACCGTCAGGCTGAACATCGACATGCGGCAGGTGCTGCCGCTGAAAAATCCAACCGGTGAGCGGGACAGATTGATGCTCACTCTGGTTCCTCTATTCAGTTGCATCACACACTCGGCTGGCGGGCGAACAGGGAAAATTGCACGAACAGCAGCGACAGGCTGGTGAGGCTCATGCGCTCGGTCTGGCCGTAAAACCAGGCAAAGGGCGAGTTGCTGAGTTCGAGAACGAGTTGGGTTTGGCCGAATTGCAGTTTCATGATGCTCTCTCCTTGGTGAGGTTGATTGCCTGGGTGGCTTGCCTGAATACATGCAACGCCTGTGCCACCCGGTCCGGAGACGGCGCGCCGCAAAAAACAACCATCAAAACAATGGGTTGCAACACCCAATCCGGGGCAGATGATTGAAATCCGGGCGCAGACTGACGGAAAAACGTCAAGCTGCGTCGAACTGGCAACCTTCCGGCGGCTTGGCGTGGACAAGGTAGAATCCGCCCTCCCGCATCCCATCCCCCAAGTGCGCCCGCGCACCCCATCGCATGATCCTTCTGAAAAACATCTGCCTCCGGCGCGGCGCCCGCGTGCTGTTCGACAACGCCACGGCATCCATCAACCCCGGCGAAAAAGTCGGCCTGGTGGGGCGCAACGGCGCGGGCAAGTCCAGCCTGTTCGCGCTGCTGAACGGCACCCTGCACGAGGACAAGGGCGACTTTTCCATCCCGTCGCAATGGCGCATGGCGCAGGTGGCGCAGGACATGCCGGAAACGAGCGAATCAGCAACCGACTTCGTCATCGCCGGCGACACGGCGCTGGCCGCCGCGCAGGCCGAGGTGGAAGCCGCCGAGGCCAGCGACGACGGCGAGCGCATGGCGCACGCCTACATGGCCCTGCACGACGCCGGCGCGCACGACGCGCAGTCTCGCGCGCAGGCGCTGATCCTCGGATTGGGATTCCAGGTGCGTGAACTGGATCAGCCGGTGAACAGTTTTTCCGGCGGCTGGCGCATGCGTTTGCAACTGGCGCGCGCGCTGATGTGCCCCTCGGATCTGCTGCTGCTCGACGAACCGACCAACCACCTGGATTTGGATGCCCTGGTGTGGCTGGAAGCCTGGCTGAAGAAATACCCCGGCACCATGCTGGTGATCAGCCACGACCGCGAGTTTCTCGACGCCGTGACCAACGTCACCCTGCACATCGAGGCCGGCCAGCTCACCCGCTACGGCGGCAACTACAGCACCTTCGAGGACATGCGCGCCGAGCAGATGGTGCTGCAGCAGGCAGCGTATGCCCGCCAGCAGGACAAGATCGCCCACCTGCAGGAATTCATCAACCGCTTCAAGGCCAAGGCGAGCAAGGCCAAGCAGGCGCAAAGCCGGGTCAAGGCGCTCGACCGCATGGAAAAACTGGCGCCGATGCTGGCGAACGCCGAATTCACCTTCGAATTCCAGGAGCCGCAGAACCTGCCCAACCCCATGCTGACCATCGACGATGCCAGCTTCGGTTATCCGCCGCCTGCCGACGCGCCGGCAGGCACCCCGCCGACGGTGATCGTGCAGCACGTCAGCAAATCCGTCTTCGCCGGGCAGCGCATCGGCATTCTGGGCGCCAACGGCCAGGGCAAATCGACGCTGGTGAAAACCGTCGCGCGCGAGCTGAAAGTGGTCGCCGGCGAAGTCATCGAAGGCCGCGGCCTCAACATCGGCTACTTCGCGCAGCAGGAACTCGACGTGCTGCGCCCCAGGGACACGCCGCTGGAACACATGATCCGCCTCGCGCGCGACACCATCGCCAACGGCGGTGCCGGCCAGTTCAGCAGCCGCGAGCAGGATCTGCGCAACTTCCTCGGCACCTTCAACTTCAGCGGCGACATGGTCAAGCAGACCGTCGGCACCATGAGCGGCGGCGAAAAGGCGCGGCTGGTGCTGTGCATGATCGTGTGGCAGCGCCCCAATTTATTGCTGCTGGACGAACCGACCAACCACCTCGACCTGGCCACCCGCGAAGCGCTGGCGATGGCACTCAACGAATTCGAAGGCACCGTGATGCTGGTCAGTCACGACCGCGCCCTGCTGCGCTCGGTGTGCGACGAATTCTGGCTGGTCAGCCGCGGCGGCGTCGAACCGTTCGACGGCGATCTGGACGACTACCAGCGCTATCTGCTGGACGAGGGCAAGCGCCTGCGCGAAGAACTGAAGCAGGCCGGCAAGCTGGCTGAAGCGCCGCTGGCGAAACCCGAACCCGCGCCGGTGACGGCAAAGCGCGCGGCACCATCCGGCAAACTGAAGCCGCTGAAACAGTCGCTGGAAAAACTCGACAAGAGCATGGCGGCGCTGCAGGCTGAAAAGGCGGCGCTGGAAGCGCGGCTGGCCGGGGGTTTGCCGGTCGAGGCGATTGCCGAAACGGGCAGGCAGATCCAGCACATCAGCGATGAGCTGGCGCGCGAGGAAGAAAAATGGATGGAACTGTCGGAGCAGATCGAGGCGCTGGAAACGGCTGGCGCCTGACCGCAAAACCGGAACCCTTCTGCCACGCCATTGCGGGCGGCGCGAATCAACCGCCCTACGGTTTCGTGTCCCCGATTGACTTGGTGACGTGAGCCTTCTCCGCCCGGACTTCCAGCAGCAGCTTGTAGGCAATGTAGTACTTGTAGATGTTGGAGACGTAGGTCACCGTCTCCGCCCCGATTTTCTCGGCGGCGACATATTCCACGTTGTGAAACCAGACGTTCGGATCCAGTCCGCGCCTGGCCGCTTCCGTGCGCAGCTGCGCGATCCGTCCCGCGCCGGCGTTGTAGGAAGCAAACGCGAACAGCGCCTTGTCGAGCTGGGTCATCGGCTCATCGCCGTAGTAGTGGTCGATCATCCAGCGCATGTACTTGATGCCGGCGTGGATGTTCGGCTCGACCTCGCGGATGTTACCGACGTTGAGATCCTTGCCGGTGGCCGGCATGACCTGCATCACGCCGATGGCGCCCACCGGGCTGCGTACGGCCTGGTTAAGCTGGGATTCCTGGTAGCCCTGGGCCGCCATCAGCAGCCAGTCGACGTCGTACTGCTTGCCGTATTTCTGGAAATACTGCACCAGGGTGAGAAATTTCTTGCGCTCGGCTTCCGCGGCTGCGTTCTTCACATACTGGGTGTTCTTGAAATACTTCGCCAGGATGACGTTGCCTGAAGCCGTGCCCTTGCCGTGACGCACCACAAAATCGTCGAGGGCGGCCTTGAGCTGCGGGCTGCCCTTGCGAATCGCCCACGCAATGTTGCCGCCGGTACGCACCGCCACATCGTCATGCACTTTGATAGCGGGGAAGATCTGCTGCCAGAAGTCCACCACGTGCTTGTCCACCACGATGAGGGGGATCAGGCCGGCGTTCACCATCTCGATCAGGTCTTCGTCCTCCAGTGCTTCCGGCGCTTCCTTGATGATCACGGCCGGTTTTTTCTCGGCGGCAAAGCGCTGGTTCAGCGCCACCAGATTTTCGTAATAGCTGGAAGTCTTGCGCACGAACACGGTCTTGCCGGCCAGATCATCCACGCTGGATACCGGAGGCGATGCGGGACCGGTCACCACCACTTCGCTCGTGTTGGGATAGATCGGCGCGGAAAAGTCGACCAGCTTGCGTCGCCCCGGGGTGTCGGTGAGATTGGATGCTGCGATGTCGCCCTTGCCGGCTGCCAGTGCAGTCAGCAAGGCTTCCCGGCCAACCGGGATGAATATCACGCGTATCTTGAGATGCTTCCCCTTCAGTTTGTTCTCTTTCGCCAGCTTCTTGTTCAGGTCCTCCTCGAACAGGTGAAACATGTCGTAGGTTGAGCCACGCTGGGTGCCTTTGTCGACGAAATAGCTGGTCTTGCTGTAGGTCGTCAAGACGCGAATGACTTGCCGTTCGATCATTCCATCGAGGTCGCCGGTCCAGGGCTTGGAAATGGCTTCCAAATCGATCGTAAGCTGGCCCGTTTCTTCGGGTGTCGGGGCGGCGGCAGGTTGGGGCGGCTGGACTGCGGCCTTGGTTGCGACGGGCGAAGCGGGCGCTTTTTCGCCATCGCCGCAAGCGGTCAAAAAAGCGGCCAGTGCAACAGTGGCAAGCCATCCCGGCAGCGGGCGGGATAGAGCGGCAGCCAGGCGGTACGGCTGCAGACAGAGTTTTTTCAGCATGGTCGCGCTCCATGAATGGGGTCGGTCTGGCTACGGCCAGATGATGTTTGAGGTTGCCATGTTCGGTTCGCCCGTACCGGAACGTGAAGCGCCCATCTGGCGTGCCTGCTCAAACAGACTGGATTCTAGACGAAGATCTGGCGGGGCAGCCGGCAGCGCCGGTGGTGCATTTGTCGAACTATTGAGGGCTGCTGCCCGTTGCAGCTCGAGGCTATCGGCAACGCCGAAACCCCCTCCAACCACGTTAAAATGCCGCTTTCCCGCAAAGCCGCTCATCCGCCGTGAAACCCACTTTCCAGGACATCATCCTCACCCTGCAACGTTACTGGGGCGAGCGCGGCTGTGCGCTGCTGCAACCCTACGACATGGAAGTCGGCGCCGGCACCTCGCACACCGCGACCTTTCTGCGCGCGCTCGGCCCCGAGCCGTGGAAGGCCGCCTACGTGCAGCCGAGCCGCCGTCCCAAGGACGGCCGCTACGGCGACAACCCCAACCGCTTGCAACACTACTACCAGTTCCAGGTGGTGTTGAAACCGGCGCCGGCCGACATTCTGGAGCTGTATCTCGGCTCGCTCGAAGCGCTGGGCTTCGACCTGAAGAAGAACGACGTGCGCTTCGTCGAGGACGACTGGGAGAACCCCACCCTCGGCGCCTGGGGGCTGGGCTGGGAAGTGTGGCTGAACGGCATGGAGGTGACGCAGTTCACCTATTTTCAGCAGGTCGGCGGCATCGATGTGAAGCCGATCACCGGCGAAATCACCTACGGTCTCGAACGCCTGGCGATGTATCTGCAGGGCGTCGAAAGCGTGTACGACCTGGTGTGGACGGACGGGCTGAGCTATCGCGACGTGTATCACCAGAACGAGGTCGAGCAATCGACCTACAACTTCGAGCACAGCGACGTCGATTTCCTGCTCACCGCGTTTGCCGCGCACGAGAAGAAGGCGCAGGAACTGATGGTGGCGCAGCTCGCGCTGCCGGCCTACGAACAGGTGCTGAAAGCCGCGCACACCTTCAACCTGCTCGACGCGCGCGGCGCGATTTCGGTAACCGAACGCGCCGCCTACATCGGGCGCATCCGCAACCTGGCGCGGGCGGTGGCGAAGAGCTATCTCGACAGCCGCGCTCGACTGGGCTTTCCGATGGCGCCGCGGTCCTGGGCTGAAGAAGTGCAGGCGAGCCTGGCGAAGAAGGAGGCCGCCGCATGAGCACCGATCTGATTAGGGCGGCAAATCTGCTCGTCGAGCTCTTCGTCGAGGAACTGCCGCCCAAGGCCCTGAAGAAGCTGGGCGAGGCCTTCGCCGCCGCGCTGGCCGAGAGCCTGGTCGCTCAAGGGCTGGCGGATGCGAATGCCGCTGTCGCCAGTTTCGCCTCGCCACGGCGTCTCGGCGTCCATGTGGGAAACGTGCTGGCATGCGCAGCCGACAAGCCGGTGTCGACCAAGCTGATGCCCGTCAGCGTCGGCCTGGATGCAGAGGGCAAGGCCACGCCCGCGCTGCTGAAACGCCTGCTTGCACTCGGTGCGGATGAATCTGCCGTCAGCCAGTTGCGGCGCGCTGCGGATGGCAAGAACGAAGCGCTGTTCCACGACAGCATCGCGGCGGGTACCACGCTGGCCGACGGTCTGCAGCGCGCGCTGGAAGCCGCCATGGCGAAGCTGCCGATTCCCAAGGTGATGCAGTACCAACTGGCCGACGGCTGGAGCAGCGTGCACTTTGTGCGTCCGGTGCATGGGCTGGTCGCGCTGCATGGTGCCGACATCGTGCCGCTGTCCGTGCTGGGCCTGCAGGCCGGGCGCGCGACGCAGGGCCATCGCTTTGAAGCGCGTGTCAGCCCGGTTGTAATTCAGGATGCGGACAGTTATGCCGCGCAATTGAAAGACGACGGCGCAGTGATCGCCAGCTTTGCCGAACGTCGCGCCGAGATCGTCCGCCAGTTGCAGGTGGCGGCTGCACCGTCAGGTTTGAAACCGATCGAGGACGACGCCCTGCTGGACGAAGTGACCGCGCTGGTCGAGCGTCCCAATGTGCTGGTCGGCAAGTTCGAGGAAGCCTTCCTCGACGTGCCGCAGGAATGCCTGATCTTGACCATGAAGGCGAACCAGAAATACTTCCCGTTGCTGGACGCGGCGGGCAAGCTGACCAACCAGTTCCTCATCGTCTCCAACATCTCGCCCGCCGATGCCTCCGCGGTGATCCAGGGCAACGAACGCGTGGTGCGGCCGCGTCTGGCCGACGCCAAGTTCTTCTTCGACCAGGACCGCAAGAAGGCGCTCGATTCGCGCGTGCTGGGACTGGCCAAGGTGGTGTACCACAACAAGCTCGGCACTCAGGGAGAACGCGTGACGCGGGTGCAGGCGATTGCCCGCGCCATCGGCCAGCAGATCGGCGGCGAGGCGCTGGCGCTGAAGGCCGATCAGGCCGCACTGCTGGCCAAGGCCGACCTGCTCACCGACATGGTCGGCGAGTTTCCCGAACTGCAGGGCGTCATGGGGCGCTATTACGCGCAGCACGATGGCCTGGGCGACGACATCGCCTTTGCCATCGAAGATCACTACAAGCCACGCTTCGCTGGTGACGAGTTGCCGCGCAGCGATGTCGGCGTGTGCGTGGCGCTGGCGGACAAGCTGGAAACGCTGGTCGGACTGTTTGGAATCGGACAGATCCCGACAGGCGACAAGGATCCGTTTGCGTTACGTCGACATGCGCTCGGCATGCTGAGAATCCTCATTGAGAAGTCGCTACCACTGAGCCTTTTCAATTTGATCAATATTGCGTTTTCCGCTTTCCCCTCTGGCATGTTGGGCGATGCGCACACTGATGCAGAAACTTTTGTGTTTGATCGTTTGAGCGGGCTGATGCGTGATCAGGGTTATACCGCGAGCGAAGTGGACGCGGTACTTTGCATGCGGCCGGTGCAGGTCACGCTTGTTCCCAAGCAACTCAACGCGGTGCGCGCCTTTGCCGCGCTGCCCGAGGCCCCCGCACTCGCCGCCGCGAACAAGCGCGTCGGCAATATCCTGAAAAAAGCCGAGGGCGAGGTGGGTGGCGCAGTCGATCAAGGCAGGCTGGTCGAAGCAGCGGAAAAAGCCTTGTTCGATGCGCTGGCGCAGATCAAGCCGCAGGCCGATGCGGCGTTCGACGCAGGTGACTACACCGCCTCGCTGCAAGCGCTGGCTGCACTGAAAACCCCGGTCGATGCCTTCTTCGACAGCGTGATGGTGAACGCCGACGACCCCGCGCTCAAGGCCAACCGGCTGGCGCTGCTGAGCCAGTTGCACCAGACCATGAACCGGGTGGCTGACATCTCCCGCCTGGCGGCCTAAACTGCCCGCATGAAGCTCATCATTCTCGACCGCGACGGCGTCATCAATTTCGACTCCGACCAGTTCATCAAGTCTCCCGACGAATGGAAACCCATTCCCGGCAGCCTGGAAGCGATCGCGCGGCTGACGCGCGAGGGCTGGCGCGTGGTGGTGGCGACCAATCAGTCGGGGCTGGCGCGCGGGCTGTTCGAGATGGCGACGCTGAACGCCATCCACGCCAAGATGCACAAGGCGGTGGCGAAGGCGGGCGGACGCATCGAGGCCGTGTTTTATTGCCCGCATGCGGCCGACATGGATTGCGGCTGCCGCAAGCCGAAACCGGGATTGTTCGACGAGATTGCCGCGCGCTATGGCCGCGATTTGAACGGCGTGCCGGCCATTGGCGACTCGCTGCGCGACCTGCTGGCGGCGGTGGCGGTGGGGGCATCGCCGCTGCTGGTGCAAACCGGCAAAGGCAAAAAAACCCTGGCGGCGGGCGGCCTGCCGGAAAGCACGCCGGTGTTTGACAGCCTGAGCGAAGCCGTCGATTACCTGCTCAAGACTGCCGCATGAACCTCATTCGTTCGGTGATATTCGCAGTGCTGCAAACTGCGCTGACCGTCTTTTTCAGCGTGGTCGCGCTGTTCAGCTTTCCGTTTTCCGCCCACGCGCGCTACCGGCTGATCACCGGCTACAACCATCTGGTGATCTGGCTGGCGCGCTGGGTGCTCGGCATCCGCTATGTGGTGGAAGGGCTGGAGCATCTGCCGACCCGACCCGCCATCATCCTCGCCAAGCATCAGTCGGCGTGGGAAACCGTGGCCTTCCTGTTCCTGTTCCCGCCGGTCTCTCCGGTGATCAAGCAGGAGCTGCTGAACGTGCCGTTTTTTGGCTGGGCGTTCCGGTTGCTCTCCCCCATCGCCATCGACCGCAGTTCCGGGCGCGAGGCGCTGAAGCAGATCGTGAAGAAGGGCGGCGACAAGCTGGCACAGGGATTCTGGGTGCTGGTGTTCCCCGAAGGCACCCGCGTCGCGCCGGGCGAAAAGGGCAAGTACGGCATCGGCGGCAGCTGGCTGGCAGCGGAAACCGGCGCGCCCATCGTGCCGGTGGCGCACAACGCCGGCGAAGTGTGGCCGAAGAACGCGTTCGTCAAACGTCCCGGCACCGTCACCGTGCGCATCGGCCCGGTGATCGACAGCGCCGGCAAGAGCGCGGCCGAACTCACCCGCGCGGTGGAAGCCTGGATCGAAACCGAAATGACGAGGCTGCCCCCTGCTGCCGCACGCCAATAGCGGGCTGCTGCAACTCGGCGAAGCGGCGGTGCCGTTCGCCCTCAAACGCTCGCGCCGCCGTCGCACCCTGGGGCTCACCGTCACCCCCCACGAAGTGCGCATCCACGCGCCCAGCTGGACCCCGCGCGGCGAAATCGAACACTACGTGATCCAGCAGCACGGCTGGCTGGTGCGCACCTGGGCACGGATGCAGGCGCGCGCGCCGCAGACTGTCGCGGCCCCCACCAGCAGCGTGCGTTACCTCGGACGCGTGCTCGTGCTCGTCACCCAGGCCTCCCTGTTCGTCGAAGTGCACCGCCATGGCGACACACTGCGGATATACGCGCCGCACGATGCCGACATCGATGCGCTGATTCGCGCCTGGCTGTATGAGCAGGCCGCCCGCCTGCTGGCCTGGCGCCTGGCGCGCAATGCCCGCAAGCTGGGACGCGCGCCCAGCCGCTTCGCCCTGTCCGACGCGCAAACCCAATGGGGAAGCTGCACCCGCAGCGGCCATGTGCGTCTCAACTGGCGGCTGGTGCAGGCGCCGCTCGCTCTGATCGACTATGTCGCCGCGCACGAACTGGCGCACCTGGTTCACCTCGACCACTCGCCGCGCTTCTGGGCGCAGGTCGCCGCGCTGTGCCCGGAGGCATTGGCCAGGCGCGCCGAGTTGCGCAAAATGAGTACAACGCTGTTTCAGCTTTGATAGCCGGGTTTAAAGCCATGCGGATACTTCACACCATGCTGCGGGTGGCGCCTGGAGGCGTTGGGCGAGTGCCCCCCGCAGGGGGATCGACCCGCCGGAGGGATGTCCCTGCCCGCAAAGCGATGCGTCAAACGAAGACAGAAAGGACAGCCAGATGAGATTGCTTCACACCATGTTGCGGGTAGGCGACCTCGACCGCTCGATCGCTTTCTACACCAGCGTCCTCGGCATGCAACTGCTGCGCCGCAAGGATTACCCGGGCGGCAAGTTCACCCTGGCCTTCGTCGGCTACGACACCGAAGACAGGGCGGCGGTGCTCGAGCTCACCTACAACTGGGGCGTGGACACATACGAGATCGGCAGCGGCTACGGCCACATTGCGATTGAAGTCGACGATGCCTACGCCGCCTGCGACGCGGCGGCTGCCAAGGGCGGCAAGATCCTGCGCCCGGCCGGGCCGATGTCGCACGGCAGCACCGTGATCGCCTTCATCGAAGACCCGGATGGCTATCCCATCGAGTTCATTCAAAAAGGGACAGCGGGCTGGTCGCAACTGAATTCCGAAACCTAGACAAATATTCCGTCCGGTGACGGCTATTTAACGTTGGGCCTAACAATGCGCCAATTACTCTTGCCCTTGTTGTTGTGGACCGTCGCGTTGTTCGCACACGCTGAGTTTGCTCCCGGAGTGGTCAATCATGTGCCAACCAAGGAGGAACGCACGAAGGGCAATACCATCCATTCAGACACTCTTTGCAAGAAACAGCATGGTGAGTGGTTTGAGGGTAAGGGCTACGCTTATTGTGTTCTGCCATACCCTGATGCAGGAAAGGTATGCAAGAGTTCGAAAGACTGCATCGGCCACTGCATCGCACCAGTTACAGATAAGTCCGTAAATCATGGCACCTGCCAGATAGATGACTCCACCGATGATTGCGGGCGCCCCCACTTTGAAAAAGGAAAGGTTATTTACTTCAACTGTGACTAACCCATGCCCAACCCATCCATCAAGCGGGACGCGCTAAAGCGCGCCCCTTATGGCAAACGTTAATGCTTTAAAAAACCCCTTGAACATGGAACAACGCATCAGCCTGATCACCCTCAGCGTACGCGACCTCGCCACCAGCACCGCGTTCTACGAAGCGCTCGGCTGGCAGCGTTCGATGCGTCAGGCCGAAGGCGTGTCGTTCTTCCAGTGCGGCTGCATGGTGTTTGCGCTGTGGCCGTGGACGAGCCTGGCGGCGGATGCGGGCATCTCGCACGAGCGCAGCGGCGCGGGCGGCTTCGCGCTGGCCTACAACGCGCGCACGCGGGAGGAAGTCGATGCGGTTCTGGCGGAAGTGGCGGCCTTGGGGGCGGCGATCATCAAACCCGCCGGAGAGGTTTTCTGGGGCGGCTATTCCGGCTACTTCAGCGATCTCGACGGCCACCTGTGGGAGGTGGCGTGGAACCCGGGGTTCGCGCTCGATGCCGCCGGGGCGGTGACGCTGCCGGACTGAACGGGCGCCCTTTGGGGCGCGCCGTTTGACGGATTAACTGATCGCCCTGGTGATCAGGGGCACCAGCGGTTCCGGCAACTTGATCTTGCCGGACAGGGCGAAGGCTTGGGCATCCTTCGACATCTTGCCCCAGGTCCGGCGGATGATCTCCAGCCATTTTTCCTCGGTGTAATCGGGCTTGCTCTGCGCAAAGGCCAGCAGGTAATGCTCGATGAACACCAGGTTGGCGATGTCTTCCAGCAACTGCGATTCCGGGTTGACCTTGATGCCGCGCTTGCCGACCGCTTTCTTGACGCGCGCGATCATCGCGTCGTCATAGCCGGCCTGGCGCATCAGTTCGCCGGCGGTGTCGGCGTGGAACGTGTACAACCCGGTGCGCCACGCGTGATAGCCCTCCTTGGTCATCGGGTAGGAGTTGCGCGGCACGGTCCAGCGCCTGATGTGCTGGGCGCGCACTGCCAGCTGCGCGGCCTCGGAGGCGTCCGGCGCGAAGCGCCCGATCATGTCCGACATGCGCCTGCCGTAAAGCAGTTCTTTCGGCTGGCCTTCGTCCTGGTTGGGGTCTTCCGCGTTGGCCGCGTCGAACAGTGCCAGGGTTTGATTAAAACGGGCGGGGCTCTCGATCATGATTCAGTTCCTGAGTCGCGGGCCAACATTGGGCCGCATGTGCAATTGTCACAAGCTTCGGGGCTGTCCGGCAACCCGGGATACTTGTTTATTCACATTCCGCCTCAAGGTACGCCAAGCCCATTTCCCATGCACACCTGCATGGCTCATTTTTAAAGGAATCCAGCGTGACCGATCTTTTCTCCCCTGCCCGCTTCGGCGCCATCGACCTGGCCAACCGCGTGGTGATGTCCTCCCTGACGCGCAACCGTGCCGCTGCGGGCAATGTGCCGACCCCGCTGATCGCCGAGTATTACCGTCAGCGTGCGTCGGCCGGCCTGATCCTGACCGAAGCCACGCCGATTTGCCCCGAGGGCCATGGTTATCCGCGCACGCCCGGCATCCATACCGCCGAGCAGATCGCGGGCTGGAAGCAGGTGACCGCTGCGGTGCATGGCGCCGGCGGCAAGATCGCCCTGCAGCTCTGGCATGTGGGGCGGATTTCGCACCCCGACCTGCAGCCGGGCGGCGCCCTGCCGGTTGCGCCTTCGGCGATCCGCCCGGCAGGACAGGTGTTTACCGGGCAGGCCATGAAGGATTACGTCACGCCGCGCGCGCTCGAGCTTGCGGAACTCCCCGCCCTGATCGAGAGCTACGCCCAGGCCGCACGCAATGCCATCGACGCGGGCTTCGACGGGGTCGAGGTCCATGCCGGCAACGGCTACCTGCTGGACCAGTTCCTGCGTTCGTCCACCAACCGGCGCACCGACGCCTACGGCGGCAGCAAGGAAAACCGCGCGCGCCTGCTGCTGGAAGTGATGGATGCCGTGTGCCGTGCGATCGGCAACGATCGCGTGGGCCTGCGGCTGAGTCCGGTGACGACGTTCAACGACATCAGCGACGACCACCCGCAGGAGACCTTCGACTATGTCGTGACGCAGCTCAATCCGCTGAAACTGGCGTTCCTCGACGTGCTGCAGGGAACCGGCGGCGCGCCCAGCGAGCAATGGATTCCGTTCGACTACGACAGGCTGCGCGCGCTGTATTCGGGCAACCTGATCCGCAACAACGGCTATGACTTCGCCACGGCGCAGCAAGCCGTGACCTCCGGCGCGGCCGATGCGATTGCGTTCGGCCGGCTGCTGCTGGCCAACCCCGACCTGGTCGAGCGCTTCCGCCGCGGCGCGCCGCTGAACCCGCCGGACTACCAGACCCTGTATAGCGGGGAAGAAAAGGGCTACACCGACTATCCGTTTCTGCCTGCCTGACCCCCAGCCTTGGGGTCAATCAAGCGGGCGGTTGCAGCCCGGCCAGATGCCGGGTGATGGCCTCGTAGTCGGCGACGGCGAGATTTTCGGCGCGCTTGCCTGAGTCGATCCCGATCGCAGCGAAGTCCTCCGGCTTCATCAGGCTGCCCAGCGTGTTTCTCAGGGTCTTGCGGCGCTGCGAGAACGCGGCTGCGACCACGCGCGCAAACAGCGCTTCGTCGAGCGCGACGATCTCAGCCGGGGTTTTGGGGATCAGCCGCACCACCGCCGAATCGACCTTGGGCGGCGGATTGAAGGCGGTGGGCGGCACGTCGAGCAGCCATTCCAGGTGAAAGCGGCGCTGCAGCATGATCGACAGCCGCCCGTAATCGCCACTGGAGGGTTCGGCGACCATGCGTTCGACCACTTCCTTCTGCAGCATGAAGGTCATGTCGCGGATCTGCGCGGCAAACTCCATCAGGTGGAACAGCAGCGGCGTGGAGATGTTGTAGGGCAGGTTGCCGATGATGCGCAGCTCGTGTCCCAGCGAACCGAAATCGAACTTCAGCGCGTCGCAGCTGTGCACGGTGAGGCGGTCGGCCGGCCAGCTTCTCTGCAGGCGCGCGACGATGTCGCGGTCGAGTTCGACGGCGTGCAGATGCGGCAGGCGTTCGAGCAGCGGCTGGGTCAGCGCGCCGAGGCCGGGGCCGATCTCGACGACGGTTTCACCCGCCTGCGGGTGAACCGCGTTGACGATGGCGTGGATGATGCCGTCGTCGATGAGGAAATTCTGGCCGAAGCGTTTGCGGGGAGTGTGCATGAGGGGGAGCGGTGAGGGGCAAGCGGTGAGGAATGCGGGGGTTAACCGTTCACTGCTCCCCGCTCACTGCTCGCCATCTCCAGAGCCATTTCAATCGCGGCGATGAGGCTCCCCACTTCCGCGCGCCCCGTTCCGGCGAGGTCGAGCGCAGTGCCGTGGTCGACCGAGGTGCGGATGAACGGCAGGCCGAGCGTGACGTTGACCCCGGCGCCGAAGCTGGCGTATTTGAGCACCGGCAATCCCTGGTCGTGATACATCGCCAGCACGACGTCGCAGTGCTCGTGGTGGATGCGCGAAAACAGGGTATCGGCGGGCAGCGGGCCGACGAGGTCGATGCCTTCGTCGCGCAGGCGCTCGAGCGCGGGCGCGATCACCTCGATTTCCTCGCGCCCGAGGTGGCCGGATTCGCCGGCGTGGGGATTAAGCCCGGCGACGGCGATGCGCGGCAGGGCGATGCCGAATTTGTTCTGCAGGTCGGCGTGCAGGATGCGGACGACGTCCGCGAGCAGCCTGGGCGTGATCGCATCGGCTACTTCGCGCAAAGGCAGGTGGGTGGTGGCCAGCGCCACGCGCAGGCCACCGCCGACCAGCATCATCACGACCTGCTGGGTGCCGCTGTGGTCGGCCAGATATTCGGTGTGGCCGGTGAAGGCAAAGCCGGCGTCGTTGATGACGCCCTTGTGCACCGGCGCGGTGACGACGGCGTGGTAGGAGCCGTTCATGCAGCCCTCGAGCGCGACATCGAGCAGCGCCAGTACGTGGGCGCTGTTGTCGGGGTTGAGCGTGCCCGGGGTGACCGCGCTGGCGACCGGAATGTGCTGCACGTGCAGCGCGCCCGGCTGATGCGCGGGGATGGGGTCGCCGGTGATGAAGTTGACGTGGGTGCCGAGTTGGGTGGCGCGGGCGCGCAGCACGTCGATGTCGCCGAGTACCGTCAGGCGGCAGCGCAGTTCCTGATGCGACAGCGCGATGCAGAGATCGGGGCCGACTCCGGCAGGCTCGCCTGCGGTCAGCGCAATGACGGGCAGGTCCATGTTCGGCTCTGTCATACGATCATTCAGTCAATCGGCCGCAATTCGACGTAGGCCGAATCGCGAATCTGCCGCACCCAATCCTGGAAGGCTTCTTCGGCCTTGCGTTCGCGGATGGCCTGGCGCGCCTGGAGTTTCTGGCGTTCCTGGGTGACGTCCTGATTGCGGCGTTCCAGCACCTGGATCAGGTGCAAGCCAAACGGCGACTGCACCGGCTGGCTGATCTCGCCCACTTTCAGCGCATTCATCGCCTTCTCGAATTCGGGCACGGTGTCGCCGGGGTTGATCCAGCCGAGGTCGCCGCCTTTGGAGGCGCTGCCGTCGTCTGAATGCAGGCGCGCGAGATCTTCGAATTTCGCGCCGTTGTCGATGCGCTCCTTCAGTTGCAGCAGACGGTTCCGGGCATCGGATTCGGAGGTGAGTTCGTTGGTTTTGATGAGGATATGGCGCGCGTGCGTCTGCGTGACGTTGAGCGTGGCATCGAGTCCGCGCTTGTCGTTGAGCTTGAGGATGTGGAAGCCGTTGCTGCTTTTCAGGATCGGGGTGATCTGGCCGGGTTGCAGCGGCTTCAGTGCATCGACGAACAGCGCCGGAATCTTGCCGCTGGCGCGCCAGCCGAAGGCGCCGCCCTGCATGGCATTGGGCGCATCGGACGAACTGGCGGACAGCTGGGCGAAATCGGCGCCCTTGCTGAGCTGGGCATGGACGTCCTCGGCGCGCGCGCGGCGCGCCTGGATTTGTTCGGGCGAGGCGTTTTCCGGCACGGCGATCAGGATGTGGGAGAAATTGTATTCCGTCTCCGCACCCTGTTGCGCCTTGGTTTGCAGATAGCCTTCGATTTCGGCGTCGCTCACGGTGACGCGGTTGTCGACGTCGCGTTCGCGGGCGCGGGCGATGAGAATTTCATTGCGGATGGTGGTGCGCATGCCGTCGAGGCTCTGGCCTTCTTTTGCCAGCGCGGCCTGCATGGTGGGCACATCGACCTTGTTTTGCTCGGCAATCCGCTGAATCGCGCGCTCGACCTGGGCCGGGTCGACCCGTACGCCGGTGCTGCGGGCATGCTGCTGCAAGGCGAGTTCGGTGATCATGCGTTCGAGCAGCTGTTTTTCCAGCACCTCGCGCGGCGGCAGCGGGGTGTTTTGCCGCGACAGGTTCCGCACCGTTTCATCGTAACGCCTGGACAGTTCCTGACGGGTGATGACCTCGTCGTTGACGACCGCGACGATGTGGTCGAGCGGCACCACGGCAGCCTGGGCGGCGTGGGCGGCATGCGCCGACAGCAGTGACGATGCGACGATCAGCAGCACCAGCGCCCAGTGCGCACGGCGCCACTCAGGGCATTGAATAGTTTTCATTGGCAGACGTGGGAGAAAATTCATTGCTAGGCAGGTACCCGGGAATACTTTGTTTCAAAACGTGGAGCGGATTGGAGCCGATGCTCCCCATTCCGTTCAACTCCAGCTGGATAAAAAACGAATTGGTCGATTGCTCATTCTTGGTGGCCAGGCTCTGGAACGCGCCGCGCAGCAGCCAGCACCCCCCATTGTATTCAAGCCCGGCCAGACCCTCGACCAGTTTGTTGTCAAAGTAGGAATAGTTGTAGCGGAACATGCCGTACCAGCGCTGGGCCAGCGGCCATTGCGCGGACAGGTCGAGCTGATTGGTACTTTGGGCAATGTAGTTGTAGCCGAGGTTCAGCACGCGGCCCTGGCCGGGACGGTAGGACGCACCGAGGTTCTGGCGGATGACCGTGCCGTTCTGGGTGTCGTATTGCCACCCGCCGCCAATGTACCAGTCGTGCGTGATTTGTCCGCTTGCGGTGATGAGCACGTCGGTTGAATTGCTGGTGCGCGGCGCCACACCGGGCAGCGTGACTTGCTGCGAGTCGAAGTAATAGCGCTGGCCCAGCGTGACCTGCAGGCGCTCGAGTCCGGTGGAGGCCTCAGTGAAGCGGCTGGTGAGCGCAAGCGTCAACTGATTGGCGTCGTTGATGCGGTCGCCACCGATGAACTGGTTTTCGGTCCACATCTGAGCATAGCCGAAATCGAGCTGGGCGGTATCGAACACCGGGATGGCCGACTGGTTGCGGTAGGGCGCGTACACGTAATAAGCACGCGGCTCCAGCGTTTGCTCGTAGTCGGTGCCGCCAAGGCTGAACGGGCGATCAAAAGTGACGCCGCTGTCGAGACTGAAGATCGGCAGATTGCGCGAGATATGTTGCACGGGCGCGCTGTTGTTCAGCGCGTAATAGCTGCTGCTCCAGCCGATTTGCGGGGTGATGAAACCGAACGAATTGGCGAGCGGCAGACGCAGCGTGGGATAGGCCAGCACCCGTGCGCCTTCTACCAGGGTGGGATGGGAAAAATAGGTGGCTTCGGCGTCCAGCTTGAATTCGATGCCGGGGCCAAACGTATCTACCATGGACAGGCGCGCCTGCGGCAGCCGGGCATACGGCGGGGTGATGGGTGTGGGCGAGGTCGAATCCTGCAAGGTCTGGAAAGACTGCGCACGCAGTTCGGCGTTCCAGTGGCTGTGCTGCGTGGTGAGCCAGATTTCCTGGTTGAGGTTGCTGACCGAGGTGATGGCCGCCTGGTTGGAGAAATCCCGAAAATAATCGTCGTCGGATACGCGGTTGTACAGCATGCCGATCTGGGTGGTGGGGCTGACGCGGTAGCTGTTGTTGAGCACGACATCCCAGCGCGAGCGATCGAGCACCCTGTCGCTTGCCATATAGTCGATGCGGTTGACGCCGCCGACTTCATTCAAAAGATAACGAAACTCGCCGCCCAGCAGCAGTCCGCGCTTGGACAGCAGGCGTGGGTACAGCGTGGCGTCGTAATTGGGTGCGAGGTTAAGGTAATACGGCGCCACAATGTCGACGCCGCTGCGCTGGGTGGTGCCGAAAGTGGGGGCAAGTACGCCGCTCTTGCGATCACTGCTCAGCGGAAAATCTATCCACGGCGTATAGAGAATCGGCACGCCGAGAAAGCGCAAGGTGGCGTCGTGCGCCGTGCCGATCTGACGCGTCTTGTCGATATCGAGCTCGCCCACCTTGAGAAACCAGTCGTCGTTGTCAACCGGGCAGGTGGTGTAGGTCGCGGCGGCGAGGGTGGCGTTATTCTCGTCGATGAAATCGATGCGTTCGGCGTTGCCGCGCCCCTGTTGCACCGGCAGGGAATAGACCGGCTGGGTCAGTTCACCGCTGTAGTCGTTGAGGTTGAACTTGAGCGAGTTGCCGCTTACCTGCAGCGTGGGCTGCTCCAGCCGCACCTGGCCGCGCGCATCGACGAAACTGAGCGTGCTGTCGTAGAGCAGCCAGTCGGCAAAGAAATTCTGCCCGGCCTGGCGGGCTTCAACGTGGCCCGTAGCCACGACGACATTGGGTGCGGTCGATTCGATCTGGTCGGCGGTCAGAAACATCGGTCCCGCCGCGCCCGCCACCGTCGGGCTGCTCAATTCGACATCCTTTTTCAGCACGAACCCGTCTGCCGCCGCAGAACACGCGGTCAGGCACAACACAACAAGCGCAAAGCCAGGCAGGGAGGACAAGCGAGGTAAAATCCGGGCGTGGGTTAATTTAACAACAGTTCGAAACAGCGTTATTCGGAGCAGCGTGGCAGTGGAACATTTGCAAGCATTACAGGATTGGGCCGCCCGGGAGCTGGGGGTGGATGCGCTGGACATCGCCCCGGCGTCGGCCGACGCCAGCTTTCGCCGCTATTTTCGCGTCACCGCCAAAGGCCGCGATTATATCGTGATGGACGCCCCCCCGGCGCACGAGGATTGCCGCCCCTTCATCGCCGTCGCCCGGCTGTTCGGCGAGGCCGGCGTGCATGTGCCGCAGGTGCTGGCTGCCGATCTGGAGCAGGGCTTTCTGCTGCTGACCGATCTGGGCAACACCACGTATCTGTCGGCGCTCAATCCCGACACTGCACATGAGCTGTACCTGGCCTCCAACGACGCGCTGATCCGCATCCAGCAGGCCAGCCGCCCCGGCGTACTGCCGGAATACGACCGCGCCCTGCTCACCCGCGAGCTGATGCTGCTGCCCGAGTGGTACGTGGCGAAGCACCTCGGCGTCGTGATGAACGACGGGCAGACCGCCACCCTCAATACCGTGTTCGAGCGCCTGCTGGCCAACAACCTCGCCCAGCCGCAGGTCTACGTGCACCGCGACTGGCATTCGCGCAACCTGATGGTCAGCACCCCCAACCCCGGCATCCTCGACTTCCAGGATGCCGTCTACGGCCCCATCACCTACGACCTCGCCTCGATCTACCGCGATGCCTACATCCAGTGGGACGAGGAACAGCAGATCGACTGGGTGATCCGCTACTGGGAACGGGCGCGCGCCGCCCGTCTGCCGGTGCGCGAAGATTTCGGCGATTTCTGGCGTGACTTCGAGTGGATGGGCGCGCAACGCCACATCAAGGTGCTCGGCATCTTTGCACGGCTGTATCACCGCGACGGCAAGGATGGCTATCTGAAGGACATGCCGCTGGTGATGCATTACCTGCGCAAGGTGTGCGAGCGCTACGACGAGCTGAAGCCGCTGCTGTTTTTGCTGGATGCGTTGCAGGACCGGGCGCCGCAGGTGGGGTACACGTTTTGAACCAGGCCACGGCGATGATCCTCGCTGCCGGGCGTGGCGAACGCATGCGTCCGCTCACCGACCACACGCCGAAGCCGCTCCTGCCGGTCGGCGGCAAGCCGCTGATCGTCTGGCATATCGAGCGCCTGCGTGCGGCGGGCTTCACCCATATCGTCATCAACCACGCTCACCTCGGCCGGCAGATCGAGGACGTGCTGGGGAACGGCACTGCACTGGGCGTGTCGATCGACTATTCGCGCGAGGTCAGCGCGCTGGAAACGGCGGGCGGCATTGCCACGGCGCTGCCGCTGATAGCAAGCGAGGTCTTTCCGGTGGTGAATGGCGACATCTATTGCGAATACGATTTCAGCCGCCTCGCCGAGCCGATGGCGCGGCTGGCCGCAGGGCACGACCAGGCGCATCTGGTGCTGGTCGACAACCCGCCGCACCACCTGAAGGGCGACTTCGTGCTGGATGCGGGCCGCATCGTGACCTCGCCGCTCCGCTCACCTCTCACCTTCTCCGGCATCGGCGTCTATCACCGCGCGCTGTTCGTCCACACGCCCGCTCACGAAAAGGCCCCGCTGGCGCCGTTGCTGCGGCTGGCGATCGACGCCGGGCGCGCGAGCGGTGAACATTTCGCCGGCCGCTGGGTCGATGTGGGGACGCCCGAACGTTTGCAACAACTCGACGAAAGCCTGCGCACCCATGTTTGACGCCTCTATTCATGCCGACCGCCGCGCGCGGCTTGCCACCACCCTCGGTGACGGCATCGCCATCGTCGCCACTGCCCCGGAGGTGCCGCGCAACCGCGACACCCACTATCCCTACCGGCACGACAGCTATTTCTACTGGCTGACCGGCTTCGCCGAGCCCGAGGCGGTGGTAGTGCTGGTGGGCGGCGCCGCGCCGCAATCGATCCTGTTCTGCCGCGACAAGGACGAGACGCGCGAGATCTGGGACGGCTTCCGCCATGGTCCGGCGGGGGCGCAGGCGCAATTCGGCTTCGACGCCGCCCATTCGATCACCGAACTCGACGCCCGGCTGCCCGAGCTGATGGGCAACCGCGCGCGCCTCGCCTACGCGGTGGGACAGGACCCGGCGTGGGATGCACGCGTGATCGGCTGGCTCAATGCGGTGCGTGCGAAGACGCGGCAGGGCATTGTCGCGCCGGGCGAGATCATCGACGTGCGGCATGCGCTCGACGAGATGCGCCTCATCAAGGATGTCCACGAACTGGCCCTGATGCGCCGCGCCGCCGACATCTCCGCCGGCGCGCATCGCGCCGCCATGCGCGCCACC
>JBAVFD010000123.1:0-16184 GCA_049588075.1 Thiobacillus sp.
GCGTGCTGGAGCGCGCCGCTGCACCGGCGCAGGCCGCATCGGGCAACCCGGTGGCGGTATTCCGGCCGGTGATCTCGCGCGACGACAACCGGGCGACGCGCTTCACCCGTGCGGCGTTTTTGCATGATGCGCGCGCGTGGGCGGCGCTGGGCGAGCGGGTGGCGTGGTCACGCTGCGGCGTGCTGCATCTGGCCAAGGATGCCGAGGCCGCCGCGAAGCAGCAGCAGGCGCTGGCCGCCAGCGCGCCGCCCGCCGAATTGGCGCGCTGGGTGGAACTGGGCGAGGCGCGCGAACTGGCAAACTGGCCGGTCGAAGCGCCCGGCGTGTTTTATCCGACAGCCGGATGGATCGCGCCGGGGAGCCTGTGCCGCGCCTGGCTGGATCACCCCTTGATCAGCGTCAGGACCGGCTGTACCGTCGCGCGGGTGCAGGCGGTTGCGAGCGGCTGGCAGGTGCTGGACGATGGCGGCGGCGTTCTGGCCGAGGTCGATGCGGTGGTGCTGGCGAACGCGCGCGACGCGCTCACGCTTGCGGGCGGTTCAAGCTGGCCGTTGAATCCCGTGCGCGGGCAAATCACTTTGCTGCCGCCCGGCAGCCTGCCGGAAATCCAGCGCGTGATTGCGCGTGAAGGCTATATCGCGCCGGGTGTGTCGCAGCCTGTCGTCGGCGCCACCTACGAACACGATGACGACGACATCGCGCCGCGCGCGTCGAGCGACCTCGCCAATCTGGCACGGCTGGAGTCGATGCTGCCGGGGGCGGCAGAGCGTTTTTCAGCGGACGAAACAAGCGGCCGCGCCTCGCTGCGTGCCACCCTGCCGGATCGCTTGCCGATCGTGGGCGCGGTCGACGGGCAACCGGGCTTGTTCGTGGCGGCGGGCTATGCCTCGCGCGGCGTGACCTGGGCGGGTTTGCTGGGCGAGGCGCTGGCGGATTGCATGACCCGGCAGCCGCTGCCGCTGGAAGCCGACCTGATGCGGGCAATCGCGCCGGGACGATACGCCCGTTGAGCAGCACCGGCGCCAGGTTCGTACGATGTTGTTATGTCGTCGGGCGCGTTGCTTTGGTACCTTGCCGAAGCTTAACTCACTGAATTAGCTGCGTCCCCCCTGGCACGATGCCGAGCCGAAGAACTGCCTGTGCAGAACCCGGAAAAGCAAAAGGCCACCCCGTAGGATGGCCTCTACCCGATGACGCTGTTCAACGCTCGATGCCCAGCAACTCGATTTCAAAGGTCAACTCGGTATTGGGTGGAATGACGCCGGGAACACCGCGGGCGCCATAAGCCGTAGCAGCCGGACAGGTGAGCCTGGCTTTGCCGCCCACCTTCATTTTCTGCACGCCCTGGGTCCAGCAAGGGATGACTCCGCTCAGCGGAAAGGAGGCGGGCTCGTTGCGCTTGTACGAGCTATCGAACTCGGTTCCGTTCGGTAGGGTTCCACGGTAATGCACGCGGACCGCGCTGTCTGCAGTTGGCGAAGCCCCCTGACCTGGCTTGATATGCGCCACCACGACACCGGAAGGCAATGTTTCCGTATTCGCGGCCAGTCCCTGGACGCTGACAATGGCTGCTGCAATTGCTATGAAGGTTTGAAGTGTACGCATTGGAAATCCAATAAAAACAGGGGGGCAGGTAACTGCCTATATGTTAGCTCAGCCGCCATTTGTCCTTGATCACTATTGATCCGGCACGAATTAAACATGAGTACCGTTCGCCCTGAGCCTGTCGAAGCCTGTCCTGAGCCGGCCGAATGGGGGCTGTGCTTCGACAGGCTCAGCACGAACGAACTCGCGAATCAATCTGGCCGGATCAGTAATCACTTCCGGCCACGGCCCTTACCCCAAACTCCGCCCAATCCCGAACCTAAACCGAGCCGCAGCACTCAATTCACTGGGTCGCCGTGCGCATCCTGTCCAGCTTCTCGACTACGGCCTGATAGAGATCCCCGTCGGAATCGGGGTTGCGGTCAGGGTGGTGGGCGCTACGGATCTTTTTCAGCGCAGTCACATCGTCGGGCAGATCATGCACCCTGGTCACCCGGTCGCCGTTCTTGACCATCTCGCGCTGAAGCTCGGCCTCTGCGCCTTCGCGCGTGTCATGCAACCGGTTGCTGCCAAGACGCCAACCATCCTGGGTCTTGCGCGGAGACTGGTTTTTCTCGCCATCAAACCAGATCCATTTGCCGGTATAAGGATTCAGTTCAAAACGAATGGTGGTGATGCCGTAGGTGTAAACGGGCGGCTTGAGGTCCTTGGCGAACATCTTGAACGTGCCGACAGTAGCCACGGTAGCCAGGTAATACGCGCCAGCCTCATGGGGGCAGAACGCGCTACTGGGCGTTGGTATAGGCGTTGGCTCAGCCTTGCGGCTGGCGAGCCAGGCTGCCCGGCGTTGTGCGTTGGTCACTGGTATTGCTCCTTGAATTGGTTGAAACCCACTGGGATCACCCCTCGCTGAAGGGAGCACCCGCTGGACTCCTGGAGCGCCAGGACATCACTCCGCCATACCCGCCCCGGTTCTAGTCGGATGAGACGCCTTTGCTAGGCCCGGCCTTTCGACCTGGCGCGACGGGCGGCACATAGCCCGAAATCCTGCACTGAAAACCATCGACACGCTTGTTGCCATTGAAGAGGGTGACGCTGCACTGGGATATTTCTCCGCGGGTCGTCAAGTCAGCCAGCGACTTGCGTACTTGAGACAGTGCAATCCCGGTTGCCGATGCGATCTCCAGGTCGAGAAGCTGCCCATGTTTTTTCAAGTGGTTTAGAACCTGGTCTGCCTGCATGTCGATTCCTTTGACGTGTGGATGAGCGCGTGACCCAAGGCGGGGCCCCGAGCCAATACAGAATACCCGGAAAAGCAAAAAAGCCACCCCGCAGGATGGCCTAAATGCTTGTTTCTACTGCTGTGTTCTGGCTCCCCGACCTGGACTCGAACCAGGGACCTGCGGATTAACAGTCCGTCGCTCTACCGACTGAGCTATCAGGGAATAGTGAAGCGCGCATTCTAGGGTCGGCGACCCTGTTGGTCAAGTCTGGAAGCCTAAAAAACCGCGATAGCTCAATAACTCGCGACACAGCGCCGTTGTAGCTGGTGGGGCAATGATCAGGTGATAGGGTTGCCCTTCATATCAATACTGACGGAGAGGGACTCGGACATGACTAATCGTACTTACCGGCTGCTGCTGGGCATCGCTATCCTGCTTATTCTCTATTTCGACCTGACCCTCGCCATGTACGGTCTGATCGGCGTGTTGTTCATCGAGGGCATCACGAATTGGCGCATTCCCCTGCTGGTCAACCGGATATTGCAGCGGCCTGCTGAGCATATGGAGCCGCGTGCGAACAAGTGGCCCCCGCAGGCCGAGCAGGCCTGGCGCCTGCTGATTGGATTGATGCTGCTGTTGACTGCCGTGCTATTCAAGGACGTGGTCTGGTTCATGCCATGGTTCCTGGGATTTGCCATCCTGGGTGCCGGGGTCAGCGGCGTATGTCCCGGGTTGTTCGGCCTGCGCGCGGTGGGTTGCCGCCTTTGAGCAAACAGCCGGACGTTCTTCCGGAACAGGCGGCTGACAAACAGGCTTCCTTCAAGGGCGGGCTGTCGGTCCGTATCACCGGCATCGTCTTCTGGGGCATGGTGTTGGCCGGTTTGCTTATCGTGCTGGTGTCCATCCAGACCTGGGAGGGGGGCCTGAAGGGGCTTCCCAGCGCCTATCTGGCTGAGGCGGCGCTCACCCTGCAGGATCATCTCGAAGCCAATCCCGGTTTGCGCCCCGGCCGGATCAGCACGCCACCCGCTCTGCTTGAAGCAATGCGCCGCCAACATGGCTTCGCCGCGCTCGAACTGAGCGGTGCCGGCGGAGTCTGGCGTTCGGGCACGCCCGGCGCTGAGCAGAATACGCTCGCGCGCGTCCTGTACGTGCACAGCCCCGAGGGGGGGAGCGAAACCTTGCGCATCGTTGCGTATGTACCGGAGCATATCGCCTTCCTCAGCGAGCAGCGCAAGCATGTATTGATCTTCACCGGGCTGGTCGCCATGGTGTTCGGCGTGATCCTGCAGGCGATCCTGCAGCGTATTCTGACGCGCCCCTTTCTCGCCATGGTCGGCACGGCGCAAAGCTTTGCTGCGGGAGACAAGTCCGCGCGCTTTGCCGCCCAGGGCGAGGACGAGTTCGGCTTTCTCGCCGGCTTCATCAATCAGGCGCTGGATGTGGCGAACCGTTCCGAAGCGGCGCTATCCCAGGAGAAGGATCGGGTCGAGGTGATGCTGAACTCGATCACCGACGCGGTAATCGCCACCGATGCGAGTGGCTGCGTGCAGTACATGAATCCGGTGGCAGAAGACCTGACGGCGTGGCCGGCCAGCGAAGCCCTGGGCAAACCGCTGCATGAGATGGTGCAATTCATCGACGAGTCGTCGCGCTTGCCGATTGCCGACCCGGTGCGGAATTGTTTGCAGGGCGGGCAATCGGTGGTGCTGAATACGGGGAGTGAGCTGCTCGTCAACCATGCAGGGTCCGATATTCCCATCGCCGGCACGGCGGCACCGATGCGCAATGCCGGGGGGGAGATCATCGGTTGCATCGTTGCCTTGCAGGATGTGCGCCACGCACGTGAACTGACGCGTCGGCTGGTCCACCAGGCCAGCCGGGACAGTTTGACCGGCCTGTTCAACCGGCACAGTTTCGAGAACCAGGTCAGGCGCCTGATCGACGATCCGGACGGGGATTACGCGCACCACGCCCTGCTTTACCTCGATCTCGACCAGTTCAAAATTGTGAATGACACCTGTGGCCATGTCGCCGGCGATGAGCTGCTGCGCCAGCTTGGCACGACCCTGCAGGCCGTCCTGCGGCGCGACGATATTCTTGCCCGTCTGGGGGGCGACGAGTTCGGTGTCCTGCTCAGAAACTGCGTCCTTGAACGGGGGGTCAAGATCGCGGACAAGCTGCGCCGCAGCGTGGAGGCGTTCCGTTTCGTCTGGGGCGACAAGATTTTCCAGGTCGGCGTCAGCATCGGCGTGGTGCCGGTCGAGGCGGGGCGCACCGATCTTGCGGTGCTGCTCAGCGCGGCTGATCTGGCCTGTTATGCCGCGAAGGAAGCGGGACGCAATCGTGTCCATGTGTATGAGACGTCGGACGATGCGCTGGCGCAACAGCATGGTGAAATGCACTGGGCAACCGACCTGGCGCGGGCGCTTGAGGAGGATCGTTTCGAGCTTTTTGTGCAGCCCGTGGTTGCGTTGGCGGACAACGATGCGCATCGCCACTGGGAGGTCTTGCTGCGTCTGCGCTCCGCCGATGGCGGGTTCGTCAGTCCGGGTGCATTCATGTCGGCGGCCGAACGCTATGGCCTGATGCCGCGCCTCGACCGTTGGGTCATCGAGCATGCCTTCAAGCGGTTTTCCGACATTGCGACGCTCGCCTCCTGCTGCAACGACGTCATCGCCATCAATCTCTCCGGCGCCTCGCTCAATGACGACAACCTGATCGAGTTTCTGCGCAGCGTTCAGGCCAGCACCGGCATGAACTGGAACCGGGTGTGCTTCGAGATCACCGAGACGGTGGCGATCCGCAACCTGCCCCTGGCGACCAAGCTGATCAACGAGCTGCGCAGCCTGGGGTGCCAGTTCGCGCTGGATGATTTTGGCAGTGGCCTGAGTTCCTTCTCGTATCTCAAGAATCTGCCGGTCGATTACCTGAAGATCGACGGCAGCTTCATCATGGATATCGTCAGCGACCCCATCGACCGGGCCATGGTCGAGGCCATACGCGAGGTGAGCCGCATCATGGGCGTCAAGACGGTGGCCGAGTGGGTGGAGAACGCGGAAATCGCCGAGGCCTTGCGGGAGATCGGCGTCGATTATGCGCAAGGCTTTTATTTCGGACGCCCCGAAACGATCGAGAAATGGGCTGAAAAATGCAGCACGGTCGGCCGCCCAAGAGGGGTGCCGGTCGCTTAGGGCCTGGTTCGCGGCAGCCTCAGCCGTCGCTTTCCACCTGCAACTCGGGGACGTGGCTGAAGGCGATACGCATGGGCGCCGCGCCGCGCCCGTTGTGGGCGCCGCCAAAATACAGGGTGTTGGGGCCGTAGCGCTGATTGATCCGGTCGAGCACGCGGTTGATGGCGGCGTGTTGATCGTCGGGATCGAACAGGTCGCGGGTGACCTGGCCGGGTTCGGCAAGCTTGAACAGGGTGACGCCGACCTTGAGGATGGGCGCCGGGTCGGGCGGGCGGCGCTGCCACAATTCGGCCAGCAGCGGATTGAATCTGAGGGTGTCGGCATGCGGCGAGAAGTGCGCCTGATCGACCCAGTGCCCCCGCCCCGCTGCATGGTTCAGATACTGCAGGTGCAGGCTCAGGCCGCCCGCGCAGTAGCCGTAGTGGCGCAGCCGCATCGCGGCCTTGTGCAGCAGGCGATACAGCACCGCCAGCGCCGAGGCCGGATCGCGCAGTTCGGGCGCGAGCACGTGCGAATGGCCGATGCTGGCACGCTGCGTCGGCTGCGCGGCCACCACTTCGCCGCGCAGTTTGGCGTAAAAGCGTTCGCCCTCGATGCCGCCCCAGGCGCGGTGTAACGTATCTTTTCTGGCGGTGCAGAGCTGTTCGACGCTGTGGATGCCCAACTGGTTGAGGCGCTGTTCCATGGCGCGGCCGATGCCGTTCAATGCGCCCAGCTTCAGGCCATATAGGCGCTGCGGCAATTCATCCTGGCGGATCACCGTCAGTCCGTCCGGCTTCTGCATGTTCGACGCGGTTTTGGCGAGAAAGCGGTTGGGCGCGATGCCGACCGAACTGTGCAGCACCTCGCCGACCTGGTCGTAGATCGCCTGCTTGATCTGTTTTCCCAGCGCGACGGCGTTGGCCTCCTCGCGGTCGCGTCCCATCAGGTCGCAGGCCATTTCATCGATCGACAGCACCGCGCTGACCGGCGTGCACGATTCCACGGCGGCGACGATGCGATGGTGGATTTCGACGTAGGTGGCAGGGCGTGCCTGCACGAACACGATGTCCCTGCACAGCTTTTTCGCCTGCCACACCGGAGTGCCGGTCTTGATGCCGTAGCGCTTGGCGTCGATGCTGGCGGCGATGCAGCAGGTGGTGTCGGCCATCACCGGCAGCACGCCGACCGCTTTGCCGCGCAGTTCGGGGCGCAGCTGCTGCTCGACCGAGGCGAAGTAGGAATTGAGATCGACGTAAAGCGTATGCAAGGCCATGGCGTGCTCCACCCGTCACTCCGGTGCAGGGTTGCCGCCGCTTGAGGGGCTGCACAACGATGGCGCGCCCTATGCGGGGACAGGTGCCGGGGTGGGGCTAATATCAGATATAGTGTATATCCATACACTATATCTGATCAATTCAGCCCGGGCTCGCCCGATTCATCCGCACCAGCCGCTGACACAGGGTGTCGATGATGCGGCGCGACAGCGGGGCGGAATGGTTCATCAGTTCTTCCAGCATCTGCGGCGGCAGTGCCAGCACGGTGATCTCGCTGTCGGCGACGATCGATGCAGTGCGGTTCTCGTTCAGCAGGTAGGCCATTTCGCCGAACAGCTGGCCTTCGTTGAGTTCGCCCAGGCGGCGGCGCCCGTCGTCGGTGTGCTTGTACACCACGGCGCGGCCGGCGTAGAGGAAGTAGGCGGTGCGCGAGTCGTCGCCTTCCTCGATCAGGGTATGGCCTGCGGGGTGGATCTGGCCGTATTTTTCCAGCAGGCGGTGGCTGTCGGCGAAGACGTAGCTTTCGAGTTTGCCGGCGCCTTCGCCGCTGCCGCCGAGGAACAGCTTTTCCAGCGCGGTGATGTCGGCCTTGCCGTAGGCGTACAGCGCCTGCGCCCACAGATACAGCAGCAGGAAGGCGAAATAGCCGCCGATCAGCACGAACACGACGCCACCGAGCGCGCCGTACAGGCTGTGGTAGTTCTCCAGCTTGAAGAAGGCGCCGAACAGCATGAGCAGCAGCCCCAGGCTTGCGGTCGCGGCCAGCGCGAACACGGCGGCGTCGCGCGCGCGCGGATGCTGCCGCGGCAGCCGCCAGTAGGCAGCAAACAGCAGCGCCCAGATCATGGCAAAGCCGAACAGCGAGTTGAGCGCCTGCAACACCTGCGCGTTGCCGCTGCCGATGAAGTCGTTCTGCGCCAGAAAACTGAGTGTCACCTGCGCCAGCGCGGCCACGCCCATCAGCAGAAACAGCACCGGCAGGATGATCAATGGCAGCACCCACGACACCACCAGGTTGCGCTTGATCCGGTCGGGGAAAATGATGCTGAACGTGCCCTGCATCGTGTTCACCAATCCGCGCGATGACAGCACCAGGGTGAGCAGGCCGACGCCGCCGGCGGCCAGTCGGGTCTGCTGCGGAATGAAGCCGAGCGCGGTCAGGCTGTCCAGTTGCAGCTGGTTGTAGAGCGCGGCCATCAGGATGGTGGCGGGCACCGAGTTCTCGGCAATACGGCCCAGCAGCTGCAGGGCGTAGCTCAGCAGCAGCAACAGCGGGGTGGCGGACAGCAGGAAATAGAATGCCGTTGCCGCAGCATGGTTCTGCAGGCCGTTCTGGTTGAACAGGCGCCAGGTGGTGTAGCCGAGCTGCAGCAGCCAGCTCGGCGTGCCGCGGACGGGGGGCAGGGCGGGGGGGCGCATGACGTTAGCCTACCCGCGCTGCGGGTTCTAGGCCAGCGCGGCAGCGATGCGCTTGATCGCCTTTTCCAGATTGGCCTGCGAGGTGGCGAACGACAGGCGGATGTAGCCTTCGGCGCCGAAGGCCGAGCCGGGGACGACGGCGACGTCGGCGCTTTCCAGCAGGTATTCCGAAAACGCGATGTCGGTCGGTTCTTCGATGATGTCGCGCGCCAGCAGATTCATGATCGCCGGGCGCACGTCGGGGAACGCGTAGAAGGCGCCGCCGCTGTCGACGCAGTGGAAACCGGGGATGGCGTTCAGCGCATCGACGATATAGCGATGGCGCGCCTTGAACGCGTCGAGCATCGGCGTGATGCAAGCCTGGTCGCCGTTGAGCGCGGCTTCGGCGGCGACTTGCGAAATCGAGGTGGGGTTGGAGGTGGACTGCGACTGCACGTTGGTCATCGCGCGCAGGATGGCCTCCGGGCCTGCCGCGTAGCCGATGCGCCAGCCGGTCATCGAATAGGCTTTCGAGACGCCGTTCAGCACCAGCGTGCGGTCGACCAGATCGGGGCAGACATTGAGGATGTTGACGAAGGGCACGTCGTCCAGCCGGATGTGCTCGTACATGTCGTCGCTGGCGATCAGCACCTGCGGATGCTGGCGCAGCACCGCGCCGAGCGCAGCGAGTTCGTCGCCGCTGTAGACCGCACCGGTGGGGTTGGACGGGCTGTTGATGACGACCAGGCGGGTCTTGGGGGTAATCGCTGCATCGAGCTGCGCCGGCGTGATCTTGAACCCCTGTTCGATGCCCGCCTCGACGATCACCGGCTTGCCGTCGGCCAGGATGACGATGTCGGGATACGATACCCAGTAGGGCGCGGGGATGATGACTTCGTCACCCGGGTTGATCACCGCCTGTACCAGGTTGAAGAAGCTCTGCTTGCCGCCGCACGACACCAGGATCTGCTTCGGCGTGTAGTCGAGCCCGTTGTCGCGCTTGAACTTGGCGATGATCGCCGCCTTCAGGCCGGGGGTGCCGTCGACTGCGGTGTATTTGGTGAAGCCGGCGTTGATCGCCCCGATCGCCGCGTCCTTGATGTGCTGCGGGGTATCGAAATCGGGCTCGCCGGCGCCGAGGCCGATGATGTCGCGGCCGGTCGCCTTGAGCGCAGCGGCGCGGGCGGTGACGGCCAGGGTGGGAGAGGGCTTGATGGCCTGTACGCGGCGGGAGAGTTCCACAGTGGTTCCTTCATGCACCCGTCGCAACGGAGTGCTACTATCGACAAGTTTTTGCCGCGCGATTTTAACCCGAATGTTTCATAAATTCGCGTGATGATCGCGCAGGATTTTGTTTTGTAGGGGAATTTTGTGAAGGAGTGGCGTAGTGGTTCATACGCCCGACCGAGCGTGGTTGTTGCCGATTCATCGGCTTTACAACCACGGCCTGCCCCTTGCGGGTGGAACAAAGTTTCCCTACAAAGCAAAAGACCAGCGAGGGCGCGTGTCAATTTATGAAATATCCGGGTTCTGATGTTCGTCACCTTCCCCAATAGCCCGTTCCGTCTGTTCCAGCCGTTTCCCCCTGCGGGCGACCAGCCGACGGCCATCGCCCGGCTGATCGAGGGGATCGAAGACGGGCTGTCGTACCAGACCCTGCTCGGCGTGACCGGCTCGGGCAAGACCTTCACCATGGCCAACGTCATTGCGCAAACCGGGCGGCCGGCGCTGATCATGGCGCCCAACAAGACGCTGGCGGCGCAGCTGTATTCGGAAATGCGCGAGTTCTTTCCGGAAAACGCGGTCGAGTATTTCGTTTCCTACTACGACTACTACCAGCCCGAAGCCTACGTGCCGGCGCGCGACCTGTTCATCGAAAAGGACTCCAGCATCAACGAGCACATCGAGCAGATGCGCCTGAGTGCGACCAAGTCGCTGCTGGAGCGGCGCGATACCGTGATCGTCTGCACCGTGTCGGCGATCTACGGTATCGGCGATCCGTCCGACTACCACAGCATGATCCTGCTGCTGCGCGAGAACGAGAAGATGAGCCAGCGCGACGTCATCACGCGGCTGACGCAGATGCAGTACGAGCGCAACGATATCGAATTCTCGCGCGGCCATTTCCGGGTGCGCGGCGACGTCATCGACATCTTCCCGGCGGAACACGCGGAAACGGCGATCCGCGTCGAGCTGTTCGACGACGGGGTGGAAACCCTGCACCTGTTCGATCCGCTGACCGGGCAGATTTTGTCGAAGGTGGCGCGCTTCACCGTGTTCCCGTCCAGCCATTACGTCACCCCGCGCGAAACGACCTTGCGCGCGATCGAGCAGATCAAGGTCGAGCTGCGCGAGCGGCTGGAGTGGTATTACGCCAACAACAAGCTGGTCGAGGCGCAGCGGCTGGAGCAGCGCACCCGCTTCGATCTGGAAATGATGGTCGAGCTGGGCTTCTGCAAGGGCATCGAGAACTACTCGCGCCATCTGTCGGGGCGCAAGCCGGGCGAACCGCCGCCGACGCTGATCGACTATCTGGCGAAGGACGCGCTGATGATCATCGACGAATCGCACGTCACCGTGACGCAGGTCGGCGGCATGTACAAGGGCGACCGCTCGCGCAAGGAAAACCTGGTCGATTACGGCTTTCGCCTGCCGTCGGCGCTCGACAACCGTCCGCTCAAGTTCGAGGAATTCGAGCGGATGATGCCGCAGACCGTGTTCGTTTCCGCCACCCCGGCCAAGTACGAAGCCGAGCACGCCGGCCAGGTCGTCGAGCAACTGGTGCGCCCGACCGGTCTGGTCGATCCGCTGATCGAGGTGCGGCCGGTCGGCACCCAGGTCGACGATCTGATGAGCGAGGCCCGCAAGCGCATCGCCGTCGGCGAACGCGTGCTGGTGACCACGCTGACCAAGCGCATGTCCGAAGACCTCACCGATTACCTGGCCGAGCACGGCATCAAGGTGCGCTACCTGCATTCGGACATCGACACCGTCGAGCGCGTCGAGATCATTCGCGACCTGCGGCTGGGCGTGTTCGACGTGCTGGTCGGCATCAACCTGCTGCGCGAAGGGCTGGATATTCCCGAGGTGTCGCTGGTGGCGATCCTCGACGCCGACAAGGAAGGCTTCCTGCGTTCCGAACGCTCGCTGATCCAGACCATCGGCCGCGCCGCGCGCCACTTGAACGGCAGTGCGATCCTGTATGCCGACAAGATCACCGAATCGATGCGCCGCGCGATGGACGAAACCGAACGCCGCCGCAACAAGCAGATCGCCTACAACACCGAGCACGGCATCACCCCGCGCGGCGTGGTCAAGCGCATCAAGGACATCATCGACGGCGTGTATGACGCCGACACGTCGCGCCAGGAACTCAAGGCCGCCCAGATCGTGGCCGAATACAAGGTACTGGATGAAAAAGCGCTGACGAAAAAGGTCAAGAAACTGGAAAAGGACATGCTGGATGCCGCGAAAAATCTCGAATTCGAGAAAGCTGCGGAACTTCGCGACCAGTTGAAGCAACTCAAGCTGGTGTTATTTGGAGTGGAAGAACACGATTCATGACTAAAGTTTTATTCGTTTGCATGGGCAATATCTGCCGTTCGCCGATGGCGGAGGGCATGTTTCGCAAGGCCATCCAGGACGCCGGGCTGGATCGGCATGTGGAAGCAGATTCCGCCGGCACGCATGCCTACCACGTCGGCGATGCGCCCGATCCACGCGCGCAGCAGGCGGTGCGCCAGCGCGGCGCAGACATCAGTGGGCTGCGCGGGCGCAAGGTGGCGGACCAGGATTTCGAGGCGTTCGACTACATCCTGGTGATGGATGGCGACAATTACAGCAAGCTGATCGACCGTGCGCCGGCGCGGCATCACGGCAAAATACAGCGCCTGCTGTCGTTCAGCCGCAAGTATCCCAATCTGGACGTGGTCGACCCGTATTACGGCGGCCCGCAGGGCTTCGAGGAAAACCTCGACATGATCGAGGATGCGGTGCAGGGGCTGATCCGGGACATCAACGGAGCCATGCAGGTGAAGAAGCGTTCAGTCAGCTGATCCGCTTCGGCGGTTCGCAGCAAAAACAAGGGCCGCTTGAAGCGGCCCTTGTTTTTTGTGGTTCAGGCTTTATTTCGCCTGCGTTTCCACCTGCACCAGCGGCTCCTGCGAGGGGCTCATCTGCGGGCGTTCGCGTCGGCGCGTGGGGTGGGGCGCCGACGGTGACGGTGCGGGCATCTCGTCAAAACTGGTTGCGGGCGCCGTGGTTTCCACCTGCATCAGGCTGATGGCGCCGCTGTCGGCGGGTTTGGCCGCAGGGCGACGGCGGCGGCGCGGGCGCCCCGCTTCGGGCGTTTCAGTCGTGCTGGCCGCGATGCCCTGGGTTTCCACCTGTTGCAGGTGGGTGGCGCGGGTCGCCCGTTCCGCCAGGATGGTAGTGGGCGAAGCGGTGACCGCGGGTATGGCGGACGCTTCCAGTTGCAAGTCTTGCTGCGCGGGCGCTTTGGGCGCAGAAACGGCTTTGGGCGGGCGCGCGATTTCGACGATGGCGCGGAAACCTGCGATTTCGATCACCGCTCTTGGCGTGCTTTCCACGCCTTCCGGACGGGCTTCGCGCGGGCGGCGATTGCCGCGTCCGCGACGGCTGCGTGATTCACGTTTTTCTTCGCCGCCGGCTTCGCGCGGCGCTTCGGCTGGCTCAGCTACGCTCGGCTTGATTTCAGCTTCGGCACGCGGCGGCTTGGGCTGGCGTGGCGGGCGCGCAGGCCTGGCCGTCTCGCCACCACGCGTTTCGCCCTGGCGGGGCTCGTTCTGACGCGACTCGGACTGGCGTGCCTCGCCACGGCCTTCGCCATTGCGTCCCTCGCCGCGTCCGCGACGCTGGCCGGGTTTACGTTCGCTCGAGCGCTCGCGGCGCTCGCTCGGGCGCTCGCTGCGGGTAATGGCGGCAACCGGTTCTGCGGGTGCGGTGGCGGCAGTGGACGTGTCCTCGCCACGCTTTTTGAACCAGCCGACGATGCGGTCGAACAAGCCGCCTTGTGACTGCGGCACGGTCGCCACGACCGGGCGCGCGGCAGGTGCCGGTTGCGGCGGCGCGATCGATCTGACCGCGGCTTGCTGACGCACAGGCGGGGGCGCCTGCTCGGCCTGCTCGCTTGCCTCGTCTACCGGCATGGTCGCCATTTTGTAGCTCGGTTCGCTGGTGTCGCGCTGATTCAGCTCGTCGTGACGCAGCCGCGTCATGGTGTAGTTCGGGGTTTCCATGTGGATGTTGGGGATCAACACCACGTTGACCTTGAGCCGCGACTCGACAGTGTGAATGTCGATCCGCTTTTCGTTCAGCAGGAAGGTGGCGACATCGACCGGCAACTGGACGTGGATCGCGCCGGTGTTTTCCTTCATCGCCTCTTCCTGCAGGATGCGCAGGATGTGCAGCGCCGACGATTCGGTCCCGCGGATGTGGCCGGTGCCGTGGCAGCGTGGGCAGGGGTTGTAGCTGGTCTCGCCGAGCGAGGGCTGCAGCCGCTGGCGCGACATCTCGAGCAGGCCGAAACGCGAAATCTTGCCGGTTTGCACGCGGGCGCGATCGTGGTGCAGCGCATCCTTCAGGCGGTTTTCGACTTCGCGCTGGTTTTTCGGGTTTTCCATGTCGATGAAATCGATCACGATCAGTCCACCCAGATCGCGCAGGCGCATCTGGCGGGCGACTTCGTCGGCCGCTTCGAGGTTGGTGTTGTAGGCGGTCTGCTCGACGTCGCTGCCCTTGGTGGCGCGCGCCGAGTTGACGTCGACCGACACCAGCGCTTCGGTGTGGTCGATCACGATCGCGCCGCCGGAAGGCAGGTTGACCTGGCGCGAATAGGCCGATTCGATCTGGTGTTCGATCTGGAAACGCGAGAACAGCGGCACGTCGTCGCGGTAGAGCTTGACCTTGTTGACGTTGTCCGGCATCACGTGCGCCATGAACTGCTGCGCCTGTTCGTAGATGTCCTCGGTATCGATCAGGATTTCGCCGATGTCCGCCGAGAAATAGTCGCGGATGGCGCGGATCACCAGGCTGCCTTCCTGATAGATCAGGAACGCGCCTTTTTGCGAGCCGGATGCGCCGTCGATGGCTTTCCACAGGCTCAGCAGGTAGTTCAGGTCCCACTGGAATTCTTCGGCGGTGCGGCCGATGCCGGCGGTGCGGGCAATCAGGCTCATGCCTTCGGGAATGTCGAGCTGCGCCAGGGTGTCGCGCAGTTCGTTGCGGTCTTCGCCTTCGATGCGGCGCGAGACGCCGCCGCCGCGTGGGTTGGTCGGCATCAGCACGACATAGCGGCCAGCCAGCGAAACGTAGGTGGTGAGGGCGGCGCCCTTGTTGCCGCGTTCGTCCTTTTCCACCTGGACCAGCAACTCCATGCCTTCTTTCAGGTTTTCCGGGACGCGGCCGCCATTGGGCAGGCAGGCACGGGAAATTTCCTTGAACGGCAGGAAACCGTGGCGCTCGCAGCCGTAATCGATGAATGCGGCTTCCAGACTGGGCTCGACGCGGGTAATGACACCCTTGTAGACATTGCCCTTGCGTTGTTCCTTGCTGGCGGACTCGATGTCAAGGTCGACGAGCTTCTGTCCGTCGACGATGGCAACCCGGAGTTCTTCCGCCTGGGTTGCGTTGAATAGCATGCGCTTCATTGTTTACTCCCGCGCGCGTGCATACGGGACAGGCCAGACTGCCGCTGGTATCAGCGGCTCATGCGATCACGGATAGGTTGGGTGAAATGGCATGGATGAGTTGTCCTGTTCCTGGAGAGTGTCGCCGGCAGAGCCGAGGCGGTCTTTCCGATTCCCGCTGGCGTGGAGCCGAGCGTGAATGCTTGTTTTCGTATGCGTGTTGTCGCGTCATTATTGATAACATCGCTGCTTTGCCGACTGGCGGGGCGGGTGGTTTCGACTGTTCGCGCCAACTTGATGTGAGCTGGGCGGCAGGAATCCAGACGGGCCGGGCAGGCGACGGCCGGTGAGCGTGGTAACCGGCGGTGTCTCTTTCAATTAGCAATTAGAGGCCAGGCCTCTAAAAAGTTCAGGCAAAACAAGGCTTGAACCGGCAGTAGTGTATATGAAAAAGAATGACTTAGAGAAAGATTCGGTCAGGCGACTGAAGATTGACGACAGCGCCGACGGCCAGCGGCTGGACAACTTTCTGATGGCGCGGCTGAAAGGCGTGCCCAAAAGCCGCATTTATAAGATGGTGCGCGGGGGCGAGGTGCGCATTAATGGCGGCCGCGTCGACGTCAGCTATCGCCTGCAACTCGGCGACGAAGTGCGGATTCCGCCGGTGCGGGTCGCCGCGCCGCTCATCACCCCCGCCACCCACTTGCCGCAGGGCGGCATCCGCCTGCTGCCGCGCATCCTGTATCGCGACGAGGCCCTGATTGCACTGAACAAGCCCGCCGGGATGGCGGTGCATGGCGGCAGCGGCATTTCGCGCGGGGTGATCGAGCAGCTGCGGCTGGAACTGCCGGAATGCCGCTACATGGAACTGGTGCACCGGCTCGACCGCGAAACCTCGGGGGTGCTGCTGATCGCGCTGAA
>JBAVFD010000124.1:0-6853 GCA_049588075.1 Thiobacillus sp.
GCCACAGTGCAGTGCAAAGCAGGAAGGTTCGCATTGCGGTGCTGTGCCAATCCTCGCGCCGCGCGAAACCCACCGCGGCGACCAGGCCAAGTCCCGCAATATGCAGGGTCGCCCACTTGGGGGGCAGACTGAGGGCAAAAACGAACAGCAGGAAAAACGCCGTGATGGACGCTTGGGTCGTGCCGATTGAAGCCATGAGGGATGCGGGTAACAGAGGGGCTCGCACTTTATACAGATCCTGAATTGCGCCTACATCCCGGTCTTTGTCGCTGGGCAGGATGTTTTTGAAGTCGCTCATAGTAGCCCACTGTGTGTTCCGGGCGAACCCATGGGGTAAGGGTTCTTCCTGTTCAGACAGTCAATTCTTGTGGCCATTGCTGGGCGCTGCAGCCATTCCAATCACAAACCGGTGCTTGCCCGAAACCGTTGGCGGGATGGCATCGAGGTAGTTCACCTCCAGCGCCATCTGCGCATCCACATCCCTGCGGATGCTCGACTCCAGCACCGCCAGCGTGTCAGCGTCCAGAGCTTGTGCCGCGACCAGGTTCAGCGTGAGCCGGTCAATCTCGCGCTGCACCCACTGGTATTGCCGGATCTGCGTCTGTCCATACAGCAGGCGGTTGAAGTACGAGGGGTGGACGGTCTTGCCGCTGCGGGTACGGATGAGGTCGTTCTGCCGGCACAGGTTCATTTCCATCAACGGGAACGGCAAGCCGCAATCGCATTCGCCGTCGAGCAGGCGGCCGCTGTCGCCGATGTCGTAGCGGATCATCGGCATCAGCCGGTTGGTGAGCGAGGTGACCAGCAGCCGGTTTTCGCCTACCAGCGGCACCGATTCGAGATAGACCATGTCGGTGAAGACATGCATGTTGCCGTGGCTGCATTCGCAGGCGATGTTGGGGATCTCGCGACTGCCGTACTGGTTGAACACCTTGCAGCCGAAGGCCTGCCGCATCTGTTGGCGCTGGCTGTCGGTGAGCACTTCGGCAGTGGAATACACGCCGAGCAGGGTCTTCGGCATCGGCATCCTGTTGTCGATCACCACGCGCGCGACCTCGGCCAGCACCGAGGCATAGCCCTGCAACAGCACCGGTTGATAGCGCTGGATGAAGCGCGCCCATTCGACGAGCTGTACTTCGGTGTATTCGAATGCGGCGAGGGTGTGCTCGGCAGCGATGAAATCAAACAGCCCGCTACCGAACACGCCACCGGGGGCGACGTCCTGCCGCGCGCCCCAGAAGTTGAGGATTTTCTGCCCCGGATGCCAGCCCGACAGCCTATAGCTGCGCATCATCCCGGCGCGCATCAGTTCGTGCTTGGCGTCGTCGTACCAGAAGGCGAGCGGCTTGCCGGTGGAGCCGCCGGTGTGTCCGATCTTCGCCTGGTTGCAGTCGGCGGTGCGCGCGAGCAGGTCGTCGAGGCGGCGGATGACGTCGTCTTTTTTCAGGATGGGAAGTTCGTCGATGTCGAAGGCACCGAGTGCCACGAACGGGCCGAGCGTCTCGGCGTAATAGGGGGTGTGGGCGGCGGCGAAGGCGACGATGTCGGCGAGGTCGCGCTGTTGCCTGGCGAGCAGGTTTGCGCGGTCGAGCGTCTGGTTTTTCAGCAGTTGGTCGAGGTGGGCATAACGCTGCGGATGGCGCCTGCGATGCAGCGCGTGGCGCAGTCGTTCGATCATGCCTGTCCTGAGCCCGGTCGAAGGGCCTGTCCGAGCGCGGCGAGCGCCTCGTCCCAGGCGCGCCGGTCGGCGTGATAGCTGGCGATGGCGTCGAGCTGGCGCTGACGCCAGGCGGTGCGGTTGGCGGCCGAGTCGATGCGCGCATGGCACGGCGAATCGCTGCCGAAGTTGTGTGCGAGGTTGTCGGCGAAAACCTGGAAGTGGGCGCGGCCGCCGGCCAGGGTTTCGGTGCGGTTCCACCAGGCGCCCGGGTCGTTCAGCAGCGTCTGCAAGCGGGCGAGCTTGTCGACGCTAGCCAGATGCTTGGCGCGGTATTGCGCCAGCATGTCGGCCTGCACGCTTTCCAGGGTGGCGGCGATCCGCTCGGGCGCAACAGGCTGCAGCGGGAATCCCTGTTCGGTGAGCCGCTCGATGGAAAACAGCATGACGTCGCCATGAAACTGCCGCTCGAATTCATCGCACAGGTCGACGTGTTCATCCGATGACATCACGCCGGGGCGGAATTCGGCTTCGCCGGTGGTGTCGACCGTGCGCTTGTGCAGCATCGGCAGGTTGGCCGAGACGAAGCGCGTGCCCAGCCCGGCTTTCATCAGCCGCCCGAGCGTGGGGCCGGACATGCGCAGACGCAGCGGTGCGAAGGGGATGAACCAGTTCAAGGCCGTGGGGCGGAAGACGGCGTTGCCGGTGTAGACGGTGCGCGCGGGCTGCACGCTTTGCATGACGTCGGCATGCCGGTACCGGGTGATGCGGGTGGGATGCTCACCGTGGAAAAATCGATTCAGGTGCCGGGAAAAGTCGACGAAACAGTCCGCATTGCTGGGGCTGCCCGGTAGCGGACAGCGGTAGCGATAGGCCTCAGCCGCCTGCTGGAATCCGAACAGTCCGGCCATGTCGTGGTATGCGGCCTCGCCCGATCCCTGCGTGCTGGCGGCGGGCTGCCGGTAGGCGGCATCGGGATCGCAGTCGGTCATCTCGCGCAGAAATCCGGTCACGTCGTCGAGGAAGTTGCCGGCCATCACCGCAGGCGAAACCGGCGGGTCGCCGACCACCTTGCCGGTCAGCACCTCGGCGTCGGTGGTGCTGAAGATGGCATCGAGCTGTGCGAAAAAATTCACCGCGTAGACATCGCGGTCGCCGTCCGCGGTGGAGACATTCACCTTGAAAGTCTGGTCGGCATCGAGGGTGTAGAAGAGCAGGGGGGCATACGATTCCACCCGCGCTTCAGCGCGTAGTGGATCGGAGTCCTTTAGGACGTCCGCCGCCTGCATCTGCGCCAGCTTCAGCCAGGCGATGTTGCGCATGATGGCCTGGCCCTTGTGGCTGAACGCTTCGGGGCGGGATTCACCAATAATGCGTGCGAGCGCCGTCGAATCGGGGAGCGAGGCCAGCAGCGCGCGCTGTTCGTCGAGGCCGAAGTAGTGCATCGCCAGCCCCCTGGCACCGAAATCGCGGGCGATGGCCTGGTGCGCGGCGATGCAGTCGGGGTCCAGCGTGTCGTCGGCAATCATCACCGTCACTTTTTTCCAGCGCTTGTCCCGAGCGCTGTCGAAGGGCCTGTCCTGCGCGCTGTCGAAGGAACCATCGTGCTGTCCGCCGTAGCCAAACAGCTTGCAGAGGTCGAGCAGGCTGTCGAGGCAGGCGCGCAGTTGCTGCGGGCTGTCGGCAACCGGGATGACGAGGACGAAGTGGTGGCGGCGGTCGTCTCCGCGTTTGGCAATCAGCGCTTCCAGCCGCCGCCACGCCGATTGATACGACTGCAGCAACGATTCGTTGAAGCCGCCTTCCCACAGCGCGGCTTCAAACCGGGCAATGACGGCGCGTTGGGCCGCGATCTGCTCGTCGGGACTAGCGAGCCGACAGGTAGCGGGGGAAGGCATGTTTGTCGAGCAGGATTTCGATGAGGTTGATGGTGCCGGTCAGGTCGGCTGTTGCAAATAGCGCGTCGAGGTCGGCTTCGGCTTCGATGCGATGGTGTTTCACACCGAACGACTGCGCGAGCAGGCCGAAGTCGGGATTGACGAAATCGCAGTCGATGTAGCGTTCGCCGTAAAGCTGGAACTGGTTCTTGCGGATCAGGCTCATGGTGCCGTTGTTGATCACCACCACATTGAGCGGGATGCCGTAGTTCACCGCGGTCATCATTTCCATGCCGCACATCTGGAAGCCGCCATCGCCGAGGATGGCGAAAGTGGGGCTGTCGGGGGCAAAGCAGCGCGCGCCGATGGCGGCCGGGATCGCGTGGCCGAGCGAGGAAATGCCGGAATTGGGAAAGTAATGGTTGCGGTCGGACACGTCGAAATAGCTTTGCGCGAACACGATGTTGTCGTCGAACACCAGCGCGTTGTGCGGGAAATGTTGCGCGAGACCGCTGTAAAACGCCTGCATCAGGCGGAAGGCGTGCGGTTGCGCGCTGTCGTCGCCTTGCGGGGCGGCCGCCTGATGGCCGTCGAGCCGGTCGCGGGCTTTGGGCGGCATGGCGCCGGCTTCCAGCGCGGCGAACAGGTCTTCCATCACCGCGCGAATGTCGCCGCAGATCGCCACGTCCGGCTGGAACACGCGGCCGAGCTGCGCGGCGTCGCGATCGACCTGGGCGAGCTTCTTGCCGGCCAGCAGCTGGGCATCCCACAGATAGCTGGTGCGTTCGTTGAAGCCCGCACCGAGAAACACCAGCAGGTCGGCATGCTCGACGAGATAGCGATACGCGTCGCCGTTGGACGTGACCCCGAGGCAACCGAGCGACAGCGGCGTCCCCTCGGCCACCACGCCCTTGGCCTTGAGGCTGGTGGTGACCGGAATATTGAAGCGCTCGCTCAATGCGGCGACGACCTCGCGCGCCCCTGCCTGGATACAGCCGTAGCCCGCGACGATCACCGGGCTGTGCGCGGCGCGCAGCAGGTCGGCGAGTTCATTGATCGGCGTCAGGTGGCCGGGCGCGGACTGACGGGGAAAATGAATCAGCTCCAGCACGCTGTCGTCGACCATCTCTTTCTGCACGTTGTACGGAATCGACAGCAGCACCGGGCCTGGCTCGCGCCCGAGCAGCGCCTGCGTCGCCTGGTTCAGCACCTGGCCGAGATAGTCGGTGCGTTCGATCAGCTTGTGGTAATGGGTGATGCTGGCGAACAGCGCGCCCTGGTCGATGGCGCCGCCTTCGCCCGAGCTTTCCTGCAGGCCGCCGCGGCCGAAGATGTAGGTCGAGGTTTCGCCGGTGATGGCCAGCACCGGCAGCCGTTCGGCGTAGGCGTTGGCGATGCCGGTAATCAGGTTGGTCGCGCCCGGCCCGGCGGTGGCGATGCAGGCAGACGGCCGATGCGCCACCCGCGCATAGCCGCCCGCCATGAAAGCCGCGCCCTGCTCGTGTTTCACCAGCACGCTCTTCACCGGCGAGTCGTGCAGGCGGTCGTAGATCGGCAGCACATGCGCGCCCGGCATGCCGAAGATGAAGTCGATGCCGAGGCGCTCCAGGTATCGGACGATCAGTTCACTGACGGTGATGTTCATGTGTGTGGTGCGGTCTCGTTCCAAGCCCGCGCGCTTTTAATGGCGCGCAGCTTTAATTCGGCGCGCTCTGACGGCGTGCTTGGCAGCCCGCAATTTGAGCACAAGACCGCGCGCGGGGGAACCGCGCTGATTGGAGGGGCTATGCCGTTTGCGCGAGCAGCTTGTCAAATGCGGCTGCGAACAGATTGACGCCGTCGGTCTGCAAGCTTGCGCCGATTCCCTCCATGCGCACGCCCAGGCGCTCGAGCGCGTCGAATTGCGCAGCGGCTTCGTCGACCCCGTTTTCTACCGTGAGCCCAGCTTGACCGTGGTCGGTCAGCGCGGCCAGCGTCTTGTCCGGCAGGGTGTTGATGGTTTCCCTGCCGATCAGGGGCTCGACGTAGAGCAGGTCGGAGTAGGCCGGGTTCTTCACCCCGGTGCTCGCCCACAGCAGGGTTTGCGGTCTTGCGCCCTGTTGCGCCAGCGCAGCGACGGCGGCGCCGTGAAAGATGTCCAGATAACGCCGGTAGGCCAGTTTGGCCATGGCGACCCCTGTCTTGCCGCGCAGCGCAAGCGCTGCCGGCGTGCCGATTGAATCGAGCCGGGTATCGACCAGGGTGTCGACGCGCGACAGAAACAGGCTGGCCACCGCGCGGCTGGCGCGCACGTCGGCCCCCGCCTGGATGCGCGCGGTGAGGCCCCTGATATACGCATTGAACGCGGCCTCGGTCTGCGCAATCGAAAACAGCAAGGTCACGTTGACGTTGATGCCGAGCCGGGTCAGCGTCTCGAAGGCGCTGATCCCCGCTGGCGTGCCCGGCACCTTGACCAGCAGATTGCGGCGATTCACCAATGAAGACAGGCGTTGCGCTTCTGCCACCGTGCGTGCGGCGTCAGCCGCCCAGCGCGGCGCGACTTCCAGGCTGACGTAGCCGTCATTTCCGCCGCTGGCTGCAAACGTCGGCAGCAGCAGATCGCAGGCGGCCTGGATGTCGGGAATGACCAGCGCTTCGTAACGGCGCTCGGCGTCCGGCTCGCTGGCTCGCAGCTTTGCCAGATCGTCGGCGTAGTAGGGGCTGCTGGCGAGCGCGTTCTGGAAAATCGACGGATTCGAGGTCACGCCCGATATCCCGTCCTCGGCTATCAGCCTGGCCAGGGTGCCGTCATGGATCAGGCTGCGCGACAGGTTGTCGAGCCAGAGGCTTTGACCGAGGGAGGTGACCTGCTGGGTGATGTTCATGGCGATCCTCTTTCCGATTGATAGCGTAAGGATAGAGCACGCGCGTGCCAGAAAATTCAACTGGCTGCAGCCGATTCAGGCCGAAGCCGCGCCTATGCTAGACTTCGGGGCATTCCTGCGGCTCTGCCAGTTCCATCTTTTTTCCAGGTTATTCCCATGTCAGGCAGCACACTCGGCAAACTCTTCTGTGTCACCGTGTTCGGTGAATCGCACGGCCCCGCCATCGGCTGCGTGGTCGACGGTTGCCCGCCCGGCATGGCGCTGAGTGACGCCGACATCCAGCACGATCTCGACCGTCGCAAGCCGGGCACCTCGCGCCACGTCACCCAGCGCCGCGAATCCGACACGGTCGAAATCCTCTCCGGACTCTACCAGGGTCGGACCACCGGCACGCCGATTGCGCTGTTGATCCGCAACGAAGACCAGCGCAGCAAGGACTACGGCAACATCGCCGA
>JBAVFD010000125.1:0-7092 GCA_049588075.1 Thiobacillus sp.
TCACCGAAGTGCCGCTAAACATGCGGTATTGGGTGATTTTCCCGCCCTTGCCCAGCCCGCAGTCGGCAGCGGCGAAGCTGGCTGAACTGGCAGCCGCAGGCGTACGGGATGCTTTTGTGGTGAAGGACGCAGTCTGGCGTAATGCCATTTCACTGGGCCTGTATGCCAACGCGGAAGCAGCGAGCCGACGCGTGGGGGAGCTGGAGGGCAAAGGCGTGCTGGGTACGCGGGTCGAGCAGCTGCCGCGTCAGGGCACGGACTTTTACTTCGTGATTCGCAGCGAAGATCCGGAAGCGCTGAAGGGGCTGGATGGCATCAAGCAGGCTTATCCGAACAGCCAGCAGCAGCGCGTGGCGTGTCCGTCTTAAGAGCCTGTTTCGGCAGGAGTCAGGGCAGCAGATAGTTGAGGGCAATGCCACCGAACACTGCCGCGCCGAACCAGGTGTTGTGCAGGAAGGCGCGAAAGCATCGCTGCTGATCGCGGCTCCGAATCAGGACCAAGTGATACAGCGCGATTGCCGCTGCCAGCGCCAGCCCGCCGTAGAACGCCCACCCCATCTCCCGTTGCAGACCCACCCAGACCAGCAGCCCCAGCGTCGCCGCGTAGCACAGCGCAATGGCGGCGATGTCGAAGCGGCCGAAGGTGATCGCTGAGGTTTTGATGCCGATCTTGAGATCGTCTGCGCGATCCACCATGGCGTATTCAGTGTCGTAAGCCACTGCCCAGAACACGTTGGCGGCGAGCAGCAGCCAGGCTTCCAGCGGGATGTCACCCCGCAGCGCGGCATACGTCATGGGGATGCCGAAGCCGAAGGCGATGCCGAGATAGGCCTGTGGAATCGCAAAGAAACGCTTGGTAAACGGGTAGCTCGCAGCCAGAAACAGCGCGACGAACGACAGCCCGATCACGAATGTGCCAAGCGGCACAATCAGCAGAAACGCCAGCACGGACAAACCTGCCGCGAGCAGCAGCGCCTCCCTCGGCGACACCTTGCCGGCCGCCAGCGGGCGTTCGCGCGTGCGCGCCACGTGCGGGTCAAAATCGCGGTCGGCATAGTCGTTGATCACACATCCCGCCGAACGCATCAGCACCACGCCGATGACGAAAATCCACAGGATGAGCCAGTCTGGCCGGCCGTGGCTGGCCAGCCACTGCGCCCACAGCGTGGGCCACAGCAGCAGCAGGATGCCGATCGGCTTGTCGAGCCGCATCAGCTTTTCGTAATGGGTCAGACGTTCGGTCAGCGTCATGGCGAGTCGATGGCAGGCAGAAAAACTTCGGTCACCAGCAGCGGGCGGCCCCCCAGGCAAAATACCGAGCGGCGCGCCCACAGCTGGCGCACGGCAATCCCGGTGTGTCGTTGGGCCGCGCGATAGAGCGGGTGGCGCGCGTCGAGCCGACGTATCGTCAGGCCGAGGCGCCGGATGCGCGGGTTGGTAAACAGCGCTTCCCCCAGCGGTTTGCTGCCCAGCCGGGTGATGCCGTTCCAGCCGCCGCGCAGGCTGGAACGGAGCAGCACACTGTGGGCGAACACGCGGACGTGGCCGTCGCCGATGAGCAGGACGTCGCGCACGTAGGCCAGCGTGTGCGGGTGCAGGCGCAGCGCCCGGGCTTCGTCGAAAAACGGCAGCGCGAACCCGCGTGCGACCGGGATCACCCTGAAGTCGACATACTGCGCTTTCAGGCGCTGGGTAAGCGACCCCCGGTCTGATAGCGTGTTACGCAGTATGCGCGGCGCGCGAAAGGGATGCGCCAGCCAGCCGTGCCGTAGGTTGTCGTGCCGTGAAGCGGTCACTGCGGAGCCCTGAACAAAACGCGCATTATGCCAGCGGCGACACCCGGTCAGTGCTAGCATGGCGACCGCATTCCCATGACATCAAACGAGGAGATCGAATGCTTTTACGCATACCCGCCTTCACGATCCTGGCGATGATCGCGCTGTTGTCCGGCTGTTCGACCAGCCAGCTTGTCGCGCGCGGTGCCGCGCCCTTGATCGACAACGGCGTGACGGCGATGAACCGTGAAACCGATCTCGAACTCGCGCGCGCCAGCATGCCCGCCAATCTGAAAATGCTCGAGGCGCTGTTGCTCGCCGATCCTGACAACACGGCGTTCCAGGTGCAGGCGGCGACGGGATTCTACGGCTATGCGCTGGGTTTCGTCGAAGCCGACGACCCGGCTCGCGCGGCCCAATTCTATCGGCGTGCGCGCGAGCACGCGCTGGTCGCGCTCGACCACGCAGGCATTTCGCAGGCCACGCTTGCGGGCGATATGGCGACGCTGGATCAGGCGCTGGCGAAGCTCGATGCGAGTGCAGTGCCTGCGCTGTTCTGGACTGCGTCAGCCTGGGGAAAGTGGATCGAACTCCAGCTCGACGATCCAGCGCGGCTGGCCGAACTGCCGCGCGTCGAAGCGCTGATGCAGCGCGTGCTGGTGCTCGACGAAACGTATTATTACGGCGGCACGCATGTATTTTTTGGCGCCTACTATGGCGGTCGTGCGCCGATGTTTGGCGGCGATTTTGCCCGCGCAGCCAAGCATTTCGACCGTGCGGCAGCGATCAACCAAAACCAGTTGCTGCTGGTCGAGGTGTATCGAGCGCGCTACTTGTTACGGCAGATGGGGGACCGCGAAGCATTTCACGTCACGTTGAACCGCGTGCTCAATGCCGAGATCAACCGTCCAGACTTCAACCTCGCCAATGCGCTGGCAAAAAAACAGGCCGCTGCGTTGCTCGCCCAGGAAGGGGATTTATTTTGATGCGCAGAAACCTGCTCAAAGCCTTGTGCGCGGTCGTCCTGCTGGGAGCAGGCGTAGCGCAGGCAGCCGACGCCTACGTGCTCAAGTTCGCCACCCTCGCGCCACAGGGCTCGACCTGGATGAAGGCCTTCGACGCCTGGGGCAAGGAACTGGCGACCAAGAGCCAGGGCCGGCTCACGGTCAAGTTTTATCCTGGCGGCATCTCGGGCGACGAGCCGGACATGCTGCGTAAAATCCGTTTTGGCCAGTTGCAGGGGGCCGCGCTGTCGGGGCACGGCATCGGCGAGATTTTTCCGCCCGCGCGCATCCTCGAAACGCCGTTCCTGTTCCGCGATCAGGCCGAGATCGATGCCGTCCGCGCCAAAATTCAGCCTGCGATCGACGCCGGATTCCGCACCAACCAGTACGAGCTGCTTGCCTGGATGGAAGTGGGCAATATCCATTTCTTTTCCACCAGGCCGTTGGCCAATCTGGACGAACTGGCGCGCCGCCGCATCTGGCAATGGCAGGGCGACCGCTTCATGGACGCCTTCTTCAACGCCAACGGCTGGTCGCCGGTGGCGTTGCCGATCACCGAGGTGTACACCGGCCTCTCCACCGGGATGGTCGATACCGTGGTGAGCACGCCGCTCGCCAGCATTGCCCTGCAATGGGCGGGCAAGACGCCTTACATGAGCGATCAATCGATGGCGACCGGTATCGGTGCGGTGGTGGTGTCCAGCAAGTTCTACGCCGGACTGCCTGCCGACCTGCAGGCGCTGCTGAAAAACAGCGGCGCGCCGCTGTCGAAAAAACTGATTGCCGACACCCGGCGCGACGACCGTGCCTCGCTCGCGGTGCTGGCAAAAACCACCCAGCCGCTGGTGGGCATGCAACAAAACAATCTCAACCTCGCCGCGCAGACTGCGCTTTCGCGAAAAGCCGTCAGCGCGCTCGAAGCCAAGGCGTATCTTTCCGCTGAACTGGACCGCCAGGTGGACGCTGCGCTCGCCAGTTATCGCAGCGGCAAGCAATAAGGTGAGATTTCTGCGTGCCTGCCGCTGGCTGGAACAAGTCCTGACCCGGGTCGAACTCGGCGCGGCGCTGCTCGCCTTCGCCGGCATGCTGGTTCTGTCGGTGGCCGACATCGTCGGCCGCAACCTGTTTCACGCGACGCTGCCCGGCGGCGACCTCGTGCTGCGCCAGCTGGTGCTGTGGGTGGCCTTGCCCGGTGCTGCGCTCGCGGTCGCCGCACAGCGCCATCTGCATCTCGACCCCGCCAATCTCGCCGCGCGTCCGGCCTGGCTAAAGCTCACCGCGATCCCCTTCAACCTGGTTGCCGCCCTCGTCTGCGCCCTGCTCACGCAGGCGGCGTGGGTGTACTGGCAGGATGAGTGGCAGTACCAGTCGGCCGAAGCGGCCTGGCTGGCCTGGCTGGGCCTGATCCTGCCGATCGCCTTCGGGCTGCTGGCGCTGCATTTTCTGCTGCGTGCCGTGTTGGCTGTGCAGGAACCGGACAAAGCGGCATGACAACCCTGCTCTTCATCGTGCTGGCGATGGTCGGCCTGCCGCTGTTTGTGGTGCTGGGTGCCGCTGCGCTCACCGCCACGCACGAGGCGCAGCTGGATCCGGCGCTGTTGATGGTGGAATTTGCGCGCCTCGCCGCCTCGCCCAATCTGGTGGCGATCCCGCTGTTTGTGCTGGCCGGGGCGGTGTTGGGGCAGGGCGGTGCGCCGAAGCGGCTGGTGCGCTTTTTCAACGCCCTGCTGGGCTGGATGCCGGCTGGCATTGCCTGGGTGGCGGTGCTGACGTGCATGGTCTTCACTGCATTTTCCGGCGCATCCGGGGTCACCATTCTTGCCCTCGGCGGGCTGCTGTATCCGATGCTCAAGCACGAGGATTACCCGGACAAATTCGCGCTCGGCCTGATCACCTCAGGCGGCTCGATGGGCTTGCTGTTGCCGCCCAGCCTGGCGGTGCTGCTGTATGGCGTGGTGGCGCAGGTCAACATCGGCGACCTGTTCGTCGCCGGCTTGTTGCCGACCGTGCTGCTGTTCGTGATGGTGGGTGCCTATGCCCTGTTGCGCGGCGCGCGTGGCGCACCGCGTCACCACTTCCGCCTGCGTGAACTCACCCTTGCCGCGCGTGCCAGCTGGGCTGATTTGCTGCTGCCTGTCGGCGTCATCGGCGGGCTGGCAGGCGGCTTTCTCACCGTGGCCGAACTTGCCGCCTGCACCGCGCTGTATGCCTTGCTGCTGGAAACCGTGATCCATCGCGAGATCGGCGCGAAACAACTGGTGTGGGTGGTGCACGAAGCCGCCGTATTGGTCGGCAGCCTGTTCATCATTCTGGGTTTGAGCCTGGGCCTCACCAACCTGCTGATCGACGCGCAAGTGCCGATGCATCTGCTCGACTGGGTGCAGGCCAAAGTCACCAGCCCGTTGGAATTCCTGATGTGGATGAACCTCGCCCTGCTGGCGGTCGGCTGCATGATGGACATCTTTTCCGCCATCGTCATCGTCACCCCGTTGCTGCTGCCGCTGGCGACGCACTTCGGTATCCACCCGGTGCATCTGGGCATCGTGATCCTGGCCAATCTGGAGATCGGTTATCTCACCCCGCCGGTGGGGATCAACCTGTTTCTTGCCAGCCAGCGGTTTAAAAAGCCGGTGTTTGCGGTGTTTCGGGCCACCTTGCCGTTCTTGTTCGTGCTGCTGGTGTGGTTGATGCTGCTGACGTATTGGCCGGGGGTGAGTTTGTGGGGGCTGGGTTGAGGCTTGTGCTGCGCTGATGACCGTTGGCCGGGCTACCGCCGGCCAACGGTCGCCAGCAGCACAACCTCCCGGTCAACTCCCCGCCAACGCCTGCCGACTCCCCAGCCACCGCTCCACGTGCCGCGCCGCAATCTCCGGATGCTGCTTAAGGCAGCGTTTGGCCAGATCGCGCGCAGCTTCGAGCAGTTCAACATCGCGCTCCAGATCGGCGAAGCGCAGCATCGGCAGGCCGCTCTGGCGATGTCCCAGCAACTCCCCCGGCCCGCGCAACTGCAAATCCTGACGCGCGATTTCAAAGCCGTCGGTCGATTCGAAGATCACTTTGAGGCGTGCTCGTGCCAGCTCCGACAGCGGCGTTTCGTACAGCAGCACGCACACGGATTCTCGGCTTCCGCGCCCGACGCGGCCGCGCAACTGGTGCAGTTGCGCCAGCCCCATGCGCTCCGCGTGTTCGATCACCATCAGCGCGGCGTTGGGGACATCGACGCCGACTTCGATGACGGTGGTGGCGACCAGCAGATGGATGTCGCCTGACTGAAATGCGCCCATCACCGCCTGCTTGTCGGCGGGCTTGAGGCGACCATGCACCAGCCCGATGTTGAGTTCCGGCAGTTGCGCGGTCAGCGCGGTGTGGGTGTCTTCGGCGGTTTGCAGCTGCAGCTTCTCGGATTCCTCGATCAGCGGGCACACCCAGTAGGTCTGGCCGCCTTCGAGGCAGGCTTCGCGCACGCGCGCCAGCACGTCGTCGCGCCGTGCCGCGCTCACGAGTTTGGTGACGATGGGGGTGCGACCCGGCGGCAATTCGTCGATGGTGGACACATCGAGATCAGCGAAGAAGCTCATCGCCAGCGTGCGCGGAATCGGCGTCGCGCTCATCATCAACTGGTGCGGCTCGCTGCCTTTTTGCATCAGCGCCAGGCGCTGGCCGACGCCGAAGCGGTGCTGTTCGTCGACCACCACCAGCCCCAAATTATTGAAACTGCCGGCTTCCTGAAACAGCGCGTGGGTGCCGAACACGATGTCGGCTTCACCCGCAGCCACCGCCTGCCAGGCTTGGGCGCGCGCCGATTGGCGCTGGCTGCCGGAGATCCAGGCGCAGCGCAAACCGAGCGATTCGAACAGCGGCGCGAGCTTCTTCGCGTGCTGCTCGGCGAGGATTTCGGTGGGCGCCATGAAGGCGGCCTGCAAGCCGTTTTCCACCGCCTGCAGACACGCCAGCGCCGCCACCACGGTCTTGCCGCTGCCGACGTCACCCTGCAGCAGCCGCCGCATCGGATGCGCTTGCGCGAGATCTCCGCTGATTTCAGTCCAGCTGCGCTGCTGTGCAGCGGTGAGCGCGAACGGCAGCGCCGCCAGAAAGGCGGCGGTCAAACGCTGCTGCGCAGGCAAGGGCTGCGTGCTGAGTCGCCGCCGCTGCGCGCGTGCGGCGGCCAGCGACAACTGCTGCGCCAGCAGTTCGTCGAACGCCAGCCGCTGCCAGGCCGGATGACGATGCGCATCCAGCTCGACCAGCGCGGCGTCGGCTGGCGGCTGGTGCAGCAGGCGAATGCTGGCGTCGAGTGCGGGCAGGTTCAGTTC
>JBAVFD010000126.1:0-5950 GCA_049588075.1 Thiobacillus sp.
ACGCTGGCGGGCAGCGTCGCGTGGCTGGCCGCGATATTGTGGCGCGCGGCATGAACGCGCGCCGCTTCGATGCACTCATCATCGGCGGTGGCGGCGCGGGCTTGCGCGCGGCGCTGCAACTGGCACGCTCGGACTACAAGGTCGCAGTGGTATCCAAGGTTTTCCCCACGCGTTCGCATACCGTCTCGGCGCAGGGCGGCATCACCGCCGCGCTCGCCAACGTCGACGACGACCGCTGGGAATGGCACATGTACGACACGGTCAAGGGCGGCGACTGGCTCGGCGACCAGGATGCGATCGAGTTCATGTGCCGCGAGGCGGCTTCGGCGGTGTATGAACTGGAACACATGGGGCTGCCGTTTTCGCGGCTCGACAACGGCAAGATTTATCAGCGCCCGTTCGGCGGGCAATCCAAGCATTTCGGCGGCGAACAGGCCACCCGCACCTGCGCCGCCGCCGACCGCACCGGCCATGCACTGCTGCACACCCTGTACCAGCAGAACATCCAGCACCGCACCCAGTTCTTCGATGAATATTTCGCGCTGGATCTGCTGCGCGATGCCGAAGGCTATTGCCTCGGCGTCACTGCGATGAGCATCGAGACCGGCGAACCGCTCGTCATCGAGGCACGCACCACGCTGCTCGCCACCGGCGGAGCCGGGCGGGTGTTCTGGAACAGCAGCAACGCCATGATCAACACCGGAGACGGTCTCGGCATGGTGCTGCGCGCCGGGCTGCCGCTGCAGGACATGGAGTTCTGGCAATTCCATCCCACCGGCATCGCCGGGGTGGGCTGCCTCATTACCGAAGGCGTGCGCGGCGAGGGCGGCTATCTGCTGAACAAGCACGGCGAGCGCTTCATGGAACGCTATGCGCCGCACGCCAAGGATCTGGCCGGGCGCGACGTGGTGGCGCGTGCCATCGCCATCGAAATCGCCGAGGGGCGGGGGTGTGGCCCGCATGGGGATTACATCGACCTCAAGCTCGACCATCTCGGCGCAACCCTCATCGCCGACAAGCTCCCCGGCATTCGCGAGCTGTCGATCCGCTTCGCCGGCATCGATCCCGTGCGTGCGCCGGTTCCGGTCGCGCCGACCGCGCACTACATGATGGGCGGCATTCCCACCAACCTGCACGGCCAGGTCGTCGCCCCGGCGCGCTTCGGGCCCGAGGAGCCGGTGCCGGGCCTGTATGCCGTCGGCGAATGCGCCTGTGTGTCGGTGCACGGCGCAAACCGGCTGGGCGGCAATTCGCTGCTGGATCTGATCGTGTTCGGGCGCGCGGCGGGCAGGCACATGCATGAGTATCTGCATGACAACCCGTTCCCGCGCAGGGTGCCCGAGCACGCGGCCGAGCGCAGCTGGGCGCGCCTGCAACGCTGGGGACAACCCGGCAGCGAACGCGTGGCGGCGATCACCGACGACCTGCGGCGCATGATGCAGACGCACGCCGGGGTGTTCCGCACCGATGCGGTGTTGCGTGCCGGGCTGGATCAGCTGAACGCACTGGAAGCGCGGTTGGAGCATGCGGGTTTGCAGGACACCAGCCGCGTGTTCAACACCGCACGCATCGAGGCGCTGGAACTGGAGAACCTGATCGGCGTGGCGCGGGCGACGCTGGTGTCGGCGCTCAGCCGCACTGAAAGCCGGGGCGCGCATACGCGGGAGGATTGTCCGCAGCGCGATGACGAGCGTTGGCTCAAGCACACGCTGTATTCGCGGGACGGGGATCAGGTGGATGCCAAGCCGGTGCGGCTGAAGCCGTTGACGGTTGAGTCGATACGGCCGCAGGAACGGGTGTATTGAAGATGAAATTCCGTCTCTACCGCTACCACCCGGAATCCGGCGAAAAGCCGCACATGCAGGACGTCGAGCTCGATATCGAGCCGGCCGGCAAGATGCTGCTCGATGCGCTGCTGGCGCTCAAGGCGCGGGACGAAACCCTCTCGCTGCGGCGTTCCTGCCGCGAAGGGGTGTGCGGCTCGGATGCGGTCAACGTCAACGGCAAGAACCGGCTGGCGTGCATCACACCCCTGTCCGAACTGCAGCAGCCGATCGAAGTGCGGCCGTTGCCGGGATTGCCGGTGATCCGCGACCTGATCGTGGACATGGAGCCGTTCTACAGACAGTACCGCTCGATCAAGCCCTGGCTCATCAACGACGACCCGGAGCCCGAAGTCGAGCGTCTGCAAAGTCCGGCCGATCGCGCGCTGCTCGATGGCGCCTACGAATGCATCCTGTGCGCCTGCTGCACCACCGCGTGCCCGTCGTTCTGGTGGAACCCGGATACCTTCGTCGGTCCGGCGGGCCTGTTGCAGGCGTATCGTTTTATCGCCGATTCGCGCGACGAAGCGACCGCCGCACGGCTCGACAATCTGGAAGACCCGTACCGGCTGTATCGTTGCCGCGGCATCATGAACTGCGTGGATGCCTGCCCCAAGGGACTGAACCCGACGCAAGCCATCGGGCGCATCAAGTCGCTGCTGGTGAAGCGGCGTGTCTGATCCGGCGGCCTGCGACCGGATTGCCTGGCGTTGCCGCCGGGGCTTGCTGGAACTGGATATCTGGCTGGGTGGCTTTTGGGCCGCGCACCGCGCTACACTTCAGCCTAATGAGACAGCCGCGCTGGAGCGGCTGCTGACGCTGTCGGACATGGAGATTGCAGACCGGCTGCAAGACAGGGCGCCTGCGGGCGATGCCGAGCTTGCAGCACTTGTTCAACGCCTGCGAACATTTCGGGCTGCAAAATGAATGGAATTGCGATGAAAAAAACCGCCACTCTCACTTTCAGCGACGGCAGCCCGTCGATTGAACTGCCCATCGAGCAGGGCACCTATGGCAAGCCGGTAATCGACATCCGCGCGCTCGCCGCGCAGGGCTACTTCACCCACGACCCCGGCTTCACCGCGACTTCCAGCTGCAATTCCGCCATCACCTACATCGACGGCGACGAAGGTCTGTTGTACTACCGTGGCTACCCGATCGAGGAGCTCGCTTACCAGTCGGACTACCTGGAGGTCTGCTATCTGCTGATCCACGGCGAATTGCCGACGGCCGAGCAGAAGGTGACGTTTGAAAAGTCGATCCGCCACCACACCATGCTGCATGACCAGATGGATAGTGTGTTCCGCGGATTCCGCCGCGATGCGCATCCGATGGCGGTGATGATCAGCGTCACCGGCGCGATGTCGGCGTTCTATCACGAAGACATGAACATCTTCGATCCGCGCCAGCGCGAGATCGTGGCGCACCGGCTGATCGCCAAGGTGCCGACGGTGGCGGCCTGGTCGTTCAAGTACAACGAAGGCCAGCCCTTCGTGTATCCGCAGAACCGGCTGACCTACGCCGAGAATTTCCTGCACATGATGTTCTCGACGCCATGCGAACCCTACGAGCCCAGCCCGGTGCTGGCGCGCGCGCTCGACCGGATTTTCATCCTGCATGCCGACCACGAGCAGAACGCCTCGACCTCCACGGTGCGGCTGGCCGGGTCGAGCGGCGCCAATCCCTACGCCAGCATGGCGAGCGGCATGGCCTCGCTGTGGGGGCCGCTGCACGGCGGCGCCAACGAGGCGGTGCTGAAAATGCTCGACGAGATGGGCGACATCTCGCGCATTCCTGAATTCATCAAGCGCGCCAAGGACAAGACCAGCGGCTTCCGCCTGATGGGCTTCGGCCACCGCGTCTACAAGAACATGGATCCGCGCGCGCGCATCATCCGCGAGACCTGCTACGAGGTGCTCGACGAGCTCGATCTGCGCGACGATCCGCAGTTCAAGATGGCGATGGAGCTCGAGCGCATCGCGCTGGAGGACGAGTACTTCATCAGCCGCAAGCTCTACCCCAACGTCGATTTCTATTCCGGCATCATCTTCCGCGCCATGGGCATCCCCGCCAGCATGTTCACCGCGCTGTTCGCGCTGGCGCGCACCGCCGGCTGGGTGGCGCAGTGGAACGAAATGCTGTCTGATCCCGCGCACAAGATCGGCCGTCCGCGCCAGCTATACACCGGTGCGGCGCGGCGCGAATTCGTGCCGATGGATCAACGCGGCGGTCAGCGCGGGGCTTGAGCGCCGTGCGTCAACTGTCGATTCCATGAGCGTACCCGACTGGCACCTCACGTCACCCTTGTACGCGGGTAATGCGGCCTATCTGGAGCAGTTCGGCGATGACGCGCTGGCGCCCTGGCTGAAGCAGCCACTGCCGGGCGCGACGGCCGGGTCGGATGCCGCGCAGGTCGCCGTGCTGCGGCTGATCAACGCCTACCGCTATCTGGGCGTGCGGCAGGCGGAACTCGATCCGCTGCGGCGCTTCGAACTGCCGCCGACGCCTGAACTCGACCCCGCGCATTACGGCCTGACCGAGGCCGAGTTCACGCGTGAATTCGAGACCGGCTCGCTGTTCGGCGTGGAACGCGCCACGCTGACCGACATTCTGCAGCTTCTTAAAAGCGCGTATTGCGGGCGCATCGGTTTCGAGTACATGCACATCACCGACGTCGCCCGCAAACGCTGGCTGCAGGAGCGCATCGAGTCGGCGCGCGGTCAATACGGCGTGCCGGTCGCGCTCAAGAAGCGCCTGCTGAAGCGGCTGACCGATGCCGAGACGCTGGAAAAATTCCTGCACACCCGCCAAGTCGGACAAAAGCGCTTCTCGCTGGAAGGCGGCGAAAGCCTGATTCCGCTGCTCGACCTGGCCATCGAGCGTTGCGCCCGGCATGGCGCGAAAGAGATCGTGATGGGGATGGCGCATCGCGGCCGTATCAATGTGCTCGCCAACATCATGGGACGCTCGCTGGAAAGCCTGTACGAGGAGCCCAGGAATGGCGATGCCGACTCGCCGCTGTCGGGCGACGTCAAATACCACCAGGGCTTTTCCACCGATATCGCCACCCCGTACGGGCCGGTGCACCTGGCCCTGGCGTTCAACCCCTCTCATCTTGAAATCGTGCACCCGGTGGTGCGCGGCTCGGTGCGCGCGCGCCAGGACCGGCGCGGCGACGTGCTCGGCTACGAGGTGGTGCCGGTGATCCTGCACGGCGACGCTGCGCTGTCGGGGCAGGGCGTGGTGATGGAAAGCCTCAACATGTCGCAGACGCGCGGCTTCCGCAACAACGGCGGGATCCATGTGGTGATCAACAATCAGATCGGCTTCACCACCTCCGACCCGCGCGACGTGCGCTCGACGCTGTACTGTACCGACGTCGCCAAGATGGTCGAGGCGCCGGTGCTGCACGTCAATGGCGACGATCCCGAGGCGGTGGCCTTCGCGGTGCAGACCGCGGTCGATTTCCGCTACACCTTCCACAAGAACTGCTTCATCGACCTGGTGTGCTACCGCCGTCACGGTCACAACGAGCAGGACGAGCCGCTCGCCACCCAGCCGCTGATGTACCGCCGCATCCAGGCGCATCCCAGCTCGCGCGTCCTGTATGCGCAGCGCCTGGTGGACGAGGGGGTGCTGACGCAGGTACAGGCGGACGACATGGTCGACGATTGCCGCGAACGGCTGGAGCACGGCGAGTCGCTGAGTCCGCCCGCGCTGTCCGATTTCAAAGAGGTCTTCGGTACCGACTGGGGGCGCTTCAAGGGGAAATCTGCCGGCGAAGAGCCGACCGCGGTGCCGGCCGGGCGGCTGGATTTTCTGGGCGAACGCATCACCACCCTGCAGCATGAAGTCGAACTGCACTCGCGGGTGCAGAAGGTGCTCGACGACCGCCGCAGAATGCGCGCGGGCGAATTGCCGGTGGACTGGGGCTATGCAGAGCATCTGGCCTACGCCAGCCTGCTCGACGCAGGCCACAACGTGCGGGTGTCGGGTCAGGATTCGGCACGCGGCACCTTCTTCCACCGCCACGCGGTGTGGCACGACCAGAAGCGCGAGCGGCGCCAGAGCGGCGTGTACATCCCGCTCGAACACATCCACGAACGGCAGGGCAATTTCACCATCAT
>JBAVFD010000127.1:0-19121 GCA_049588075.1 Thiobacillus sp.
TGGCGCGCGCGTGGGAACGCTATCACACCCCCAAGAACCTGGTGATGGCCCTCAGCGTGGAAATGGCCGAGCTCCTCGAACCCTTCCAGTGGTTAACGTCGGAGCAGAGCCAGAACTTGACCCCAGAGCAGCATGAAGCGGTGCGCCAGGAAATCGCCGACGTGCTGATTTATCTGACCCGGCTGGCCGATCTGCTGGAAATCGATCTGCTGGAAGCAGCTTCCGACAAGCTGGCAATCAACGCCCGCAAATACCCGGTCGACAAGGCGCACGGCAACGCCCTCAAATACTCGAACTTTTCTGATGACTGACTCTTATTTCAAGCACCACGTGTTTTTCTGCACCAACGAGCGCGACGATGGCGCCGCTTGCTGTGGCGCGGCAGGTGGACAGGCCATGCGCGACCACCTCAAGAAAAAAGTCAAACAGGCGCATCTCAATGGCGCGGGAAAATGTCGCATCAACAGCGCGGGATGCATGGATCGCTGCGATCAGGGACCGGTTCTGGTGGTCTACCCGGAAGGCGTCTGGTACACCTATGTCGATGAGGCCGACATCGACGAAATCTTCGATGTCCATTTGAAACAGGGGCGCATCGTCGAGCGCCTGCAACTGAAATAATCGCGACCAAGTGAAACGCTACAAGCTGCGTATTCCGGCAGCCGTCGGCAAGCTGGAAACCGTCATCGACGACCCCGAAGGCGAGCGCCGCGGCCTGTTGCTGGTCGCGCATCCGCACCCGCTGCACGGCGGCAGTCTCGAAAACAAGGTCGTCACCACGCTCGCCAAGGCCGCCAACGAAGCGGGCTGGGTCAGCGTGCGGCCGAACTTTCGTGGCGTCGGGATGAGCGACGGCAGCTTCGATGCCGGCGTCGGCGAAACCGACGATCTGCTCGCGGTCGCCCGCTTCGTCGAAGCGAGCTACCCCAATCTGCCCTGGGCGCTGGCCGGGTTTTCGTTCGGCGCTTTCGTCCAGCACCGGCTGCGCCAGCAGCTCGACGCGCGCCGCCTGATCCTGGTCGCGCCCGCCGTCACGATGTACGAATTCGACCCGGTGCCGGCCGACAGCGTGGTGATCTTCGGCGACGCCGACGAACTGATTCCACCCGCCGCGATACGGCTGTGGGCCGAACAGCAGCAGCTCGCGGTGAAAATCATCCCCGATGCCGGGCACTTCTTCCACGGCAAGCTGAAGGAATTGAAACAGGCGTTCATCGAGGCTTGCCCATGCTGAAGGTCCGCGGCCTGACGAAAAAATATGGCGGCACCGAGGTGGTGCGTGGCCTCGACCTGGATGTCCGGCGCGGCGAATGTTTCGGCCTGCTCGGCCCCAACGGCGCCGGCAAAACCACCACGCTGCGGTTATTGCTGGGGCTGATCGAACCCGATGGCGGCAGCATCGAACTCGCGGGGATAGCGGTGCCGCTGAACGCGCGCGCAGCGCGAATGAAAGTCGGCGTGGTGCCGCAAATGGACAATCTCGACCCGGATTTCTCGGTGCGCGAAAACCTGCTCGCCTACGGCCGCTATTTCGGCATGGACAAAGCCACCATCACCGCGCGCGTGCCCGAACTGCTGGAATTTGCCGGACTCGCCAGCAAGGCCGACGCGCAAATTGCGCAATTGTCCGGCGGCATGAAGCGGCGCCTCACGCTCGCCCGCGCGCTGGTGCACGACCCCGACATCCTGTTCCTCGACGAGCCGACCACCGGACTCGATCCACAGGCGCGCCATCTGATCTGGCAAGGCCTGCGGCGGCTGATCGCGGCAGGCAAAACCATCGTGCTGACCACGCATTTCATGGATGAAGCCGAACGCCTGGCCGACCGTCTCGCCATTCTCGACCACGGCCGCGTCGTCACCGAAGGCGCGCCACGTGCGCTGATCGAATCGCATATCGAACCGGTGGTGGTCGAAGTCTTCGGCGAAGGCCTCGAAGACTGGATGCACGCCCACGCCGCAGCGGTATGCACACGCTTCGAAACCGTCGGCGAAACCCTGTTCTGCTACACCCACAACGCCGACGGCGTGATCGCGGCGTTGCAACACGCGCCCGCGCTGCGCTACATCCACCGGCCATCCAATCTCGAGGATGTCTTCCTCAAACTCACCGGGAGAGATCTGCGTGATTAAGCTGCTGCGGCTTCCCCGTTTGTCGTGGCGTTTCGTCCCGGTGTGGCAGCGCAACTATCTGGTGTGGAGAAAGCTCGCCATCCCGTCCATTCTCGGCAACCTGGCCGACCCGATGCTGTACATGCTCGGTCTGGGCTACGGCCTCGGCAGCCTGCTGCCGAATGTGGGCGGCATGCCCTATCTCCCCTTCCTCGCCGCCGGCACGGTGGCCTACAGCACGATGAACGCCGCCACCTTCGAGGTGCTGTATTCGAGCTTTTCGCGCATGCACGTGCAGCGCACCTGGGACGCCATCCTCAACGCGCCGATGACGCTGGACGACGTGATGCTGGGCGAGCTGACCTGGGCGACGTCGAAGAGCCTGCTCTCCGGGCTGGCGATTCTGGCGGTGATCTGGGGACTGGGCCTGTTCGGCAATTTCTGGATGACGCTGTGGATCATCCCGGTGGTGGCGCTGGTCGGCTTCTGCTTCGGCGGCATGGGCCTGGTGATGAACGCGGTGTCGCCCAGCTATGACTTCTTCCTCTATTACTTCACCCTGGTCATCACGCCGATGGTGCTGCTGTGCGGCGTGTTCTTCCCGGTGTCGCAACTGCCGCCGCTGCTGCAAAGCGTGTCGGCCTGGCTGCCGCTGACCCACGCCATCAACCTGGCGCGCCCGCTGGTCATCGGCACCGTGCCCAACGAGATCGTGCTGCATGTCGTCTCGCTGCTGGCATATGGCAGCCTGGGCTACGTCATCGCGCTGGCGCTGACACGCAAACGGCTGTTGAAGTAATCAGGCACGCATAATCAAACGCCCGCCGCCTGCCGGTCGGCGTGGTAACTCGACCGCACCATCGGGCCACAAGCGGCGTGTTTGAAGCCCATCGCCAGGGCTTCCTGCTCGAACTGGGCGAAGCGCTCGGGGGTGACGAAGCGCAGCACCGGCAGGTGATGCTGCGAGGGCTGCAGATACTGGCCAAGGGTGAGCATGTCGACGTCGTGCGCACGCAGGTCGCGCATCACCTGCAGAATTTCGTCGTCTTCCTCGCCCAGGCCCAGCATCAGGCCGGACTTGGTCGGGATATCAGGATGGCGAGCCTTGAAATCCTGCAGCAGCTTCAGCGAATGGGCGTAGTCGGCACCGGGACGCGCGGCCTTGTACAAACGCGGCACGGTTTCCAGATTGTGGTTCATCACGTCGGGCGGCGCGGTATCGAGCTGATCCAGCGCCCTGTCGAGCCGTCCGCGAAAATCCGGGGTGAGGATTTCGATCCGCGTCGCCGGCGAGCTTGCGCGAACCGCCGCGATGCAGCGAGCGAAATGCTCCGCGCCGCCGTCGCGCAAGTCATCGCGGTCGACGCTGGTGATGACCACGTATTTCAGCGCCATCAGCGCGATGGTTTCGGCCAGGTGACGGGGCTCGTCGACGTCAGGCGGCAGCGGCGTGCCGTGACCAACATCGCAGAACGGGCAACGCCGCGTGCACAGGTCGCCGAGGATCATGAAGGTGGCGGTGCCGTGACCGAAACATTCGCCCAGGTTCGGGCACGACGCTTCTTCGCATACGGTATGCAGTTTCGCTTCACGCAGGATGCCCTTGAGGCGGCCGACGTTCGGCAGGTTCGGCGACTTGGCGCGGATCCACGACGGCAGACGCATGCGTTCCTGCGGCACGATCTTGATCGGGATGCGCGAGGTTTTCGCCGCGCCTTTGTGCTGGATGGGGTCTGCCATGGAACGCTTCCTCTAAAGATGCAATTTTAACCGAGTTAAGCGGGCGTCCCGTCCCCTTGCCCAGCATGGAAATTGGCACACAAGCGCTATAGAATCAGCCGGATGAAAGTCGCCCGCTCCCTGTGTCTGTGCGCCTGCCTGGTTGCCCCCGCGCTGTCCGGCGCTGCGGAGCAAACCCAGAATCGCGACCCCGACAGCGGCCTGCTGGCGTGGAAAAAAGTCGACCGCGGCTTCAGCCTCGAACTCATCCAGCTGTTGCCCGAGTATGTCGCCGCGCTCTATTCCTCGCGTGGCCTGCCGCCCGCCGTGGTGGACAGCATCCGGGGGTACTGCGTGTTCGGCAGCGTGGCGCAGAACCAGTCCGGCGGCACGCTCTCCTATCGGGTGGCAGACTGGCGCGTCGTCACCCCGGACGGAAAGCAGCACCCGCTCAAGACCAAACCCGAGTGGGTCGCCGAATGGACAAAGCTCGGCTCGGATTTCGGCTGGTCCATCCTGCCCGCCAGCATGAGCTTCGACACCGGCGACTGGGCGCAGGGTTTCACCACCGTGCGCCTGCCGCCCGGCTCGCACTTCGACCTGATCTATTCGTGGAGACACCATGGCAAACGCTACACCGGCAAAATGGACGATCTGGTCTGCGCGCCAAGCGAGCCGCCTGGGCTGCCTTAGTTTTTGGCTGGGCTGCGCGGGAGCGGCGCAGGCGGCGCTGCCGCTGCCGGAAATGAGCCATAGTTTCACCCTGCTCAAACCGGCCAGACCCGCGCTGGAATTCACCCTGCCCGATCTGGACGGCAAGCCGGTCAAACTGTCGGACTATCGCGGCAAGGTGGTGCTGGTCAATTTCTGGGCCACCTGGTGCCCGCCCTGCCGCCGCGAGATGCCGTCCATGGAGCGGCTGTCCAGGCGGCTGCAAGGCCAGCCCTTTGTCATTCTGGCGATCAACCAGCAGGAGCAGCCGGACCAGGTGTTCGTGTTCACCGGCCAACTGGACCCGGCACCCACCTTCCCCATCCTGTTCGACCGCGACAGCACGGTGTCCCACGCCTGGGGCGTGCTCGGCCTGCCCGCCAGCTTCATCGTCGACAAACAGGGGCGCGTGGTTTACCGGGCGATGGGCGGACGCGAATTCGACCACCCGGAGATCGAGCAGACGATCCGCGCCATTCTCAAATAGTCAGGCCTTGACCCAGATCTGTCCGGCTTCGATTTTCACCGGATAGGTTTTGATCGGCTGATCGGCCGGGTCGCAGGTGGGTTCCCCGGTGGCAAGATCAAAGTAGCTGCCATGCAGCGAGCACTTGATCTTGCCGTCCTTGATGCAGCCGAGATACAGCGAATAATCCTCGTGGCTGCACATTTCATCGACGACGTAATGCGTGCCGCTGGCATTGCACAGCAGCAGCCGCTTGCCGTTCACCACGACGCGCTTCATCTGCGCCGGCTTGAGTTCGTCGGCAGCGGCGATGGCGATGAATGGGCTCATCACTGCACCCGGGCCACGGCCTTGCCGGAATCGAGCACGGCGCGGACTTGCGCGGCCGCTTCGGCGATGCTTGCGGCCTTGCCGACGTGGTGCAGGATGATGGAACCCGCCAGCACCAGCGAGTCGTAAGTCGCGCCCTGGTCGCCCTTCAGCGCCAGGATCCCGGCTTCGGCGGCAGCGCGCGCGGTCGCCTTGATGTCGATCGCGGCGACGATTTCGTCCTCGCCTTCCGCGGTGGCGACCGAGCCCGGCAGCGGCACCGCGCGCACCGGCTGGTCGATGCCGAGCGCCACGGGATCGATACTGGCTTCGATTTCCTCGCCCTTGTCGTGGTAGTGGAAATACTTGCCGGTCTGGCGCAGGCTGGGAATCACCCCGCCCTCGACGCCACGCACGATGCACGCGCTGTCGAACCCGGCTTCGCGCGCGAGATCGGCATACACCGGAGGATAGGGCTTGTGCACATAGCCGGTGACGAAATGGGTTTGCTTCCTGCCGGCGATGGGCTTGGACAGCACCTCCACCGTGGTCAGAACCTGGCGCTTGATGATCTGGGCGCGCAGCGGGGTCAGATTATGCAGGCCGGGGTTGGACTGCGCCTGATCGACATAGGTCCAGCCCAGCGCGGGGTCGGCCAGCCGCGCGGCGGCCTCGACCGGCGACAGGTTCACCGGCACCCCGGCAGCCTCCAGCACGTGGCGCGCGGTGACGCCGTATTTGGGACCGACCGTGTCGAGACCGTGACTGACCACGTGCACGCCGAACTCCGCCAGCAACGGGCCGAGGAAAGGCGCGGCAGGCAGGCAGCGGGTGTAGCCGTCATAGGGGTCGCCGATATCGACCACTTCGTCCACCTCGGCAGTCACGCGCCGGGTGGTTTCCAGCACCGCATCGAGCACGCCACGGTTCTCGTCCATCGTTTCGCGCTTCATCCGCAGGGCAATAAAGTAAATGCCCACTTGCACCGGATCGATGACGTTATCGATGATCGCCTTGGTCCCCCGATGCGCTTCGAGGCGGCTGATGTCCTTGGACAGGTCGGGGCCGGTGGCGATGCGCTGGATGATCGAGCGCATCAAGAGTTTGGGGTCGGTCGGCAGGGCGTCGGCGCTCATAAGTAACTCCAATGGAAGCCGCAAGGATACTTATGTCCGACTAAATCAGTCAACTATAAATCGCAGCCCCAACCGCCGTGATCGCCAACGGGCCCATAAAAAAACGGAGCCGAAGCTCCGATAGATGCTACATGAGGGCACTGCCACGGCGTGACATCCGGAAACGTCACGCCCACTTACCGAACTCAATATAAAACCGATGCAGCGCGCACCCATCATCCAAACGGATGACGGGTGCGTACACAAAAAGACCAGTGCCTGTTCACCCGCATCAGCCTATCGTGATCAAACAAACAGGGTGACGTCCGCCCCTTTGGCCGACCCCAGATAGCTTGCCGCGCCCGCCCATTCGGTTACGCCAGGAATGAATTCGTTCTTTTGCCAGCCAAACAAATCAACCGTCATCTGGCAGGCGATCAGCTTGACGCCTTCTTCGACACAGGCATCGCGCAGTTCCGCGATGGGGGCGACGCCATGGTTTTTCAGGGTCTGCTGCATCAGGCCGGTGGCGGCGGATTCAAACCCGGGAATGCCCGCCATCAGCAGGTTGGGCATGTTCCATTCGATATGCTGGAACCAGTTCGGACCGAAGGGCATTTTCATCGGCATGGCCGGGTTGCCGAGCGGGCTGATATGCAGCTTGAGGTCTTTCTTCAGCAAGGCCAGCCCATAAAAGGTGAAGAACATGGTCACCTCCCAACCCATCGCGGCGGCGGTCGAGCCGATGATGAAAGGTGGGTAGGCCCAGTCGAGCGTGCCCTTGGTGACCATGATGGAAAGCGTGGGGGTTTTCGCAGCTTCGCGTCGCGCCATGCTTTCGGCGAATTTGCGCTCGAACCACTCGTCCTGTGCGGCAGGCGTAAGCGGCTGAACGTTAGGGGTGATTGAAGCGAGCACAGAAGACATGGCTGGTCTCCTCGATGAAATCGTCCGGCAAAGCCGGCGGTCTCACAAAACGGGACAGGGGGCGAGCGCAAATCTGCGCCCGGTTTGCAGCGTCTGATTACAACCCGACCGCCTGCGCGTGCAGGCCATGCTGCCGAACATCCGCAACGATTTCGGCCATGCGGGTTGTGTCCGAATCGTAAATGACATGAACCAGGTGGGGTTTGTCGAAACGGTGGCCTACCGAGACCACCCCGCTGCCATGGCGGATGTCATCTTCGATGGCTTCCAGCGCAGGCTGGTTGAGGGTTTCGTCGATATGTACGAGGAAGTCGCTGGTTTGCATAAGGCTCTCCTTGCAATGGGTTGGGACACCCTGCGCGGGCAATGACCCGCCCGTCCAGACGCAGAATGTGAAGTGAATATTAGGCAACACGGGAGAGGCCGTCATCGTTCATTTGGATGGCATAGAAAATCCTTATCGAGGTACGCCATCGATGGGCAACGATCGCTGGCTATCACCTGAATAAGGTCTAGATTGCCAGTTGCAACGGTCATGAGGCGCTGCACTCCACAACGGGGAAACGCGATGAAGCAAGCAGATTTCGATCGTCTGGTGGGGCTGATTTACGAATCGGCGCTCGACCCGGGGTTGTGGCAGGAGACGATGCGCATGCTGGCAAAGCAGGTGGGCGCGGATACCTTTCACTTACTTGGCTGGGACAGCAAAAAACAGGCAGCCACCCTGGGGGTCATGTCGCACGAGTCGTGGAATGATGCGCTCGAGCTTTACAACAGTTATTACGGCACGGTCGATCCACGTCGCCAGCTTGCATCGCGAGCTGACCCGGGTGTCGTGCTCGCCTGCCATCATCATTTCGATGATCAATTCATATCCAAAAACGAGTTTTATCAGGATTTCATGCTGCGATACGGGTTGAGATATTGCCTGGGCGGCTGCCTTTCCCGTAATGAATCCACCGACGTCAATCTTGCCCTGCTGCGCGACCCTGAACATGGTCCGTTTGAGTCCGGACATGAATCACTGCTGACTCTGCTGATGCCCCATTTCAATCGTTCCCTGCGTCTGATGGAGCACACCCAGGCCGCCACCCAGTCCGGCGAACTGGCCGCCGCCGGACAGGATGCTGCGTCGCTGGCAGTCATCGCCGTCAACAGGGCCGGTCAGCTGCTGTATTGCAACCGTAATGGCGAGGCGCTGCTGAAGGCGGCGGAGACCGTGCGGATCCGGCATGGCGTCCTGACGTGCGCAATCGAAAGCCGGGAAAAGGAGTGGGGCGACATCATGGGGGGGATCGTCAAAACCGGCCGTCCGGCGAATCTGCTGCTCAACAACAGCGTCAAGCCTGACGAACGCTACAGCGTGACGCTGACGCCCTTGCCCAAACGCGGCGCGTTCTCCCTGACTGGCGAGCCGGATGGCGTGCTGTGTCTGATCGTCCCGCTCGACCATCGACGGATGGCGACGGCAGGCCAGTTAATACAACTGTTCGGCCTTTCTGCAGCGGAAGCACGGCTGGCGCGGGCGCTGGCTGCTGGCGAAACACTGGAATTCTATGCGGCGGAAAGCGACCTCAAGCTGCCCACCGTAAAGAGCCAGCTGCGTTCGGTGTTCGAGAAAACCGGCACTGACCGGCAGGCCGCGCTGGTGCGGCTGATTGCGGGGATCCCCGCGGTGCGGGAGCCGGATTAGTCAGGCCGCGGATGATCCCGTTCAGGCGGAAACGGACACGTAAATTCTGTGCCGCACCGCCTCGACCAGCGACTGTCCCGCGTCAGCGACAGTCAGGGCTGCGCCCAGCGCGCGGCAATCGGTGACCGCCATGCCAGGATAGCCGCACGGGTTGATCGCGGCGAACGGGCTTAAATCCATGTCGACATTCAACGCCAGGCCATGATAGGTGCAGCCGTGCTTCACCCGCAGGCCGAGCGCGGCAATTTTCGCCCCGTTCACATACACGCCGGGCGCGCCGCTCTGCCGCGCGGCCGTCACACCCTGCGTTGCCAGCACATCGATCACCGCCTGCTCCATCCGCGTCACCAGTTCGCGGATGCCGTAACCGCGCCGCCGCAAGTCGACCAGCACATAGACCACCGCCTGCCCTGGCCCGTGATAGGTGATCTGACCGCCGCGGTCGATGGGCACGACTGGAATGGAGGTGGCGGCGATCAGGTGCTCGGGCTTGCCCGCCTGTCCCTGGGTGTAGACCGGCGGATGTTCCAGCAGCCAGAGTTCGTCCGGCGTGTCGGGCAATCGCTGTGCCGTGAACGCCTGCATCGCGCGCCAGGTCGGCTCATACTCCACCCGCCCCAGCCGCCGGACAATCGCCTGCTCACGCCTCACCATCACAACGCCATCTTCACCCACGGATGCGCGGTGATGTCGCGATACAGCGCATCGAGTTGCGCCTTGGACGTGGCACGGACCACACAGGTCACGCTCAGAAAATTGCCCTTGCTCGACACCCGCATTTCCACCGTTTCGGGTTTGAAATCGGGCGCGTGGCGCTGCACCAGTTCGACCATGGTTTGCGCGAAGTCGTCCCGGCGCTCGCCCATGATCTTGACCGGAAAGTCGGTGGGAAAGACCAGCAGGGTCTCTACGTCGCTCATGCGCGCATGACCTGCTGCTTGAAGGTTTGGTACAGCGCATCCATCTGCCGCGCCAGCGGCCCCGGTACGCCCGCGCCGACCGGGATGCCGTCGAGCGTGACGATGGGCATGATTTCCTTGGTGGACGAGGTCATCCACAGCTCGTCGGCGGCCCGCAGTTCGGCCTCGCTGATGGCGCGCAGTTCAGTCGGAATGCCATGCGCGTCGGCGAGTTCCAGCACCACGTGATAGGTGATGCCGGTCAGCATCAGATGGGACGGCGGCGGCGCCAGCAGCACGCCCTGCTTCACCACGAAAACATTGCTCGCCGCGCCTTCGGACAAAAATCCGTCACGCAACAGCACGGTTTCGGCGCAGCCTGCGTCAACCGCCTGCTGCCGCAGCAGGATATTGGCCAGCAGCGAAATCGCCTTGATGTCGCAGCGCTGCCAGCGGTTGTCGACCGCGCTGACGGCGCACACCCCCACCGCTTTCTGCTCGGCCGAAGCCGTCAGCAGGGGCTGCGCAAACATGAACACCGTCGGCGCCACGCCACTGGGAAAGGCATGGTCGCGCGGGGCGACGCCGCGGGTGATCTGGATGTAGACCGACTGGTCGGCGAAATCCTGGAGTTCGATCAGCCGCACAATCAGCTCCCGCCACACCGCCATGCCATGCGGGTTGGCCAGCCGGATGCCGTCGAGGCTGCCTTGCAGGCGGCGCAGGTGTTCGTCGAGCCGGAAAGGCTTGCGGGAATACACCGGCACCAGCTCGTAGACGCCGTCACCGAAGACGAACCCACGGTCGAGCACCGGCACCTTCGCCTCGGCCAGCGGCATGAAGTGGCCGTTCAGATAAACGCTCATCGTTCGAACAGCAGCCGGATCGAATCCCAGATGCGGCCGAACAGTCCGGCCACGCTGACGTGATCCAGGGCAACCAGCGGATAGTCGCCGAACGTGCTGCCGTCGAGCGTCAGCCGCAAGGTGCCCAGGCGCTGGCCTGTGCTCACCGGTGCCAGCACCGGCCGCTGCGTGATGATTTGCGCCTGCAGGCGTGCGGCGCTGCCATGCGGAATCAGCAGGTGAAAATCCTGCGCGAAGCCGATCCCAACCGAGGGGCGCTGGCCGCGATACAGATTGACCACCTTGACGGGCTGCCGCGCGCGATAAAGCAGGACGCTGTCGAAATTCTCGAAGCCATAATTCAACAGTTTCAGTGCATCCTGCGTGCGCTGCTCGTCCGATTGCGCGCCCAGCACCACCGAGATGCGGCCCTGATCGCCCCGCTGCGCCGACGCCGCCATGCAGTATCCGGCCTCGGTCGTACGCCCGGCTTTCAGACCAGTCACCGTGCGGTCACGCCAGAGCAGGCGATTGCCGTTGTAATAGGAGGCGCCCCTGAAGGCGAGTTCCTTCTGGCCGAAAAACGCCAAGCGATCCGGAAAATCGCGGGTCAACGCGCGCGCCAGCAGGGCGAGGTCGCGCGCGCTCGACTCATGCCCCGGCTCGGCCAGACCGGTGGCGTTCATGAAGCGGGTTTTCGTCATCCCCAGCCGTTTGGCTTCACGGTTCATGCGCTCGACAAACGCCGCTTCGCCGCCGTCGGCCGCAGCCGCCAGCGTGAGCGCGGCATCGCTGGCCGATTCCACCAGCATGGCCTGCAACAGGGTATCGATGCTGACCGACTCCCCCGCCTTGAGAAAAACGCGCGCACCGTCGGCCTGGGCGGCGGCGGGCGGCACGGTCACCTTCTCGCCCAGACTCAGCTTGTTTTTGCGGATGTCGCCCAGCAGCACGTAGGCCGTCATCAACTGGGTCAGCGAAGCGGGGGGCATCGGCAGGTCGGCCTGATGCGCGGCCAGTTCGCGCCCGCTGGCCTGATCGATCACCACCCACGCACGCGCAGTGATGCCGTTGGGTGCGGCCCACGCCACCGCAGTGAACAGCCACGCCAGCACCAGGCAGAATAATTTCATGACGGTCTCTTGTTTAATCGCGCTTGACCAGGACCGCATTCAGGTCGAGACGTTCCCGCACGCGCGTGCGTTCGGAATGCGCCGCGTCGTCGCTGGAATACGGCCCAAGCTGCACGCAATGCAGCCCGCCATTGAGCACCACGCGGGTCTGGCTGGCATCGAGTTCCAGTTTCTGCGTCAGGCGGTTGCGCAATTGCTGGGCGTTTTCCTGACGCGAAAACGCACCCACCTGCAGATAGACGCCTTCCCTGATCGCATCGCCCTGCGTGTCGTAGGCAGCGGGATCCAGGCTTTCCACCCGCACCCGGCCGCTGCCGCTGCCCAGATAACCCAGCTTGTACGCGGCGGTATACGACAGATCGATGATGCGCTTGCTGTGAAACGGCCCGCGATCGTTGATGCGCACCACCACGGACTTGCCGTTGACCAGCGACGTCACCCGCGCATAGCTGGGGATCGGCAGGGTGGGATGCGCGGCGGTCATCGCATACATATCGTACAACTCGCCCGACGCGGTTTTCTGGCCATGGAAGCGGCGGCCATACCACGACGCCATGCCTTCTTCGCTGTAGGGGCGGCGCTCGGTCTGCGGCGTGTAGGTGGTGCCCATCGCGCTGTAGCTGCGGTTGGCGAAGCGGTTCAGCGGCTCGGCGCGCGGCACGGCGTCGGGGACGGCGTCGAGATTCGGTGGCGGGTTGGTGTCGGGGCCGTCGTCGAGATAATAGCCGCCGCTTTTCGCTGCCTTAGCGGAAGCCGGTGCTTTTTCGGGGACGGTCGGACTGCTGCTACACCCGGCCAGCGCCAAAGCGATCACGGTCAAGCCTGCAATCAGGTTCGTTTTCATGCGCCTATTTTATCGCGTCATCAACTGGCGATGCGTTGCCACGCTCATCACGATGCCCACGCCCAACAATAGCGTGATGAGCGCCGTCCCGCCATAGCTCATCAGCGGCAGCGGCACCCCGACCACCGGCAGGATGCCCGACACCATGCCCATGTTGACGAACGCATAGGTGAACAGATTGAGGCTCAGCGTCGCCGCCATCAGCCGCCCGAACAGGGTCGGCGCACGTGCCGCGATGACCAGGCCGCGCGCAACGATGGCCAGATACAGCCCGACCAGCAGGATCGCGCCGAAATAGCCGAATTCCTCGCCGAACACGGCATAGATAAAGTCCGTGGTGCGCTCGGGAATGAAGTCGAGCTGGTTCTGCGTGCCCTGCATCCAGCCTTTGCCGAACAGTCCGCCCGAGCCGATCGCGATAGTCGATTGAATGATGTGGTAACCGGCGCCCAGCGGGTCGGACGACGGATCGAGCAGGGTCAATACACGCTGCTGCTGGTAGTCGTGCATCAGCCCCCACACCACCGGCAGGCTGGCGGCACCCAGGGTGGCGCCGCCGAGAATCACCTTCCACGGCAAGCCCGCAAAGAACAGCAGATAAAACCCCGACGCGCCGATCATCATCGCCGTCCCCAGGTCGGGCTGGCGCAGGATCAACAGGAAAGGCACCACCAGCAAGGCGCCGCCGGCCAGAAAATGCTTGGCACGCAACACCGCTTCGTTGCGCTGGAAATACCAGGCCAGCATCAGCGGCAACGCCAGCTTCAACAACTCGGACGGCTGGAAGGCAAATCCCAGATTGAGCCAGCGCCGCGCCCCGTTGCGAATCTCGCCAAACAGCGCTACCCCGATCAGCAGCACCACCCCCGCCACATACAAGGGTGGACCCACTTTGGACAACAGGTGCGGCGGCACATTGGCCATCACCACCATCACCGCCAGCGCCAGCCCGATGTTGACGAGATGGCCGCTGATGCGTGCCGGGCTTTGCCCGGAAGCGCTCGTCACCACCGCCAGGCTGACGCCCAGCAACAGCACCACCAGGGTCAGCAGGATGCCGTCGAGGTGGGCCAAGCGGCGCAGGATCCAATGGCTAGTCTGCTGCGGCACCGTCTACTCCCAGGTTCATGTTGCCGGGGCGTTTCCCGGTCAGGTAGTAATCGAGCACCGCGCGCGCGATCGGCGCCGCGGTGGAACCGCCATGCCCGCCATTCTCGACCATCACCGCGATCGCGATGGTGGGGTTCTCGACGGGAGCATAGGCAATGAACAGCGCATGGTCACGATTCTGGCGCGACAGGCTGCCGGCATCGTAGCGCCCACCCTGCTTGATGGCCACCACCTGTGCGGTACCGGTCTTGCCCGCGATCGTATAGGCCGCCCCGGCCGCCGCCGCCGATGCGGTGCCGCCCGGACGCATCACCGCCATCATGCCCTCGCGCACCGCTTCAAGATCTTGCGGATCGAATTTCATCTGGGTCTGTGTCGCAACCGGCAGGGTTTGCCAGACCCGGGTGAGCGGGTCACGCACCGCCTGCACCAATCTGGGCTCGATGCGTTTGCCGCCGTTGGCGAGCATGGCGGTGGCCGCAGCCAGCTGCAGCGGCGTGGCCAGATGATAGCCCTGACCGATCCCCGCAATGACCGTCTCGCCGGGATACCAGGTTTGCTTGAAGCGGCGTTGCTTCCAGTCGCGCGAAGGCAACAGGCCGGGCGATTCGCCGTCCAGATCGATGCCGGTTCTTGCGCCGAAGCCGAACTGCGCCAGATAGTCGTGCATGCGGTCGATCCCCATCTCGTTCGCCAGCCGGTAATAATAGACATCGCACGACTGCGAGATGGAACGACGCAGATCGACCGTGCCATGGCCGCCTTTTTTCCAGTCGCGGTACTGATGGCTGCTGTTCGGCAGGGTGAAATAACCCGGGTCGCTGATCGTATCCGAGGGTTTGCGCAGCCCCAGTTCCAGCCCCGCCATCGCCATGAACGGCTTGATGGTCGACCCCATCGGATAAATGCCGCGCAGCACGCGGTTGACCATCGGCCGCTCGGGCGATTCGTTGAGTTCTTTCCAGGCTTCCGGATCAATGCCGTCGATAAACAGGTTGGGGTCGAATCCGGGTTTGCTCACCAGCGCCAGCACGCCGCCGGTGTTGGGATCGAGTGCCACCAGGCCGCCCAGATAATCGCCGAACGCGTGCTCGGCCACCGCCTGCAGATCGCGGTCGAGATACAGGCGCAAATCCTTGCCCGGCACCGGCGGAATCTGCAACAGCATCCGTACCACGCGGCCGCTGGCATCGGTCTCCATCTGGTCGAATCCGGTGCGGCCGTGCAGCTGGGCTTCGTAGCTCTGCTCCAGCCCGGTCTTGCCGATATGCGCGCTGCCCTGGTAGTCCCGCTCGCGCCCGGCCGCGCGCAACTGCTTCAGATCGCGGTCATTGATGCGGCCGATAAATCCCACCACGTGCGCCATCCCGGGCCCGGCCTGGTAGTTGCGGAACAGCCGCGCCTTGACCTCGATGCCCGGCAGGCGGTACCGGTTGGCGGCGAGCACCGCCACCTCCTCGTCGGTCAGCTTGTTTTTAAGCGGGACGGTTTCGAGTTCGTGCGATTCGGCAAGCAGGCGCCGAAAACGCCGCAATTGCCCCGGCGTAATCTCGATCAGCTTGCCCACTTCAGCCAGCGTGGTTTCCAGATCGCGGGCCTGCGTGCGCGTCACCTCCAGCGTGTAGGCCGAATAGTTTTCCGCCAGTATGCGGTCCTTGCGGTCGAGGATCAGCCCGCGGTTGGGCGAGATCGGCGCCAGCGAGATCCGGTTGTTTTCGGCAAGCTGGATGTAGTGCTCATGCTGCATGATCTGCAGATAGAATCCGCGCGCCAGCAGCGCCGTCGCCAGCAGCGCCACGAAGGCCGCACCCGCTTTCAGTCGCCCATGAAAGCGCGCCAGTTCGCGATCCAGATTTTTCAGCGGGGTGGAGAGGTTCACGCCCGATCCTGTAAACCCTTGCCGTGCCACAGCCGCAGCCAGCCGGCGATCAACAGCCACAACACGGTATTGCTCAGCGCCGGCAGCAGGACAGCGAGCCCGGTCGGCGGCTTGACCGCCAGCCAGCCGACCAGCAGCACGATCAACTGCACGGCGAACAGGATGGGGAACAACTGCGCCGCCTGACGCAGCGGATCGAACTGCAGCAGCCGCAAGCGCAGAAACAGCACCAGGTACACGCCGGTCACATAGGCGATGGCGTGCTGGCCGAACACCACGCCCTGCTGAAAATCAGCCAGCAGCCCGACACAAAACGCCACGCCGAATCCAATGCGCGCGGGTTGATGCAGCACCCAGAACAGCACGCCGACCAGCACGAAATCCGGTCGCAGGATCAGCGCCCAGCCCGACCACGGCAACTGCTCCAGCAGCAGCGCCAGGGTCAGGCTCGCCAGGATGCGGCGCCAGCCGCCGACCGTCTGCGGTGCGACGCTCATGGCTGGGGCACCCGGGGTCTGGCCGTTTGCGCTGGCGCAGGCTGCGGCGCTGCAACCAGTACCAGCACGGCGCGGGCGCGATCAAGACCCGCCAGCGGCTCGCATTCCACCCGCAGATACGGACTGGATTGCGGGCGGGAAACCCGGCTCACGCGCGCCACCGGCAGCCCGGCCGGATACACCCGGTCGATGCCCGATGTCAGCAGACGATCGCCGGGCCGGATGTCGGCATGGGTCGGCATGTAACGCAATTCCAGCTGGCCGCGTCCGCTGCCCGCGGCCAGCCCGCGCTGACCGGTGCGCTCGACGAATACCGGGGTCAATTGCTCGGGACTGCTCACCAGCGTGACCTCGCTCGATCCCGGATAGACCCGGCTCACCTGACCCACCAGCCCGCTTGCATCGACCACCGGCAAGCCGCTGCGCAACCCGGCCTGCTCGCCCTGGTCCAGCGTGATGCGCTGGGCAAACCAGTCATGCCCCTGATACAACAGGGCGGCATGCACCACCTGCTGGCCGGGTCGGGCTTGCATCTGCAGCAGGGCGCGCAGCTCGACATTTTCGCGAACCAGCTCCTGCGCGGCGTTCGCGCCAATAGCCAGCCGCGCACGCTCGGCCAGCAGGGCATCGCGTTCATTCTGCAGGAGTCGGTGACGGGTAAAGAAACCACCGAGTTCGGCGGCCACATCGGAAGGCGCGCGCATCATTTCACGCACCGGCAGCAGCAGCATCGAGAAGCCGTTGCGCAAGCCGTCGAGCGCGCGATAGCGGACATCGACCACCACGCAGGACACACCGACCAGCAGCCAGATCAGCAGACGGGCCGTCGGCCCCAGCCGACGGGCGAACATGAGCTGGCCCGGCGTCGCCATCAGTTGTTCCCGTCAGCGGACCCGCGCAAAGTCACCTTCACTCGTTGGTGAACACCGACGCCAGTTTGTCCATTTCTTCCAGCGCGCGTCCGCAGCCGCGCACCACGCAGGTCAGGGGGTCGTCGGCCACGATCACCGGCAGCCCGGTTTCTTCCATCAGCAGGCGGTCGAGGTCGCGCAGCAGCGCGCCGCCGCCGGTCAGCACCATGCCCTTTTCGGCGATGTCGGCGCCGAGTTCGGGCGGGGTCTGTTCCAGCGCCTGCTTCACCGCGCTGACAATCGCATTCAGCGGCTCGGTCAGCGCTTCGAGGATTTCGTTGGACGACACGTTGAAGCTGCGCGGCACGCCCTCGGCCAGGCTGCGGCCCTTGACTTCCATTTCCAGCACCTCGGCGCCGGGGAAGGCCGATCCCATTTTCTTCTTGATCTGCTCGGCGGTCGCCTCGCCGATCAGCATGCCGTAGTTGCGGCGGATGTAGTTGATGATGGCCTCGTCCATGCGGTCGCCGCCGACGCGCACCGAATTCGCGTAGACCACGCCGCCGAGCGAGATCACCCCGACTTCGGTGGTGCCGCCGCCGATGTCGACCACCATCGAGCCGGTCGCCTCGGCCACCGGCAGGCCGGCGCCGATCGCCGCCGCCATCGGTTCCTCGATCAGGTACACCTGACGGGCGCCGGCGCCGATCGCCGACTCGCGGATCGCGCGGCGCTCCACCTGGGTCGAGCCGCAGGGCACGCAGATGATGATGCGCGGGCTGGGGCGGAACATCCGGGTGTCGTGCACCTTCTTGATGAAATACTTGAGCATCTGCTCGGTCACGGTGAAGTCGGCGATCACGCCGTCCTTCATCGGCCGGATCGCCTGCAGGTTGCCCGGGGTGCGCCCCAGCATCTGCTTGGCTTCCGCGCCCACCGCCTGCACCGTGCGCTTGCCGCCCACCGAATCGGTACGGATCGACACCACCGAGGGCTCGTCCAGTACGATGCCGCGGTCACGCACGTAAATCAGCGTGTTGGCGGTGCCCAGATCGATGGCGAGATCGGTGGAAAAATAGCTGGTCAGGAACTTGAACATGGTGGCGGCAGCACCCGCGCCAAGCGGGCGAAAGGGCAGAAAAAACAAGGGGGCTATGATACCCTACCGGGCTTCATTCCCGTAAGTTATCAAGGTGTTTCATGTCCTTCAGCCCGGATGACGTCAAGCGCATCGCCCGCCTTGCGCGCATCGAAACCAGCGACGCCGAGGCCCAGGCCACGCAGGCCCAGCTCAACAGCATTTTCGACCTCATCGCCACCATGCAGGCCGTCAACACCGAAGGCATCGCGCCGATGGCGCACGCGCAGGAGGTCTATCAACGCCTGCGCGACGACGCCGTCACCGAAACCGACCGCCATGCCGCCTTTCAGGCCATTGCGCCGGCGGTCGAAAACGCCCTGTACCTCGTGCCCAAGGTCATCGAGTAAGCCATGTCCGAAACCACGCTTTCCGCACTCGCCGCGCAACTCAAGGCCAAACAGATTTCCAGCCGCGAACTCGCCCGGCAGTATCTCGACCGCATCGCCGCGCTGAATCCGTCGATCAATGCCTTCATCACGGTGGACGCCGACAGGACGCTGGCCGAAGCGGCCGCCGCCGACGCCCTCATCGCCGCGGGCCAGGCCGGCCCGCTGACCGGCGTGCCGATCGCCCACAAGGACATCTTCTGCACCGACGGCTGGCTCACCACCTGCGGCTCGAAAATGCTGCACAACTTCGTCGCGCCCTACGACGCCCACGTGATCCAGCGCTTCAAGGCCGCCGGCATGCCCAGCCTGGGCAAGACCAACATGGACGAGTTCGCCATGGGGTCGAGCAACGAAACCAGTTACTTCGGCGCGGTGAAAAACCCCTGGAATCCCGCCTACGTACCCGGCGGCTCGTCCGGCGGCGCCGCAGCGTGTGTCGCCGCGCGCATGGCGCCCGCCGCCACTGGCACCGACACCGGCG
>JBAVFD010000128.1:0-8754 GCA_049588075.1 Thiobacillus sp.
GTACTGAACGACGGCGCGGGCGGCGGCGGCGCGGGCGGCAGCGTGGTGTTGCAGACCTACGGCGGCGGCAGCGCCAGCGTGAACGTCTCCGGCGGCAATGGCGGCAACGCCTGGCGCTCGACGACCAACACGGCTGACCGGCATGGTCCCGGCGGCGGCGGCGGCGGCGGCTTCATCGCTTACAGCCCTTCGATCGGCCTGAGCCTCTCGGCAAACTATGCAAGCGGTTTGAACGGGCGCACCAGCAACGGCGATGCATTTGGCACCACCTCGTCGGCAGGCGGCCTGTCTGCCTTCGATACGCCGAATGTCCCGGGCGCGCAGGGCGGCGCCTTCTGCCCGCCTGCCATCAAGGCTGTGCGCCTGTTTACCGATGGCGGTATTGCTGGCCAGGTGAATCCCGGCGACACCGTCGAATACACGGTGATTTACCGCAACGGTTCCAGCAACAGCATCACGGGTTTCAACATCACCGACACCCTGCCCGCCGGCCTCAGCTACGTCGCCAGTTCTCTGGCCGTTACCGCTTCAGGCGGCGCGGGGGGCAGCGCCAGCGCCAGTTATAGCGGCACCGCAGGCAACACCAGCCTGCTGGCTTCCAGCGTGACCCTGCCTGCGGGCGGAATCGTTCAGGCCACCTTCCGCGCCGCCGTGGCGGGCGGTTCAACGGCCTGCGGCAATCAGCTGAATCAGGCGAATTCGGTACAAAGCGGCGGCGAGGCGATCGGCCTCACCGACAACGCCGACAACAGCCAGAACAGCAGCGGACTGCCCGCCGCCACCTATCTCAGCCAGACAGCCTTCGGTACCAGTGGCGCCACGGACCCGACCGGCATCAATGTCGTGTGCCCGACCGTGTCCATCGGCAAGGCGTTCTCGCCTGCCACGGTCAACATGAACGGGGCGTCCACCCTGACGATCACCCTCACCAACTACACGGGTGCGGCCCTGACCGGGGCGGCATTTGCCGACACCTATCCGGCAGGTGTCCTCAACGCGTCCCCCCCCTCGCTCACCAATTCCTGTGGGGGCACTGCCACCGCAACGGCTGGTTCAAACTCGATTGCATTGAGCGGAGGCACCATCCCCGCGAACGGCAGTTGCGTCCTGACGGTTGCCGTAGCCGGCACCGCAACGGCCACCAACACCATCCCGGTTGGCGGGCTGACAACCAGCGGCGGTTCAAACACGCTGGCAACAAGTGCAACGCTGACGGTCAATCAGGCGCCCACCGTATCAAAAAGCTTTTCCCCAACTGCTATTGCACCATCCGGAACCAGCACGCTCACCATTACGCTGAGCAATCCCAATGCATTTGCGGCGACCGGGGCGGCCTTCACCGACACCTACCCAGCCGGTCTGCTGGTCAATGCGGCCACGCCTGCTGCTTCCACAACCTGCGGCGGCACGGCAACCGCCACCGCGGGCAGCAGTACCCTTGCGTTATCCGGCGGGTCCATTCCGGCAGGCGGAAGCTGCACGGTGAGCGTAACCGTCACCAGCAGTACGGTGGGCAGCTACACCAATACGATTCCTGCTGGCGCGGTCACCACGACCAATATTGGACCCAGTCTGGTTGCGGCCATGAGTACCCTAACAGTGTTGTTGCCGCCAACTGTGGACAAGAGTTTTAGTCCTGCGTCTGTGGCTACTGGTGCAACCTCTACCATGACCATTACGCTGAGCAATCCTAATGCCTCTGCGCTAACTGGGGTCGCATTTACAGACGGCTATCCAAGTACGAATTTAAAAAATAATGGCACTTTCACAGCTAACTCATGTGGTGGTACGGTCACCGCAGTAAATAATGGATCAAGTCTGGCGCTCAGCGGCGGCACCATCCCGGCCAATGGCAGTTGTACGATAAGTATTCTGGTTGATGCCTCTGCCGGAAATTACGTCAATACGATCGGAGTGGGCGGGGTTACAACGACACAACTCGTATCCAATACGGTTGCGGCAAGTGCCACTTTTTCTGTTGGTCGTCTGGGCGTCACTAAAGCTTTCTCGCCCAATTCAATCGGCACGAATGGCACCTCAACCCTGACGCTGGTTCTGAGCAACCCGACAGGCACATCTCGAAATACGGTCGTCGTTGCGGACAATTATCCGGCCGGAATAGTTAACGCAACGCCACTTACTACCAGCATCAACTGCACCGCAGGTAGCCAAACGACCATCGACGCAACCACTGTTGCAGGCGGTGCGTCCCTTACCGTTACGGGTACCAACACCACCAGTGTCCTGGCAGCAGGTGGGACATGTACCGTGACTATCTTGGTTACATCCAGCAACGCAGGGATTTACACCAATACCACCACTGCACTCACCGCAAGCGGTGGTGGCGGCGCAACCGCCAGTGATGTACTGACCGTGCTGGCGCACCCGACCGTTGCCAAATCCTTCAGTCCCGGCAGCATCAGCGTGGGCGGTACCTCAACGCTGACGATCACGCTCAGCAACAGCAACAGCGGCGCCAACATTACCGGCGCGGCGTTTACCGACACCTATCCAGCCAACCTGGTCAACGCAGCCGCACCCAGTGCTTCGACCACCTGCGGTGGCACAGTGACTGCAACGGCAGGCGGTGGCTCGGTCGCGTTGTCCGGCGGCAGCATTCCGGCTGGATCAAGCTGCACGGTGACGGTCAATGTCACCTCGTCAACGGGCGGAAGCTATACGAACACCCTGGCCGCTGGCAGCGTAAGCTCGGCCAATGCCGGTTCCAATACGTCTGCCGCCTCAGGCGTCATCACCGTAGCCGCCTACCCCAGCCTGGTCTTCCTGAAAACGGTGGCAACCTATTCCGATCCGGTCAACGGCACATCCAGCCCCAAGAACATTCCGGGCGCCGAGGTCGATTACACCTTGGTGGTCACCAATACAGGGGCTGGCTCTGTTGACAGCAGCCCCCCTTTGGCAATTATTGACCCCATTCCGGCCAATACTGAGTTGTTCGTAGGCGATATGGGCAGCGGCTTGCCTTTTGTCTTCGTCAACAATTCAAGCGGCCTGTCCTCCTGCGGCGCAGGGTGCATGGATGTTTCCACCGACGGGGGAACCAGCTGGATCGCGATTCCTGCCGGGCCCTATGCGCCAACGGTGACCCATGTGCGCTTCAGGCCCACGGGCAGCATGAGCGGGGACGCTTCGCCCGGCCCACCTTCGCCCAGCTTCAGCCTGAAATTCAGAGTGCGGGTGAAATAGCATCAACTGAAATTGAATATTTCCATTCTGTCGACCGGCTCAATCAGAGGCGACGAAAGGGAAGGCTGATATATCGGTTTTGCCCGCCCGCTCCGGTAAAATGGCGGCCTGCCTGTTATCGCTTCAGCCTCCCCGTATGGACCCCATTCAAACCGCGCCGGCACAAACCGGTGCTTCGCATTTGGCGCGCGACGTCAAAAAACGCCGCACCTTCGCGATCATTTCCCACCCCGACGCCGGCAAGACCACGCTGACCGAAAAGCTGCTGCTGTTCGGCGGCGCGATCCAGATGGCCGGCACGGTCAAGGGCAAGAAAAGCGGCAAGTTCGCCACCTCAGACTGGATGGCGGTCGAACAGGAACGCGGCATTTCGGTCGCCAGTTCGGTGATGCAGTTTTCCTACGGCGACTGCGTGTTCAACCTGCTCGACACGCCCGGCCACAAGGACTTCTCGGAAGACACCTACCGCGTGCTGACCGCGGTGGATGCCGCGATCATGGTGGTCGATGCCGCCAAGGGCGTGGAAGAGCAGACCATCAAGCTGCTGGAAGTGTGCCGCCTGCGCGACACCCCGATCATCACCTTCATCAACAAGATGGACCGCGAGGTGCGCGAGCCGCTGGAACTGCTGGACGAGATCGAATCGATCCTGAAAATCCACTGCGCGCCGGTGACCTGGCCGATCGGCATGGGCAAGCGCTTTCAGGGCGTCTACCACCTGATCCACGACGAAATCCTGCGCTTCAAGCCGGGCGAGGAAAATGCCGGCCAGCAATTCGAATCGCTGCAGGGCCTGGGCGAAGCCGCGCTGCGCGAGCGCTTCCCGCTCGAAGCCGACACCCTGCTGTCCGAAATCGAACTGGTGCGCGGCGCGGGCGTGGAATTCAACCTCGACGCCTTTCTCAAGGGCAAGCAGACGCCGGTGTTCTTCGGTTCCGGGATCAACAACTTCGGCGTGCGCGAAGTGCTGCGCGCGCTGTCCGACTGGGCGCCGCCGCCGCAGCCGCGCGAGGCGGTCGAGCGCGTGGTCGACCCCACCGAGCCCAAGTTCACCGGCTTCGTGTTCAAGATCCAGGCCAACATGGACCCGCAGCACCGCGACCGCATCGCCTTCTTCCGCGTGTGTTCCGGGCGCTATACCCCCAACATGAAAGTGCGCCACCGCCGCACCGGCAAGGAGATGAAAATCGCCAACGCGGTGGTCTTCATGGCCAACGAGCGCACCCGCATGGAAGACGCGGTGGCGGGCGACATCATCGGCATCCACAACCACGGCCAGCTGCATATCGGCGACACCCTCACCGAAGGTGAGGCGCTGCAATACAAGGGGATACCTTATTTCGCGCCCGAGCTGTTCAGCCGCCCGCGCCTGCGCGATCCGCTGCGCGCCAAGCAGCTGAACAAGGGCTTGCTGGAGCTCGGCGAGGAAGGCGCGGTGCAGGTGTTCGAGCCCTTCGTCGACAACACCCTGCTGATCGGCGCGGTCGGCCCGCTGCAATTCGAAATCGTCGCGCATCGCCTGAGAACCGAATACGGCGTCGATGCCAGCTTCGAGAACGCCGGCATCTATACCGCGCGCTGGGTCACCTGCCCCGACGCCCAGCACCTCGCCGAATTCAGCAAGGCCAATTCGCTGAAACTGGCGAAGGATGTGGACGGCAATCTGGTGTATCTGGCGGATACGCGGGTGAATCTGTCGCTGGCGCAGGAGCGCTGGCCCAAGGTGGCGTTCCACGACACGCGGGAACATGGGCAGGTGATGGGCTAAGGACTCGTATCCTGCAACGTGTTGCTTGCAGCTGAAGTCTAGCCCCGGAACAACCCAATCGCCTCATCCAGCCGGTGCACCGCGTGCACCGTCATGCCCGGAATTTTCTGCTTGGGCTGGTTGGCCGTCGGAATAATCGCCTGGGTGAAGCCGAGCTTGGCGGCTTCTTTCAATCTTTCCTGCCCGCGCTGCACCGGGCGGATTTCACCGGCCAACCCCACTTCGCCGAACATCACCAGCTTGTCTGGCAGCGGCTGGCTTCTGAGCGATGAGACGATGGCGGCGAGTACCGCCAAATCCGCCGCGGGCTCGCTGATCTTCACCCCACCAACGGCGTTGACGAACACGTCCTGATCGGAACAGGCGATGCCGCCATGGCGGTGCAGCACGGCGAGCAGCATGGCGAGCCGGTTCTGTTCCAGTCCCACGCTCAGGCGGCGCGGGTTGGGCGCCTGGCTGCTGTCGACCAGCGCCTGAATCTCGACCAGCAGCGGCCGCGTGCCTTCCTGCGTGACCAGCACGCAGGAGCCCGGCACCGGCGCGCCGTGGTGCGACAGGAAAATCGCCGATGGATTGGACACGCCCTTCAGACCCTTCTCGGTCATCGCGAATACGCCGATTTCATTGACCGCGCCGAAGCGGTTTTTGATCGCGCGCACCAGCCGGAAACTCGATCCGGTATCCCCCTCGAAATACAGCACGGTGTCGACGATATGTTCCAGCACGCGCGGGCCGGCGATGGCGCCTTCCTTGGTGACGTGGCCGACCAGCAGAATCGCGCAATCGCTCTGCTTGGCGTAGCGCGTGAGCTGCGCCGCGCATTCGCGCACCTGTGCCACCGAGCCGGGCGCGGAGGTCAGGGTTTCGGAATACACGGTCTGGATCGAATCGATCACCGCGATGGCGGGCTTGATCGAGGCGAGGTGGCTCAGAATCGCTTCCAGCCGGATTTCCGGCAGCACCGGCAGATGCGCTTCGGGCAATTGCAGTCGGCGCGCGCGCAGCGCCAGTTGCTGGGCGGATTCCTCGCCGCTGACATACAGCGTCGGCAGGCTTTGCGACAGCACCGCCAGCGCCTGCAACAGCAAGGTGGATTTGCCGATGCCGGGGTCGCCGCCGATCAGCACCACACCGCCTGCTACCAGCCCGCCGCCCAGCACGCGGTCGAGTTCCCCCAGGGTAGTCGGAATCCGGCTCGCCTCGGCGCCCTCCACCTCGCCCAGCATCTGCACCTGGCTCGACGCCGCCAGCGCCTGGTAACGCGGCTTGGTGGCTTCAGCAATGGTTTCAACCAGGGTATTCCATGCATTGCAGGCCGGGCACTGGCCCTGCCACTTGGGCGACTGCCCACCGCATTCGGTGCAGGTGTAGACGGTCTTGCTTTTCGCCATCAGGCTGGGAATACGCCGGTGGACAGGTAGCGGTCGCCGCGGTCGCAGACGATGGAAACAATCACGGCGTTTTCAACTTCTTTCGACACTTGCAGCGCCGCCCACAGCGCGCCACCGGACGAGATGCCGGCGAAGATGCCTTCCTCGCGCGCCAGCCGGCGGGTGGTTTCTTCCGCATCGGCCTGGCTGACATAGATCATGCGATCGACACGATCGTAATCGCAGATGGCCGGCACGTATTCGTCCGGCCATTTGCGGATGCCGGGAATCGACGCGCCTTCGGTGGGCTGCACGCCGATGATCTGGATCGCCGGATTCTGTTCCTTGAGGTAGCGCGAGCAGCCCATGATGGTGCCGGTGGTGCCCATGCTGGAAACGAAATGGGTGATCCTGCCCTGGGTGTCGCGCCAGATTTCCGGGCCGGTGGTGCGGTAGTGCGCGTCCGGGTTGTCCGGGTTGGAGAACTGGTCGAGGATCTTGCCGATGCCCTGCTTTTCCATCGCCAGCGCCAGGTCGCGCGCACCTTCCATGCCGGCTTCCTTGCTGACCAGTTGCAGCTCGGCGCCGAAGGCGCGCATGGTCTGCCGCCGTTCGATCGACAGGTGCTCGGGCATGATGAGGATCATCTTGTAGCCACGCATCGTCGCCGCCATGGCGAGCGCGATGCCGGTGTTGCCGCTGGTGGCTTCGATCAGCGTATCGCCGGGCTTGATGTCGCCGCGCGCCTGCGCGGCATCGATCATCGCCAGCGCCGGGCGGTCTTTCACCGAACCGGCCGGGTTGTTGCCTTCGAGCTTGACCAGGACGATGTTGCTGGTCTCGCCAGGCATGCGTTTAAGACGAACCAAGGGCGTATTCCCGACGCAATCTTCGATAGTTTTGTAAGTGCTCATGCTATTAGCAACTGCTCGATGTGGGGCAGAGCGCCAGCCGCCATGTCACAAAGCAACACCCCCATAACGCAAGGCATCACTGACGCCCGATCGGCAAGTAATCGAACCCCATGTCGCGCATGGTCTGCGGATCGTACAGATTGCGGCCATCAAATATCAATGGCGTTTTCAGCAACGCTTTCACGGTGTCGAAATTGGGGCTGCGGAACACCTTCCACTCGGTGACGATCAGCAGCGCATCGGCACCCTTCAGCGCGTCCATCGGGCTGTCGACCAGCAGCAGATCGGCACGCTCGCCATAAATGCGGCGGGTTTCCTCCATCGCCGCCGGGTCGTAGGCCGACACGCTCGCACCCATCGCCCACAGCGCGTCGAGCATGCTGCGGCTGGGCGCTTCGCGCATGTCGTCGGTGTTGGGCTTGAATGCCAGCCCCCACATGGCGAAGCGCTTGCCTTTGAGGTCGGTGCCCAGCCGCGCGGTCAGCTTGTTGACCAGAATCTGCTTCTGCGCGTCGTTGGCTTCTTCCACCGCATCGAGCACGCGCAGCGGGATGCCGTTTTCCTGCGCGGTGCGGCGCAGCGCCTGGACGTCCTTGGGGAAACACGAGCCGCCGTAGCCGCATCCCGCGTACAGAAAATGGTAGCCGATGCGCGGGTCGGAACCGATACCATGGCGCACCTGCTCGATATCGGCGCCGAGTTTTTCCGCCAGCACCGCCAATTCATTCATGAAGGAAATGCGTGTCGCCAGCATGGCGTTGGCGGCGTATTTGGTGAGTTCGGCGCTCTTCACATCCATCACCGTGAGGCGGTCATGACTGCGCTGGAACGGCGCATACAGCTGGCGCAGCAAGGAGGTGGCGCGCTCGCTGTCGGTGCCGATGACGATGCGATCCGGCTTCATGAAATCGTCCACCGCCGCCCCCTCTTTCAGGAACTCCGGGTTGGAAGCGACGTTGAACTCGAGCGCCACGCCGCGCCTGCTCAACTCTTCCTGCAAGGCTGCTTTGACCTTGTCGGCAGTGCCCACTGGCACGGTGGACTTATCGACCACCAGCTTGTAATCGGTCATGTGGCGACCGATGTTGCGCGCTGCCGCAACCACGTATTGCAGATCGGCGGAGCCGTCTTCATCCGGCGGCGTGCCGACCGCGATGAACTGAATCTGGCCAAACGCCACGGATGCTTCGATATCAGTGGTAAAGGACAGGCGACCGGCAGCAACGTTGCGGCGCACCATGTCTTCCAGCCCCGGCTCGTAAATCGGGATACCGCCCGCCTTCAGGGTTTCGATTTTTTTCGGATCAAGGTCGAGGCACAACACCTCATTGCCGACTTCCGCCAGGCACGTCCCTGATACCAGGCCCACATAACCGGTACCAATTACGGTGATTTTCACTGCATTTTCTCCCTAAGAGAATCTTGTATTTCGGATTGAATCTGCTTGAGTGCGGCCAGCGGATCGACCGCTGCGGTGATCGGGCGACCAATCACC
>JBAVFD010000129.1:0-14541 GCA_049588075.1 Thiobacillus sp.
CCCCAGCTCACGCCGAGGTCAATGTCGGAATCGGCATCAGCATTCCCGGCCTCAGCATCGGGATCAACCTGCCGGCCTATCCGCGGCTCGTCCGGGTGCCGGGCTACCCGGTCTACTACGATCCCCGAATTGATTCGAATTACTTCTTTTACGACGGCCTGTACTGGGTGTTCTATGGAGACAGCTGGTATGTAAGCAGCTGGTACAACGGGCCGTGGGACTGGGTGGGGCGTGAATATGTGCCGCTGTATGTGCTGCGCGTTCCGGTGCGCTACTACCGCAGGCCCCCGCCGTATTTCCACGACTGGCATCCCGACGCGCCGCCACGCTGGGGGGATCACTGGGGCCGCGATTGGGAACAGCATAGGAGCGACTGGAACCAGGGGGATCGCCGCGCTGCCCCGCCGCCTGCCCCGTTGCCCTCCTACCAGCGTCAATATTCAGGGGATCGGTATCCCCGGCAAGTGGAGCAGCAGCGTGAGCTGCGACAGCAGCATTACCGTTACCAGCCGCAGGACCCCATGGTGCAGAAACACTATCAGGAGCGGAACCAGGGACAAGGCCAGGGTCATGGGCAGGGGCACAATAATTAATGCAAAGCTGACCGCGCCATGATGCATCGAGGGATCGCCTGTCGTCTCGTTCAGGCCTGACGCTTGCCAGGGAATGCGATGGCGATCCGGCGGGCGCGGGTCGGCAAGACGGGGCGCGAATCCGGTTTATGTTGCACATATCGCCCGCAAGAACGAATCACCCAGGAGCATGGCCATGCTGACCTTCCTGAGCGTGGCCTTTTTGATCTACGGTTCCATGCACCTCTATGCGCTCGGCAAGGTGTGGATGGCCTTTCCGCATTCATGGACTCTGGGTCTGGCGCTCACGCTGGCGGGCATCGTCCTGACCTTCTCCCCCCTGCTCGTCTGGTTTCTGGAAAGGCAGAACTGGCACCGCACAACCGTCGCCACCGCCTGGGTGAGCTATTCCTGGATGGGCTATCTGTTCCTGTTTCTTTGCATCGGCCTGTTGTTCGATCTCGGCCATGCACTCGCCGCCCTGCTGAATTTCAACTGGCCCCTGAACGCAGTCATGTCGCTCCGGATCGTGGGCCTGCTCGCGCTTGCCATGCTCGGTTACGGATTGATCGAAGCGCGGCAGATGCGGATCGAAGCAGTCAAGCTCACCACACCCAAGCTCGCATCCGGACGCATCACCCTCGCGCAGATTTCCGACCTCCACCTCGGCATCATGCTGGGGGACCGCATGCTCGACCAGGTCATCGCCAAACTGCACGAGATCAAGCCCGACATCGTCGTGGCGACCGGAGACATCGTCGACGGGCAAGGCGACAACCTCGCTGCGCTTGCCCGGCACTTCCAGTCCTACACCCCGCCACTCGGCGCCTACGCCGTCACCGGCAACCACGAAACCTATGCCGGTCTGGACAACTCCCTGCGATTCCTGCGCAACGCTGGCTTTACCGTGTTGCGCGGCGAATCGGTCAAGGCAGGCGGCATCGTTGTGGCGGGGGTCGACGATCCCAGCGCGGCAACGCCAGGCCAGCAAGCCAGGCTGGCGGCCAGCGAGGCGCTCGCTTCAGTCAGCGCGGATGATTTCATCGTCCTGCTCAAACACCAGCCGGTGGTCGATCGCGACACGCCATTCGATCTGCAGCTCTCCGGGCATATCCATGGCGGGCAGATATTCCCGTTCGTCTATCTCACCCGGCTGGCCTATGGCGTACACACCGGCCTCACCGAGCTCGCCGATGGGCGACGGCTGTATGTCAGCCGCGGCACCGGCACATGGGGGCCACCGATACGCCTGTTTGCCCCACCCGAAATCACCCTGATCACGATAACGAGCGCCAATAATTGATCGACTGCCGGAATGACTGCAAGTCAGCGCTGTTGACATTGGGATATGGCAGAAATCGACCCTGAGCGGTAGTTGGCCGGTTCGGAAAGCAGACGTTCAACGTATGAATTCACCGGCCTGCGCGGATTTTCGCGCAGGCCGGTGGAATGATGGATTGGGCGCGGTTGTCACAGGCGCAACTTCCAAAAGCTCTTGGCGTTGATTTCTTCTTGAAGAGCGGAAAGTCTTCGTTCGACGTGTTCGTAGAAAGGAACAACGTTTTCCTCAGAGTGCCCAAGCTTCCGTATTACGTCGCCTGGCAGTGCTTTAGCCAAGAAACGTTCCCAAACCTCGACAAATTCGAGGAAGGACTGGTAATAGGCGCGAGTGTCTTCGTCAGCGAGCCAGTACTTGTCAGTGAAAGCGTCAAGCATTTTTCGGTATAAGGGCATCAACTCCTCGCGAAGTTGGTTGTTGTCGTAATCGATGATCTTTCCGTAGGGAGCATATAGCTCATCATGATTGAGCATGGGCTGCTTGGCTTCTGAATAAGGAGCACACGTTTCTCTCCATGCTTCATCCGCTGCGGCAGAAACCTTTCCCCGCAGTTCGCTCTTGGCCCTTATCCGCTTGCGGTAGCCAGCAATCGGTGAATAGAACTCCGACAATTGCTTTTGGATAAATGCATTTCGAAGCTCAATCGATGCCTTGCGGATACCGAATACATATACGACAAGGCCGCCTACGAGCGCGCTGAAAAATTGCATGAGCAGTATTTCCACGCTACGACCTCCTAAGCGCCCAACGTTTGAAATCACCGGCCTTGCGCGACTTTATAGGCAAGGACCGGTGGAATAATGGATTGGGCCAAGCGAGAGTGACTAGCTGGGCGCGTGTTCGAGCCATGTAGGTAACACTTCCTTCGATTTAAGGAAGAAGTTGAGAATTTCCTTGGCAACCTGGTGGGGTGGAGACACTGAAGCAAAGATAGCGTTCCAGATCGTCTTCTCGTCTGGGCCAGATGACTTGCGGTCGCCACTCTTCATATGGATGATTCGGTCGCGTATATCGCCAAGCTGCTTGAAATCATCCCAAACCCGAGAGGAACCCTTTGGAGATTTAACCGACAGAACTTCCGGCAAGATTACGGAGAGCTTCGTATCGAGGCTGACGTTCCGTTCGACTTGCTCTTTGTTGTATATCTCCAGACACCGCTTGTCTGGTCGTTGTGTCTTGTACTCGTAGGTATCTGGAATTGATTCGTTGGCAAATGCCTCAAGCGCCGAATATGCAAAGACAATTGCCGCACACACATCCTCAATGTAATCGAGTGCGCGTTCGTCGTTTTTGAAACGTAGCTCCTTCTTTATGCTCTTGGGGAGGCCGTCGCTTTCAATGATCTCCTTTGCCTTGCTGAATGAACGGGCTGACAGGCTCAAGAACATCGCGGTAGCGTTTGGTATTGGGATCGCGATTGTTTGCTTACCTCGATAACGAACGATGGATGTAACAGTAAGGCGAGTGCCAACGCCGAAGCGCTGACCTGTCCAAGGTGATGTCCATGGCTCAGCTAAAGTCGATGTGGCGTGCAATCGCCAATCGTGATCTGGTTTCTGCTTACCCTTGGTCATGTCGGTAGCTGATCTGGATTATTAAAATTCGCAGAACGTGCTGATGCGCCGTAACTACTTGATTCATGGTTGGTTCGTCGAGCTTATCTGTCCGCATACGCAATGATAATCCGGACCGAATGTCTGCTGTGGGAGAAATGCCCAGATGACCGCTTTTGGCCGATGACTGTCGTACACCCCGTGGCCTCCTGACGGTCATTCAGCCTTTGCAGTGAACGGCCATGCAAATTCCGGCCGCCATGTTTGCCACGACCAGCCCACTGCCAGCAGCCAGCCAGTTCGCCCGCAATCCCCCTTTGCGCCGCAGCCTTTACCTCAAGTACGCCTCGGTGGCATAGCGGCGCATCATGCGGTGACTGTTGAAATAGGCGGCGTTCTTGCTGATGGCGCCTTTCATCACTGCGGTCCAGCCAGGGCGGTCGTCATACCAGAGCGGCAGAATCACTTTCTCCAGCTTGTCGTACAGGGCCATGGCATCGTGGCCGTTGGCGGTAGGGGAATCCTCCCCCACCGCCCATCCGGTCACCCCCTCCAGACAGCCCTCCACCCACCATCCGTCGAGCACCGACAACTGGGGCACGCCGTTGAAGGCAGCCTTCATGCCGCTGGTACCGGAGGCCTCCAGGGGCCGCAGGGGGGTGTTGAGCCAGACATCCGAGCCGGACACCATGAGCAGGGCCAGCGCCATATCGTAATCGGGCAGGAAGGCCATGGTGATCTCCCCGGCCAGGTCCCGCATGTGGACGTGCAGCGCTTCGATGAGCTGCTTGCCCGCCTCGTCATTCGGGTGGGCCTTGCCGGCCATGACGATCTGCAAGGGATGCTTCCCGGCGATGGCCTTGAGGCGCGCCAGGTCGGTGAACAGCAGGTCGGCCCGCTTATAGGCGGTCATGCGCCGTGCAAAACCCAGGATGGGCTGATCCGGGTTCAGCACCACCCCGGTGAGTTCCCGCACCTTGTCCACCAGCGCCTGTTTGGCCTGCTGGTGGGCCGCCCAGAGCGTGTCGTTGGGGATGCGGTCGGCCCGGGAAAGCAGTTCCGGCTCATGGCGCCAGCCCGGCACGTGCTGGTCGTACATCGCAGCGATGGGCGTGCCGGTCCAGGTTGAGGGATGCACCCCGTTGGTCACCGCGTGCACGGCATAGCCCGGGTACATCTTCCGGGAGACCTCGGCGTGGCGCTTGGCCACTCCGTTCACATACTCCGACAGGTTCAGCGCCAGGCAGGTCAGGTTGAGCTTGTCCTCGCCGGCCAGCAGCTTCACCGTGCCCAGGTCCAGCAGATCACCGTAGACGCGCCGCACCAGGGCGTAGTCGAATTTGTCGTGGCCCGCCTCCACCGGCGTGTGGGTGGTGAAGGTGCACAGCTCCCGCACCCGGGGCAAGTCGTAGGGACTCTCGCCGGGCCGCAGGTCTTCGCTGGGATAGGCGTAGCGCCGCAACAGGGCCAGGGTGAGGAAGGCGGAGTGCCCCTCGTTCATGTGATACCCCATGAGGTTGAAGCCCAGGGCCTGGAGCATGGCGATGCCCCCCGCGCCCAGCACCACTTCCTGCTTCATCCGGTAGGTCTCATCGCCGCCGTACAGGTAGTGGGTGATGTCGCGGTCGCGCGGGTCGTTCACCGGCAGATCGGTGTCCAGCAGCAGGACGGGCACGTCGCCGTCGACCCGGGAGCTCAGCACATACAGCCAGCCCCCCACCCACACCTGGCGATCCTCCATGTCCAGCGCCACGGTGGCCTGCAGCCGCGTAGCGTAGCGGGCGGGATCCCAGTCGTCGGCATGCTCGATCTGTCGCCCCTGCGGGTCGATCTCCTGGCGGAAGTAGCCGGCCCGGGACACCAGGGTGACCGCCACCATCGGCACGCCGATGTCCGCCGCCGCGCGCAGGGTGTCCCCTGCCAGCACCCCCAGACCGCCGCTGTAGGTGGGGATGTCGTTCTCCAAAGCGATCTCCATGGAGAAGTAGGCGACCCGGGGCATGTGGGTGAATTCTTCGGTCCTTTTCGCGGCTTCTGACATGGGGGGGTTCCTGGCTTTGCAATTCTCCGCGAGTGCGGGTGGAGTGAGGGGTCGTGAGTCGCTATTGTGACAGACCTCGACCGCCCGCTTTTGGCCGGCACACGGTCCGGGTCCGGAACGGCCGGTCAGATGGGTCGCCCGGTTGATCGCCAGCCGACAGCTGGAATACCCGGTTTCGAAATCCGTGCAGGCGAAGCGATTGGGTTGCGTCCTGATGCGATGCCGCGTCCTGGCTGTGCAGTGTTGACCGGAAAATGAAGCAGGCGTTTGGCGGCGCTACAGCTCGCGGAAAATCCTGCGCACGCTGTCGTCTTCCGGATGCGGTTCGCTGTGGAACCCGAGGCCCTGCACCAGCTTCAGCATCGGGTGGTTGGTTTTCAGCACTTCGCCCTCCATTCTCTTCAGGCCCTTGCCGCGTGCCACGTCCATCAGCACGTCCATCAGCTTGTGGCCGATCCCCTGCTTCTGCCACAGATCGTTGACCACCAGGGCGAATTCGCACGACGCCCCATCCGGATTGATGGCATAGCGCGCCACGCCGAGTTCGACTTCCCTGCCGTCTATCCCGGTCAACGCCAGCAGCGCCATTTCGCGCGTGTAGTCGATCTGGGTCAGGCGCGCCAGCATGGTGGGCGAAAGCTCGCTCACCGCATCCATGAAACGGAAATATCTGGTTTCCTCGGACAGGCTGCGCACGAAGCCCTGGGTCAGTTCGGCATCTTCCGGACGGATCGGGCGAATGACGACGTCGTTGCCGCCAGGCAATTGCCAATGCGTGACCAGATGCGCCGGATAGGGGTGGATCGCCATGTGGCCATAGCGGTCGGCCGTCGGCACGCGCGGCGCGATGACGATGCGGGCATCCAGGGCCAGCGCGCCGTGTTCGTCCACCAGCAGGGGGTTGATGTCGATTTCCGCCAGCCAGGGCAGCTCGCAAACCATTTCCGACAGCCGCAGCAGCACGTTCTCCAGCGCATCCATATCGACCGGCGGACGGTTGCGGAACGGGCCCAGCAAGGTCGCGACACGGGTGCGCCGGATCAGGTCGCGCACCAGGTAGTGGTTGAGCGGCGGCAGGGTCACCGAACGATCCTGGAAGGCTTCGACATCGACGCCGCCAGCGCCGAACACGATCACCGGCCCCAGTACCGGGTCGGACGTCATGCCCAGCAGCACTTCGCGTGCATGCGGGCGCGCCGCCATCGGTTCGATGACAATGCCGTCGAGGGTGGCGTCGGGGCGCAGGCGCCTGATGTCGGCGAGCATCTCGCCGAAGGCGGAGCGCACCGCCTGGCCGCTCGACAGGCCCAGGCGCACGCCGTTGACGTCGGACTTGTGGGTGATGTCCGGCGAGTTGATTTTCATCGCCACCGGGAAGCCCATCTGCTGCGCCATCAGCATCGCTTCCATGGGGTCGCGCGCGATCAGGGTCTGCGCGATCGGGATGTGGAAAGCCGCCAGCAGCGCTTTCGATTCCACTTCGTTCAGCAGATGGCGACCATGTGCCAGCGCGCTTTCGATGATCAGGCGCGCACCTTCCACATCCGGTTCGGCCTGCTGCGACAGCGGTCCCGGCGTCTGCATCAACTGGCGCTGGTTCTCGTAAAAGGCGGAAAGAAAGGAAAACACCTCGACCGCCGGTTCCGGCGTGGTGAAGTAGGGAATGCCGGCTTGCTTGAACAGGCGGCGGCCCTCGAACACCTGCGCCTCGCCCATCCAGCAGGTCAGCACCGGCTTGCTCGAAGTCCGGGCCTCCTCGATCACCGCCTCGGCCGCCTCGGTCGGCCGGGTCATCGCCTGCGGCGTCAGCATCGCCAGCACGCCGTCGACGTTGTCGTCGGCCAGGCAGGCGGCCACCGCCGCGCGATACCGTTCGGCCGTGGCATCGCCGATGATGTCGAGCGGATTGGCCTGCGACCAGTTGGGCGGCAGCACGCCGTTGAGCGTCGCGATCGTCGCCGGCGACAGCTCGGCCATGCGCACGCCCAAGTCCACCGCGAGGTCGGTCGCCATGACGCCGGGGCCGCCACCGTTGGTGACGATGGCGAGGCGGTTGCCGGTGGGCTTGATGTGGGTGGACAGCGCCCGTGCCGAGGCGAACAGCTGCAGGATGGTGTTGACCCGCACCACGCCGGCTCGCCGCACCAGCGCGTCGAACACCGCATCCGATCCCACCAGTGCGCCGGTATGCGACTGCACCGCCCTGGCCCCCGTCGCGTGGCGGCCCACCTTGACCATGACGACGGGCTTGAAGCGGGCAGTCGCGCGCAGCGCGCTCATGAAGCGGCGCGCGTCGCGTATGCCTTCGATGTAGAGCAGGATGCCCCTGGTCTGGGTGTCGAAGGCGAGGTAGTCGAGGATCTCGCCGAAATCGAGGTCGGCCGATGCGCCGGTGGAGATCACGCTGGAAAAGCCGATGCCGTTGGTTTCCGCCCAGTCGAGCATGGCCGTGCACAGTGCGCCGGACTGCGACACCAGCGCGAGGTCACCGGACAGGGTGGCACCCTGGCTGAAGGTGGCATTCAACCCGATCGACGGCCGCTGGATGCCCAGGCAGTTGGGGCCGATGAAGCGGATGCCGTATTGCTTTGCCACCGCCACCAGGCTTGCTTCCAGCGCCACGCCCTGCTCGCCCACCTCGCGAAACCCGGCCGACAGCACAATGGCATGGCGGATGCCGCGCTGCCCGCACTCGTCCATGATCTGCGCCACGGTTGCCGCCGGCGTGGCGATCAGCGCCAGTTCGGGTACAGCCGGCAGTTCGCTGGCCGAGGCGTAGCAGCGCTCGCCGAACACCGCCGCGTGCTTGGGGTTGACCGGGTAGACCTCGCCCTTGTAGCCGGATCTGCGCAGGTTGCGGAACAGGGTGCCGGCGACCGAATCCTCGCGTTCGCTGGCGCCGAAGACCGCCACCGAGCGGGCGTTGAACAGAGGGTGCAGATAGTGTTGGGGCATGGCTTGTTTGTTGAAGTGATCAGCGGCGATCCGATCGGACCGTGGACAGCCTATGCTAGGCCATCCCCCGTTACAGCGCCATCCTGCCGGGCTATAGTTCGCCCATCCCCTTCGCCGCCGAGCCATGCATACCGCCTACATCACCCACCCCAGCTACCTCCTGCACGACATGGGAAACTGGCATCCGGAAAGCCCGGCACGCCTGCGCGCCATCGACGACCGGCTGCACGCCGCCCACCTGTTCGATTTCCTGACCCATCTGGAAGCCACGCCGGTGCTGCGCAGCCAGCTGCTGCGGGTGCATGACGCCGCCTATATCGACTTCGTCGAAGCCGCGTCGCCCAGCGAAGGTCTATGCGAACTCGACCCTGACACCCACATGAACCCATACACCCTGGAGGCTGCCTGGCATGCGGCCGGCGGCGCGGTGATGGCGGTCGACCGGGTGGTGCGAGGCGAGGTGGCCAACGCCTTCGTCGCCTGCCGCCCGCCCGGCCACCACGCCACCCGCAACCAGGCCATGGGATTCTGCATCTTCAACAATGTTGCCGTAGCTGCCGCGCATGCGCTCGAACAGCATGGCCTCACCCGGGTCGCCATCGTCGATTTCGACGTCCACCACGGCAACGGCACCGAGAACATCTTCCGGGACGAGCCACGCGTGATGCTCTGTTCCACCTTCCAGCATCCCTTCTATCCCTTCTGCGGCGCGGACACCGCCAGCGAGCACATCGTCAACGTGCCGCTGCCCGCCGGCACCACCGGCAATGCCTATCGCGAAGCCTTCGCCGACCGGATCATGCCGCGGCTGGAAGCCTTCCGCCCGCAGATGCTGTTCTGCTCCGCCGGCTTCGACGGCCACCGTGAGGACGACATGGCGCAGTTCGGCCTGGTGGAAGCGGATTACGTCTGGGTCACCGAGCAGGTCATGGATATTGCTGCGCGCCACGCCGAAGGCCGCATCGTCTCGGTGCTGGAGGGGGGCTACGATCTCAGTTCCCTGGGGCGCAGCGCGGCGGCGCACATCAAGACGCTGGCGGGTTTGTAGAAGCCCGAACACGCATCTGGATTCAGCGTTGGGTAGAAGGGGAACGATTGGCTGGAATCGGCCAGCCTCGGACGAAGGTATTTCTCGGCAGATGGCGTTCGGGTGGATTGCCCCTGCTTTCCCGGACACTTTCAACCGTCCGCCTGGGGCCGGCCAGTTCAACCGGTCGCTCAACATCCTTTTTTTCTGTACTACATTGAGTGGATGCATGAACGGGGGCGTTGCCTCCAGCAATCCGGAACAAGCTCATGCCGGCCCACTGGTTCCCGACAACATTATGCGGATGACCAGCAAGGCCATGCGTTAGCCGCGCCGGGATGCGCGGATGGGTAGTTTCGATAACCAAGGGCGGAAAAACATGAGTTGGATCATCTCGTTGATCATTGGTGGAGTCGTCGGCTGGTTGGCAAGCATCGTCATGAAGACCAACGCCCAGATGGGCTGGATCGCCAACGTGGCAGTAGGCGTGGTGGGCTCGATGCTTGGCTACTGGATCGCCGGTATGCTGGGCTTTGCGGCCATAGGGGGCATCGCGCGCTTCGTCGTCGCAATCGCCGGCGCGGCGCTGCTGATCTTCATCCTGGGCAAGCTCGGCATCTTCCGAAGGACATAGCGCCCCCATCCCCGGACCCGGCATATTTCATCTGTTTCCACCCGACGCACCGGGTGTCAATTACTTCGACCACGCAGGAGAAAGAAAATGGCACGCACTATTTCAAGCTGTAGGCTGCAAATCACCAGGCCATCGGGTCGAGTCAGAGGCATGCAACCGCCGAGTCTCGCGATGCCGGCGTTGCTTCAGTCGCGTCGAATGGCACGACCAGGACAGTGAAAGACAACACATAAGTTTGCTATCGTTAGCGCGACTGCGAAACGTAATACTCCAGCCGACGTGGGGGGGCACTGACCGTTCCACCCGACACGTGGTTATTGCGACGGGGATCATCATGTCAATGAGTCGGAACGTGCTGCTTGTACTGCTTGCCTTCGGAGTGCTTCTGTTTGGTGGCTGCGCCAGCCTACAGGGCCGGGAACCCGTTCAGGTCATCATCGCGGGCGTGGAGCCGCTTCAAGGTGAGGGACTGGAGTTGCGAATGCTGGTCAAGCTGCGCATTCAAAATCCCAATGACGTGCCTCTCGACTTCAACGGTGTGGCAGTCCAGATGGACGTGCAAGGCAAGCTTTTCGCCACGGGCGTGAGCGACGCTGTTGGCAGCGTGCCGCGCTTTGGTGAGACGGTCATTGACGTCCCGGTGAGTATTTCGGTATTGCGCATCGCGCACCAGGCCATCGGCGCCTTGACCAGCGAATACCGCGGGAAGCTCGCGTATGAGATGACCGGGAAACTCGCAGGGCCGGCGTTCAATAGCCTGCATTTCAAGTCGAACGGGGAGTTTACGTTGCCCACGAAAATCTTCGAGAGTGACAAGTGAGCCGGCCGAGTCCTCGCATGCGAGCCGTACACGAAACGTTTGCCTGGCGGTTGGGCCTTTGACGACAGTCACGTCAAGGCCGAAGACCCCCGTGCCTTTGCCGCCTGACCTGGCGGTCGCGTTGGACGCGACGCATACCTCTATGTTGAACGTCAGTCGAAGCGGTCGCCCGGCCACACACCCGGCCGCACGCCGGGTTTTTTGTGTTATCCGAAACGGCTGAACACATACCTCCCAGAGCAATCCTGAGTCAGCAATGAAAACGGCTTCCATCACTGGAAGCCGCTTGTTTATTGGTGCCGATGGCCGGAATCGAACTGGCGACCTTCGCATTACGAATGCGCTGCTCTACCAACTGAGCTACATCGGCGAAAAAACAGCGCGCATTATACGCGGAATCGGTCAGGCTTGGGCGGCCTGCAGCCCCGCTTTCAGGCGGCCGACCACCTTGTCCTTGCCGATCAGTTCCAGCGTGGCGTCGATCGCCGGGGTCTGCGGTTCGCCGGTGACCAGCACGCGCACCGGCATCGCCAGTTTGGGCATCTTGAGGCCGTGGGCGGCGAGGGTTTCCTTGAATGCGGCGCTGATGGCGCTGCGTTCCCACGTCAGCGCTTCAAGGCGTGCCGCCAGATCGGCCAGCGCGGGCAACACCTCGGGCGTGACGTGCTGCGCCAGCAGTTCGGGCGTGGGGTGCAGGGTACGGTAGAACAGGGTGGCGGCATCGGCCAGTTCCTCGATGGTGGCGGCGCGTTCCTTGACCAGCGCGCACACCGCGGCAAGGTCGGGGCCGTCGTCCGGATTGGCGCCGTTGCGCACGAGGAAGGGACGGGTGAGTGCAGCCAGCCGCGCGTCGTCGGCCGCCTTGATGTACTGCTGGTTGAGCCAGCGCAGCTTTTCGGTGTTGAACTGCCCGGCCGACGAGGTGATGTGATCGAGGTCGAACCACTGCACGAACTGCTCGCGGCTGAACAGCTCGGCGTCGCCGTGCGACCAGCCGAGCCGCGCCAGATAGTTGATGACCGCTTCCGGCAGATAGCCTTCCTCGGAATACTGCATCACCGACACCGCGCCGTGGCGCTTCGACAGCTTGGTGCCGTCGTCGCCGAGGATCATCGACAGGTGGGCGTATTGCGGCACCGCCGCGCCCAGCGCCTTGAGGATGTTGATCTGGCGCGGGGTGTTGTTGACGTGGTCGTCGCCGCGGATGACGTGGCTGATCTGCATGTCCCAGTCATCCACCACCACACAGAAGTTGTAGGTCGGGGTGCCGTCGGCGCGCGCGATGATGAGGTCGTCGAGTTCGGCGTTGGCAAACTCGATGGTGCCCTTGACCAGATCCTTCCACGCCACCGTGCCTTCAAGCGGGTTTTTGAAGCGCACCACCGGCTGCACGCCGGACGGCGGCATCGGTAGCATCTTGCCGGGCTCGGGGCGCCAGCGGCCGTCGTAGCGCGGCTTTTCGCCACGAACGCGCTGCGCCTCGCGCATCTCGTCGAGTTCTTCCGGGCTGCAATAGCAGAGATAGGCCTGGCCGGTGGCCAGCATCTGCTCGATCACTTCCTTGTAGCGATACAGGCGCTTGGTCTGGTAGAACGGGCCTTCGTCGTGGTTCAGGTCGAGCCAGGCCATGCCGTCGAGAATCGCCTGCACTGCCTCGGGCGTCGAGCGCGCGATGTCGGTATCCTCGATGCGCAGGATGAACTGGCCGCCGTGATGACGCGCAAACGCCCACGAGAACAGCGCGGTACGCGCGCCGCCGATATGCAGATAACCAGTGGGAGAGGGAGCGAAGCGGGTGCGGATCATGGAGGCAGACGAGGCAAAAGGGCACTATTTTACTGGATAGACCGCCCTGAAATTGACCTTGATGGCCGGGGTGTGGTTTAATTCGCGCCGCTTCGGGGCAGTTAGCTCAGCGGTAGAGCATCGCCTTCACACGGCGGGGGTCACAGGTTCAAACCCTGTACTGCCCACCACCCGAACACCTCCTGTCTGGCAGGCACAAGTCCAGACACCCCGCGTCTACCAATCGTCGCGGGCCTTTAGTACCGATCTCACGATCACGATTCGTCTGCCTCGATTGGTGTTGCCACAAGCGCAACAGGCCGTCGCAGGAAACCTACATGACTACTGAAACCACCTTTGCCAGCCTTGCGCTGGCCGAACCCATCTTGCGTGCGATTGCCGATGCCGGCTATACCACGCCCACCCCGATCCAGGCGCAGGCGATTCCGCAGGTGCTGGAAGGCGGCGATCTGCTCGCCGCTGCGCAGACCGGCACCGGCAAGACCGCCGGCTTCACCCTGCCGATCCTGCATCACCTGTCGACGCGCGCCGCGCAGGCGCCGAAGCCCGGTCGCCCGCGCTGCCTGATCCTGGTGCCGACGCGCGAGCTCGCCGCTCAGGTCGAGGAGTCGGTCAAGACCTACGGCAAGTATCTGTCGCTCACCTCGATGGTGATGTTCGGCGGCGTCAACATCAATCCGCAGTTCAAGGCGCTGAAGTCGCGCGTGGACATCCTGGTGGCGACACCGGGCCGCCTGCTCGACCACATGGGGCAGAAGACGGTGGATCTGTCCGGCGTCGAAATCCTGGTACTCGACGAAGCCGACCGCATGCTCGACATGGGCTTCATCCGCGACATCAAGAAGGTGCTCGCGGTGCTGCCGAAGCAGCGGCAGAACCTGCTGTTCTCGGCGACCTTCTCCGACGAGATCCGCACCCTGGCCAACGGCCTGCTGCACAACCCGAAGAGCGTCGAAGTCGCGCGTCGCAACACCGCGGTGGAGATCATCGAGCAGTCGATGCACCGGGTGCCGCAGGCGCACAAGCGCGACCTGCTGGCGCACCTGATCAAGCACCACGACTGGCAGCAGGTACTGGTCTTTACTCGCACCAAGCACGGCGCCAACAAGCTGGCCGAAAAGCTCATCAAGGACGGCATCAGCGCCGCCGCGATCCACGGCAACAAGAGCCAGGGGGCGCGCACCAAGGCGCTGGCCAGTTTCAAGGACGGCAGCGTGCGCGTGCTGGTGGCGACTGACATCGCCGCCCGCGGCATCGACATCGACCAGCTGCCGCAGGTGGTGAACTTTGAACTGCCCAACGTGGCGGAAGACTACGTTCACCGCATCGGCCGTACCGGCCGTGCCGGGGCAACCGGATCGGCGCTGTCGCTGGTGGATGACGAGGAAATGAGCTATCTGCGCGACATCGAAAAGCTGATCAAGCGCGCGATCGTGCGGGTCGAAATCGAACCCGGCTTCGTTCCGCCGGCCAAAGCCGACCTGATGTCCGACGAACGTCCGCCGCGTCCGCCGCAGGGTCGCGGTGGTCCGCGTCAGGGTCAGAATGCGGGACAACGCCAGGGTCAGCGCCAAGGACAACCCGGCAGCGGCCGCAATGCGTCCGGGCGTGCGCCGCAAGGCAAACCCTTAGACGGCGGCGCCAAGCCCGCAGCCAGTCGTGCCGCGCCGACTCCGCACGGCACCACCCACTCCAACCAGCCGCGCAAGCCACGTCCGCAGGCGGCCTTGTTCTCGTCCAAGCCGGGTACGCGCGGGCATTATTCGTTTGCGGTGTGCGGGCAGGGGCTTCGAT
>JBAVFD010000130.1:0-1782 GCA_049588075.1 Thiobacillus sp.
GCCCAGCGCTGGCTGCGCCAGGTGCTGATCCGCAACCTGCCCGTGCTGGGGCGAGACGCCGATCTGCTGGCCAGGGGAGGCCGTTACGCGCTGGTCGGCTCCACCGGTTCGGGCAAAACCACGACGCTGGCCAAGCTCGCCGCGCGCGGCGTGGATGCGCACGGCGCCGCGCAAGTGGCGCTGGTGGCGGCCGACGCTTACCGCATTGGCGCGGCAGCGCAATTGACGGTGTATGCCGACCTGCTGGGGGTGTCGCTGCATGTGGCCGAAGACCGGGCCAGGCTGGCTCAGCTGCTGCCGCAACTCGCCGCCAAAAAACTGGTGCTGATCGACACCGCAGGCTTTGCCCCATCCGACCCGCGCAGCCGTGAGGCACAGGCGCTCGATACGCTGGGCGTACACCGGCTCGCAGTCATTTCCGCCAATCAGCAGGGCGCAGCAATCGAGCAGGCAATGACGCATTTTGGCCAGGGCGCGGCTGCCTGCATTCTCACCAAGCTCGACGAAACCCCGCAGCCGGGCGCAGCGCTCGACAGCCTGATCCGCCATCGCCTGCCGCTGGCGTACATCAGCGGCGGGCAGCGCGTGCCGGAAGACTTCCACCTGCCCAGTGCCACGTACCTGATTGATCGCGCGTTGAAGGGCGGTCAGCTAGCAACCCCCTATGCGCTGGATGCCGAAGACTGGCCGCTGTTTGCCGGCGTCGAGGCCGAACGCGCAGAGCGCTCCACCCTGAAGGGCATCCATGTCGGCTGACCAGGCTGCCGGGTTGCGACGGCGCAGCGCCCAGCAAGCACCTGGCTGCATCACCTGTTTTTTCGATTCCGCCGAATCCACCATCAAACTTGTGCACGCGCTGCATCAGCGCGGTGCGACCTTGCTGCTGGTCGATGCCTGTGGGCGGGTGTTTGCCGACTCTCCCGCGCGCAGTTTGTTCGACTGGAAACAGCAGATCCAGCGAGGACAGCTGCGCACCCTGCCGCAGCTATACGGCGAGGGCTGGCATGCCCCCGGCGTACGGGCAGATGAACCCGCCTTGCCCGCTGTGGCGCGCGGCTACGATCAGGTGGTGTTCGACGTGGGGTCGGGCGGAGCCGATCTGGTACTGATGCCCGGTGCGGCTCATGCGATGATCGTCGAGATTCAGGCCACGGATGAATCGATGCTGCGCGCCTACATCCTGCTTAAAACCCTGTCTCATGCAAAAGAGGAGGTGAGTGTGGGTTTGCTGGGTGATCCGGCGGCTTGCGAACATGTCGTGGCCGCGTGCCGCCACTTTCTTGAGCGGCGGTTCGCGCAGGCCATTTGCAGCGTGGCACACGAGGACGATGCATTTTCCGTACTAGCCGCTAGAATGGCGCACGGGGAGACGAGTCTGCTGGCTCGTTATAAAACAGAAAGCACGGGAACATGGCCTTGAATATGGCGGGTAAACAATCGTCACAGGACGAACAGGTCACCAAATATGCGCCGCTGGTCAAGCGCATTGCGTATCACATGATGGCGCGCTTGCCCGCCAGCGTCGAGGTTGACGACCTCATCCAGGTCGGACTGATCGGCCTGATGGATGCGGTCGGACGCTTTGACGGCACCCAGGGCGCGCAGTTCGAATCCTATGCCACCCAGCGCATTCGCGGTGCCATGCTCGACGAACTGCGCGAGGCCGACTGGCTGCCGCGCCACGTGCGGCAAAAATCGCGGCAGATCGAAGCCACCATCAACCGGCTGGAACAGCGCAACGGCAAGCCGCCGACCGAGCACGAAATCTCCGCCGAACTGGGC
>JBAVFD010000131.1:0-1816 GCA_049588075.1 Thiobacillus sp.
CGGCTGGCGCGGCCGCCGGGACGACGGCCAGCGTCAGCAGCGGCAGCGGGTCCGGTGCGGCCGGCAACGACATCGTCCTCGCCGACCCGGCGACCAATTCGCTCATCATCCGGGCGCCCGACGTGACCTACAATTCGCTGCGCGCGGTGATCGACAAGCTCGACGCACGCCGTGCCCAGGTGTACATCGAAGCGCTGATCGTGGAAGTGTCCGCCGAGAAGGCAGCCGAGTTCGGCGTGCAATGGATGGATTTGAGCCGCCTGTACGACAGCGGAACGAATTTCATCGGCGGCACCAACTTTGGCGCCCGCGGCACCGGCACCAACATCATCGACGCGGCGGCCAACCTCGGCAGCCTGAGTCAGGGACTGAACGTCGGCGTGGTCCAGGGCACCATCAACATTCCCGGACTCGGCGTGGTGACCAACCTCGGTGCGCTGGTGAAGGCGCTGCAGTCGGACGCCAACTCGAACATCCTGTCGACGCCCAACCTGCTGACGCTGGACAACGAGGAGGCGAAGATCGTGGTGGGCCAGAACGTGCCGTTCATCACCGGCCAGTACGCGCAGACCGGCACCACCACCACGGTGGCGCCGTTCCAGACCATCGAGCGCAGCGACGTCGGGGTGACGCTGAAGGTGCGCCCCCAGGTGTCGGAAGGCGGATCGGTCAAGATGCTGATCCATCAGGAGGTGTCCAACCTGAGTTCGAGCACCGCGGCGGCGGCCGACCTGATCACCAACATGCGCTCGATCGATTCCACCGTGCTGGTCGACGATGGCCAGATCATCGTCCTGGGCGGGCTGATTTCGGATTTGACCGATGGCGGCATCGAAAAGGTGCCGCTGCTGGGCGACATTCCCGTGGTCGGCTACCTGTTCCGGTATGAGAAGCGCAAGCGGGTGAAAACCAACCTGATGGTGTTCCTGCGCCCGTATGTGCTGCGCGACGCCAACAGCGCCAACGCGTTGACCAGCGACCGTTATGACTTCGTCCGCAACAAGCAGGCCGAGTATCGGACGCCACCGAACGTGTTTCTGCCCGACATGCCGGTGGACACGCTGCCCGAACTGAAGGACCTGCCGCAGCGGTCGATCCGCTGATGTCCGTCATGGATACGCCCGCGACCCCGGTTCCGGATCCCCAGCTTGCCGCGCTGCTGCCCTACGGCTTTGCCCGCGCCCACGGGGCGCTGGTGGCGCGGCGCAGCGACGACGAGATCGAGGTGTGGCTGCGCGAGGGGGCCCAGCCCGCCACGCTGGCCGAGCTGCGGCGCATTCTCAAGCGCCCGCTGCAGACGCAGGTGCTGACGCCGGAGCAGTTCGAGCGCGCGCTGGACCAGTCCTATGCGCGCGGCGACAACCATGCGGCCAGCCTGGTCGACGACATGGAGCAGGGCATGGACCTGCAGCAGCTGGCGCAGGACATCCCCGAGGTGGCCGACCTGCTGGAAAGCGAGGACGACGCGCCGATCATCCGCCTGATCAACGCGTTGCTGACGCAGGCGCTGCGCGAGAACGCTTCCGACATCCACATCGAGCCGTTCGAGACGCGCTCGGTGGTGCGTTTTCGCATGGACGGCGCGCTGCGCGACGTGATCGAGCCGAAGCGTGCGCTGCACGCGGCGATCGTTTCGCGCATCAAGGTGATGGCGCAGCTCGACATCGCCGAGAAGCGCCTGCCGCAGGACGGCCGCATCACCCTGCGCCTGGCCGGGCGGCCGGTCGACGTGCGGGTGTCGACGCTGCCCACCGGTCATGGCGAGCGCGTGGTGCTGCGCCTGCTTGACAAGCAGGCGGGGCGGCTCGAACTGGGG
>JBAVFD010000132.1:0-22525 GCA_049588075.1 Thiobacillus sp.
GACACAGCCCCGCCGCTTCTATTGAAGCGACGGGGCTGTGTCATTGGGGAGACTGCGGGCGGGTCAGGCCGGAATCACCGCGCGCATTTTTTGCAGCGCGCGCGCTTCAATCTGACGAATCCGCTCGGCTGACACGCCGTAATGTGCGGCCAGTTCGTGCAGGGTTGCGGCCTCGCCCTCGGTCAGCCAGCGCGCCTTGATGATGTGGCGGCTGCGTTCATCCAGGTTTTCCAGTGCGGTGGTCAGGCCGGTATGGCGCAGGCGTTCGGTTTGTTCGCGTTCAAGCTGCTGTGCCGGGTTTTCGTCCGGACTTGCCAGATAGGCCAGCGGGCTGTAGCCCTCTTCACCGTCATCCACCATCGGGTCGATCGACACATCGTGCCCCGACATGCGGGTTTCCATTTCCAGCACGTCCTTGCGGCTGACGTTGAGTTCGCGCGCCATGGCGTCGGCTTCCTGCAGCGTCATGGTGTTGAGCGACTGTTTCAGGCTGCGCAGGTTGAAAAACAGCTTGCGCTGCGACTTGGTGGTCGCCACTTTGACCAACCGCCAGTTCTTCAGCACGTATTCATGGATTTCAGCGCGCACCCAGTGCAGTGCGAACGATACCAAGCGCACGCCGCGATCAGGGTCGAAACGCTTCACCGCCTTCATCAGGCCGACATTGCCTTCCTGGATCAGGTCGGCCTGGGGCAGGCCGTAGCCCAGATAATGCCGCGCCACACTTGCCACCATGCGCAGATGCGATAACACCAGCTGACGTGCCGCATCCACATCCTGATGGTCGTGCCAGGCGCGCGCCAGCCGCTGCTCATCCTCCAGACTGAGCATGGGGTAACGATTAACGGTCTGGAGATAGCTATCCAGACTGTAAGCCGCAGGTACGGGTAAAGACAGAGTTGGATTCATGTGTGAAAACCTCCTTACATAATTATTTTAGCACTCTCGGAATCGGAGTGCCAAAACGCTGGAGGGTTCCGCCAATCGCAGAAATTTAGCGTGTCGCTTCGACCTGGCGCAGCGTACGTGCGACCGAGAACCAGGCGCCAAGCCAACCGAACAAGGTGGTCAGACCCAGCACGACGGCGATGGCTAGGCCGGTCGGCGGCAGCAGATGGAAGGACGATCCGTACAAACCCGCCAGATGCGCGACCGGCGCGCGCAGCACCCCGCCCGCAATGGCCAGCACGCCGCCTGCGGCCAATCCCCCCAGCAGGCCTTGCAGTGCCCCCAGATACAGGAAAGGCCGGCGGATATGGCGGTTGGTTGCGCCGATCAGGCGGCTGACGAGGATTTCGTCGCGCCGCGCCAACACTTGCGCGCGGATGGCGTTGCCCGAGATGGCGACAAGCGCGAAGCCGAACAGCCCCGTCAGCAGCCACACGCCGGTGCGACCGATGGCGAGCGCGGCCTGCAGGCGCTCCGCCCACTGGCTGTCGAGATGGGTTTCGGCCACGCCGGGCAGCTTGCCGAGCGCGTCCGCGACACGCGTCAGTTCTACTCGCGTGGAGGCTTGCGGGCGAACCACCCAGGCGTCCGGCAGCGGATTTTCGGCGAGGCCAGCGGTGATGTCGGTCAAACCCTGGGAGGTGCTCAGCGCGCTGAGCGCCTGTTCTTTCGGCACATGACGGGCTTGGGCAATGTCGGGCTGTTTCAGCCGGGCGGCAATGGCCTGCTGTTGCGCGGGCGACACCCCGGCGTCGAGGAACAGGCTGATTTCCGGCTGTGCGGGCAGATCGCCCGCCAGCCGGTTGAGCGTGCCGAGCATCAAATACAGCCCGCTCGGCAGGCTGATTGCCACCCCCATTGCCAGCGTGGTGAGCAACGCCGCAACCGGTTGCGCAAGCAAACGACGCAGCGCACACGTGAGCGCATGCTTCTGATGGCGCAGCCAGCCGGTCATGCTGCCGCCCCCACGACTTTGCCGTGGTCCAGGTGCAGCGTGCGGCCGCCCAGTGCGGAGATGGCGCGGTCGTCGTGGGTGGCGATGACCAAAGTGGTGCCAACCTGATGGAAGTCGCGAAACATCGCCATGATGTCGGCGGCGTAACCGGCGTCGAGATTGCCGGTGGGTTCGTCGGCCAGCAGCAGGGCGGGGCGGCTCACCAGTGCGCGGGCAATGCACAGGCGCTGCTGTTCGCCGCCCGACAGGCTGACCGGATTGGCTTTTTCGCGATTGAGCAGGCCGACCTTGTCGATCACCGCGCGCGCGCGCTTCAGCGATTCGCGGCGCTCGAGGCCGGCGATGTCGAGCGGCAGCACCACGTTTTCGATCACATTGCGGTCAAACAGCAGCTTGTGATCCTGGAACACCAGGCCGATATTGCGGCGCAGATAGGGCACGGCACGCTGCGACAGGCGGCTGATGTTCTGGCCGCTGACCGAGACCACGCCGCTGGTGGGGCGCTCGATGGCGGCGATGAGTTTCAGCAGGGTGGACTTGCCCGCGCCGGAATGGCCGGTGAGGAACACCAGCTCGCCCTTGTCGATGGCGAGGTCGACTCCCGACAGCGCCTCGTGGCCGCCGGGATAGCGTTTGGTGACCTGGCTGAAACTGATCATGCGCTGAATACGGCCTCAACAAATTCGCGCGCATCGAATGGCCGCAAATCATCCATCCCCTCGCCGACGCCGATGTAGCGCACCGGGATCGGCCGGGCCTGGGCGATCGCGGCAATCGCGCCGCCCTTGGCGGTGCCATCAAGCTTGGTCAGCGCCAGACCCGTCACCCCGAGCGCATCGTCGAAGGCCTTGACCTGCATCACCGCGTTCTGTCCGGTGTTGGCATCGAGCACCAGCAGCACTTCGTGCGGCGCACCCGGCGCGGCTTTTTCGATCACGCGCTTGACCTTCTTGATCTCTTCCATCAGATGCAGCTGGGTCGGCAAACGACCGGCGGTGTCAGCCAGCACCACGTCGATGCCGCGAGCGCGCGCCGCCTGGATGGCGTCGAAAATCACCGCGGCGGAATCGCCTTTTTCCTGGCTCACCACGGTGACATTGTTGCGCGCACCCCAGACCTGCAGCTGTTCGCGCGCGGCGGCGCGGAAGGTGTCGCCCGCCGCCAGCAGTACCGACAGTCCCTGCGCTTGATACAGCTTGGCGAGTTTGCCGATGGTGGTGGTTTTGCCGGCGCCGTTGACGCCCGCCAGCATCAGGATGAAAGGCTGCCTGGGCGTGATGACGAGCGGCGCCTGCAGCGGCAGCAGCAGATCAACCAGTGCCTGTTTCAGCGCAGCCTGCAAGTCGGACGCCTCGGTCAGCCCTTCGCGCCGCACCTTTTTTTGCAGGGTGTCGAGCAAGGCGTGCGTGGCATCGACGCCGACATCGGCGGTGATGAGGATGGTTTCCAGTTCCTCGAACAGCTCGGCGTCGATCTTGCGGCCGACACCGAACAGGCTGGAGAGCTGGCCGCCGAGCCGGTCGCGGGTTTTGGCCAGGCCCTGCTTGAGTCGCTGCGCCCAGCCCGGGCGCGGGGATTCGGTGACTTCGACGGCAGCTGTGGAAGGCGCAGCCGGCCCGGGCGCGATCTGCTCGGGCGCAGCCGTTTCCGCTTGGGGAGCAGGTTTGGATTTTTTGAAGAAACTAAACACGGGTTAAGGCAGTCAGCACAGCTGTTTGACGAACAGCCCAATCTTATCATTCGGCTACGGCTTATCATGCGGGCTCATTCAATTAGAGGTGAAGACATGCGGAGCATGTGGGGAATCGTGTTGGCGCTTGCAGTGGGCAGCGTCCAGGCGGCGGTGACGGATGTCACGCTGGACAATGGCTTGCGGGTGATCGTGCAGGAAGACCATCGCGCGCCGGTGATGGTGTCGCAGGTGTGGTATCGCGCCGGCTCGATGGACGAATTCAACGGCACCACCGGGGTGGCGCACGTGCTCGAGCACATGATGTTCAGGGGCACCAAAGACGTGCCGTCGGGCGAGTTCTCGAAAAAAATCGCAGCGGCGGGCGGGCGCGAGAATGCGTTCACCAGCCGCGACCACACCGCCTATTTCCAGCAAATGCAGAAAGACCGGCTGGAATTGTCGATGCAGCTGGAAGCCGACCGCATGGCGAATCTGGTGATCAGCGACGAACTGTTTGCCAAGGAAATCCAGGTGGTGATGGAAGAACGGCGGCTGCGTACCGACGACCAGCCGCAATCGGTGGTGTACGAACACCTGATGGCGAGCGCCTATCAAACGCATCCCTACCGCCGCCCCATCATTGGCTGGATGGATGACTTGCAGAACATGACCGGGCAGGACGCGCGTGACTGGTATGCGCGCTGGTACGCGCCCAACAACGCCACCCTGGTGGTGGCGGGCGACGTGAAGTCCGACGAAGTCATCGCGCTGGCCAGAAAACATTTCGGCGCGCTGCCGTCGCGGGCGTTGCCGACGCGCAAGCCGCAGGATGAGCCGGCTCAGGTGGGCAGCAAGCGCATTGTGGTCAAAGCCCCGGCACAGTTGCCCTACCTGTTGATGGCCTGGCATGCCCCGACCTTGAAGGACTGGCAGAAGGACACCACGCCCTACGCGCTGCAAATACTGGCCGGGGTGCTGTCGGGCAACGACTCGGCGCGGCTGCAAAAATCGCTGGTCAAAACGCAGCAGACCGCGGTGAACGCGAGCGCGGGTTACGACGCTGTCGCGCGCGGGCCAAGCATGTTCATGATCGACGCGACACCCGCGCCGGGCAAGTCCGTGGCGGCTCTGGAACACGCCATTCGTGGCGAAATCGAGCGCGTTCAGCGCGAAGGCATCAGCGCAGCGGAACTCGCGCGGGTCAAGGCGCAAGTCATCGCGGCAGACGTCTATCAGCGCGATTCGCTGTTTTATCAGGCCATGCAACTGGGCGAATACGCCATCGCCGGCTTGCCGCCCGAGGCGCTGGCGCACCGCGTCGACAAGTTGCGCGCGGTGACCGCCCAGGAGGTGCAAGCGGCCGCGCAGCAATGGCTGAAAGACGATCAGCTGAGCGTGGCCGAACTCGACCCGCAACCGTTGAAACCGCAGCCGCATCACGCGGCGGTAGCAGGAGTACGCCATGACAATTAAGCACTTTCTGATTGCATGGCTGCTCTGCCTGCCGCTGTCTGCGCAGGCAGCACTGGCGATCCAGAACTGGCAAACGCCACAGGGCGCGCGGGTCTATTTCGTTGAAAGCCACGAGTTGCCGATGCTGGATATTTCGGTGGATTTTCCCGGCGGGAGCGCGCGCGACCCGGCTGGCCAGGAGGGGCTCGCACAGCTGACCCATGGTCTGCTCGATCAGGGCGCAGGCGGCCTGTCCGACACCGAGATTGCGCATCGTCTGGCGGATGTCGGCGCCGATCTCGGTGGCGCATTCGACCGCGACCGCGCCGGCGTCACCCTGCGCACGCTGTCGTCCACTGCCGAAAAAACGGCCGCGCTCGATGTGCTGGTGCGGGTGCTGCAGCAGCCCGAGTTTCCGCAGGCCGTCATCAAGCGCGAAAAACAGCGTCTGATTTCGGGCATTCGAGAAGCCGAAGCCGACCCCGGTACGGTCGCCGACAAGGCGTTTTATCGCGCGCTGTATGGCAAGCATCCCTACGCGCACGACGAGGCGGGCGACCCCGCCGCGATCGACAAGCTCACGCGCGGCGACTTGCAGACGTTTTATCGCGCGCACTACAGCGCGCCGAATGCGGTGATTGCGCTGATGGGCGACATCAGCCGCGCCGAAGCCGAGGCCATCGCGACGCGGCTGGCGGCAGGCCTGTCGAAGGCGGCGCGGGTGGCCGACCTGCCGCAACCTGCCCCGGCGCCGGTCTCCGACGCGCGCATCGCCCATCCGTCCACGCAAAGCCATATGCTGGTGGGCGCGGTGGGGATGGCGCGCGGCGATCGCGATTTCTTTCCGCTGTATGTCGGCAACTATGTACTGGGCGGCGGCGGCTTCGATTCGCGGCTGATGAAAGAGGTGCGCGACAAGCGCGGCTATGCCTACAGCGCTTCCAGCTATTTCATGCCGATGCAGGCGGCCGGGCCGTTCCAGCTCGGCCTGCAGACCAAGACCGCACAGACGGACGCCGCGCTCAAGGTGGCCAGGGACACGCTGCGGCAGTTCATCGCCGACGGGCCGAGCGAGGCCGAACTCACGCAGGCCAAGGCCAACCTGACCGGCGGCTTTCCGCTGCGTATCGACAGCAACAAGAAGATCCTCGATTACCTGTCGGTGATCGGCTTCTATAATTTGCCGCTGGATTATCTGGATACCTGGGTCGACAAGGTGAATGCGGTGGATGTGGCGGCGGTGAAGCAGGCGTTTGCCCGCCGGCTGGATGCCGACAAGCTGGTGACCGTGGTGGTGGGGGCCGAGGGTGCTCGCTAATCGCGCCGCGCCGCAGCGCGCGCATGGGGTAGCCAACCGGGTGCGCATCATCGGCGGGCAATACCGCCGCCGGTTGCTGGATTTTCCCGATGCAGACGGTCTGCGTCCCACGCCCGACCGCGTGCGCGAGACCTTGTTCAACTGGCTGGGGCAGGATTTGCCGGGCTGGACCTGCCTGGACCTGTTCGCCGGTAGCGGCGCACTGGGATTCGAGGCGGCCTCGCGCGGCGCAGCGCGTGTCATCATGATCGAGCGTGATGCACGGGCCATTCGCGCGCTGGAACATAATCGTGTCACGCTCGGGGCCAGCCAGCTCGACATCCTGCGGGTCGACGCGCTGGCCTGGCTGGCGAATAATCGCGAGACCTTCGATCTGATTTTTATTGATCCGCCGTTCGACAGCGGCCTGGCCGCGCCGGTACTCGCCGATCTGGCGCGTCACCTCAAACCCGGCGGCCACGCCTATGTCGAGCAGGGCTCGGCAGTGGTCGCGCCGCCCGGGCTTATCATCCACCGCAGCGGACGCGCGGGGCGCTCGCATTTCGCGCTGCTGATCAAGGAGTAAACCATGCTGACCGCTGTCTATCCCGGCACCTTCGATCCCATCACGCGCGGCCACGAAGACCTGGTGCGGCGCGCGGTGCGGCTGTTCGATCGCGTCATCGTTGCCGTGGCCGAGTCGCGCAACAAGCAGCCCTTTTTCAGCATCGACGAGCGCGTGGCGATGACGCGCGAAGTGCTGGCCGACGTGCCGAAGGTTCGGGTGGAAGGCTTTTCCGGCCTGCTGATCGATTTTGTCGCCGCACAGGGCGCCATCGCCGTGCTGCGGGGGCTGCGCGCGGCGTCCGATTTCGAATACGAATTCCAGCTGGCGGGGATGAACCGCAACCTCAAGCCCGACATCGAAACCCTGTTTCTGACGCCGTCGGATCAATACATGTTCATCTCCGCCAGCATGATCCGGGAGATTGCCCAGTTGGGCGGCGACGTGACGCCTTTCGTCCACCCATTGGTGGCGCGGCGATTAAGTGAGAAAATAAGCAAAAACTGATATAACCCGGAGAATCGCATGTCGATGATGATCACGGACGAATGCATCAATTGCGACGTCTGCCTGCCCGAATGTCCCAACGACGCCATTTCCCAGGGCGATGAGATTTACATCATCGACCCCAACAAATGCACCGAATGCGTCGGCCACTTCGATACGCCGCAATGTGTGGAGGTGTGCCCGGTCGACTGCATTCCGCTGAACCCGGATTATGTGGAAACCAGGGAGCAGTTGCAGGAGAAATTCCTGCGCCTGACCGCCGGCAAGTAATACTCAGGCCGTTCTGGCCAGCCGGGCCCCGTCCAGATTGTCGGACAGGGCATCGGCGATGCGCGTATTGATGCGCGCCAGATTATCCAACTGGTCGCTCACCGTTCCGATGATCGTTTCGAGTTCGGCAATCCGGTCGTCCAGCGTTTCAGTCGCGGCGTGAATGCGACTGACGCTTTCCAGGCGGCGCTTCAACTGGGTTTTGTGCTCGCGCATCTGGGTTTCCATCGGCGAGATCAGCGCCTTCAGCCAGGATTCGGTTTCGCTGTTGGCGAGTTCGAACACCTGCACGACCTTGCTGGCCAGCGTGTCAAAAAACCGGGCGGTCAACTGGCGCTGACCCACGGTCAGCATCTTGTACAGGGTGTTGAAGCGCTCATCGAAAATGCGCTCCAGCCGCGCCATTTCCCTGCGGTATTTGTGCAGACTGAAATCCGGCGGGTTGACTGCCGTCAGCCCATGTTCGTCACTGAATTTCTGGTACATCGCCGTCATCATGGCGCGAATTTCCTGAATGATTTCAGCGGAAGCATTCAGGTTGCCATCCACTTCGCGGAAGAAATGCCCCATCGCATCGCGCAGACCGGCACTGAAATGGCTTTTTTCCATCGCCCGCCGCACCTGGCTCACTTCGACGCGCAGCGCCGACATGCCCAGCCGCTGGCGCAGGGTGTCGACTTGGGTCGCGAACACATTGCGTAGCGCATTGAACTGATCGAGGCCGCGTTCGAACTGTTGCTTGTCCTCGTTGGCCTTGACCATCATGTGCTGGATCACGTCGCGGTTTTTGCCGCGCAGCCCCTCCAGTTCGTCGACCTGGTCCTGGAAGGTGGCGAGCCGGGTTTCCAGCAGTTCGGTGGTTTTGACCACCACGTCTTCCACCGCGGCCAGGGACGATTCGCTGACCAGCGCCTGCTTGTGGGGAATCAGTTCCTGCGTCAGCGCCGCTTCCAGTTCAGGCAGGCGGCTTTTCGCCAGCAGGGCGGCATCGCCACGCACCTTGGCCACCAGGGCTTTCTGCGCCGACACCGGATAAACCTGGCCGGTGGGCAGATCGAGCAGTGCCGCGCTGCTGGCCGCCTGTTTGGCGATTTCGGCATCGATTTCGGCCTGCGTCTTGAGTTCGTCCCACAGGCCGTCAATCTTGTTCAGCACCACCAGCCGCGCCCGGCTGGCGCCCTGCACCGGTGCAATGTGCTGGTGCCAGATTTCAATGTCCGACTTGGTGACACCGGTGTCTGCGGCCAGCAGGAACAGCACCGCATGGGCGCTGGGCAGCATGTTGAGCGTCAGCTCCGGCTCGGTGCCGATGGCATTGAGGCCCGGGGTGTCGAGAATGACCAGTCCCTGCTTCAACAGCGGGTGCGGAAAATTGATCAGGGCATGGCGCCAGCGCGGAATCGCAATGCTGCCGTCACGTGTCAGGCTGCGTGCGGTTTCGTCGTCGTCGGGGTTGATCAGGCCATAGGCTTCGGCGGTGGCCGCATCGACCGACATGGTGTCGGCCAGCCGCATCAGCGTCGCGCTCATCTCCTCGGCGGAATCGATGTTGAGCGGAAACTCGACCCAGGCGGCCGTGTCGCGCTTGAAGTCGGCAATGCATCCCTCGCGGGTCTTGGTGTCGATCGGCAGCAGGCGCAGAGAAGGCGCGTGGAAGGGATTGAAGAACAGTTCGGTGGGGCACATGGTGGTGCGCCCGGCGGACGACGGCAGCACGCGCTGCCGGTAATCCGAAAAGAAAATCGCGTTGATGAGCTCGGATTTTCCGCGCGAAAACTCGGCGACGAAAGCCACGTTCAGCGTGTCTTCCTGCAGCCGGCCCAGCAGTTGATTCAGCCGCATCTCGGACTCGGCGTCATTCAATTCCTGCGTGTCGAGCCAGTCGCGCAGGGCCTCGACGCGCACGTACACGGCATCGCGCCAGGCGCTGTAATGCTCGAATTCGTCAGCCAGGGTGGTGGGTTTCATGGAGCCGTTTTACCAGATGAGGCACAGTCGGTTAACGACATGTTAATGACAAACTTGATTTCTGCATCGGACGTGGCTGATTAGTGCTGACAGCTCGGACAGTAAAAGCTGGCGCGCTGGCCCTGTACGATGCGCCGGATCGGCGTGGCGCAGGTTTTGCACGGCAGGCCCGCGCGATCGTACACCCGCGTCTGCAACTGGAAATAGCCCAGTTCGCCGCTGCTGTGGACGTAATCGCGCAGCGAACTGCCGCCCGCGGCGATGGCTGCCGTCAACACCTGCTTGATAGCGTCCGCCAGCCGCACGCAGGCTGGGCGGCTGAGGCGGCGTGCGGCGGTGGCAGGACGGATCCCGGCGTGGAACAGCGACTCGGACGCATAAATATTGCCGACGCCGACCACCACCTGCGCATCCATGATGACCTGCTTGATGGCGGCGTTGCGGCGCTGGCATTGCGCGTGCAGCCAGGCGGCGTCGAACGCGGGTGTCAGCGGCTCCGGGCCCAGATGCGCCAACAACGGATGCCGCGCCACGTCGTCGGTCCACAACACGGCGCCAAAGCGGCGCGGGTCGCGCAGTCGCAGCATGGTGCCGTCGTCGAACAGCCAATCGACATGGTCGTGCAGCGCAGCGGGCTCGTCCGGTTCGGCGAAACGCAGGCTGCCCGACATGCCCAGGTGCACGATCTGGGTGATCGCACCGAAGTCGAACAGCAGATACTTGCCGCGCCGGCTGATCCCCTTGAGCGTCAGACCTGCCAGCCGGGTTCCCAGATCGCGCGGCACCGGCCAGCGCAGGTGCGGATTGCGCACTACAATGTGGCTCAGCGCGCGCCCCTGCAAGCGCGGCAACAGTCCCAGGCGGGTGGTTTCGACTTCGGGTAATTCAGGCATGGTGTGGTTTGGCTGGGGGGCGATAAAGGCGCTGTCCGTAAAGTGTGCGGGGCAATCGCAGTCGTTTGCACAAGGCTTTGCCCCCGCAAGCGGGAACCTAACCGATACACTGCGATTCTAACCAACGCTCTATAAACCAGGTTTTCCAGCGTCCCTTAGATATTTTGAACTCACGACTTCCTCTGCTGCTGGTGATGATGCTCAGCGGCACGGCTTCGGCTGCTGATCCCTTTGAGGTGTTCCCGCGTGTGCTGCCGTCGCCAGCGGCCGACTTGCGCCCGGCTACAGCCTGCAATCTTGCAGCGCTGTCGGGCCCGATCACGCTGGCGCACGCGGTGGAACGCGCCCTGTGCGCCAACCCCGTCACCCGCAGCGCCTGGCTGGCGTCGCGGCTGCGCGCGGCCGAGCTGGGGCTGGCGGACAGTGCCTATCTGCCCGACGTGACGGTCAACGGCAGTCTGGCGCGCGACGGCAACAGCGTGCTGCCGAACGATTACACCACCTGGCAAATCGGGCTGGAGGCGCAATACCTGTTGTATGACTTCGGCGGCCGCGCTGCCCGCCGCGATGCTGCCGAATCCATGCTGGCCGCCGCACTCGCCAGCCATGAAGCCAGTGTGCGCGTGCTGTATCTGCAGACAGTCACCGCGTATTTCAATCTGCTGACGGCGCAGGCCGCGATCACCGCTGCGCGCGAGGTCGAAGCCTCGGCGCTCGCTGCATTCAAGGCCGCCGACGCGCGGGTGGGCGCGGGCACCGCGATTCCGGTCGACCGCCTGCAGGCCAAAACGGTCTACACCCAGCGCCAGATCGAGCGCATCCGCGCCGAGGGTACAGCCGCGCGCCTGCAGGGTGAGCTGGCTGGGTTGATGGGGGACGCCAGCCAAAACCATTTCAGCGTGGTCGATAACGAATGGGCGTTCAGCCAGACGCTGGACATGAACCACGCAGTGGATGCGCTGATCGAGGCCGCCCGCAGCCGGCGGCCGGAATTGCGCGCGGCGGAGGCGACGCTGCTGGCGCGCGAGGCGGACGTGCAGAGCGCCAGGGCCGATGGCATGCCGCATCTGTCGGCATTTGTGAATGCGCAGCGGCAGGATTTTGATGCGCTGGCAGCCAACAGTTCCAGTCTGGGACTCAGCCTGACCATTCCGCTGTTCACCGGCTATCGCAATACCTATCAGATCGCGGCCGCGCAAACCCAGGCCGCACTGGCGGCGGTGGATCGCGACAGTGTCAATAATCAGGTGGCGCTCGATGTGTGGCAGGCGTATTACCGCCTGCAAACCGAAACTGCAGCGGACAGCCGCAGTACCGATCTGGTGGAAAGCGCGACGGCCGCCGAAAAGCTGGCGCTCGGGCGTTACCAGGCGGGGCTCGGCATTCTGCTCGACGTGCTGAGCGCGCAGGCCAGCCTGGCGCAGGCGCGCTACAGCCAGTTGCTGACGCAGCTGGGACTGCGGGTGGCGCGTGCCGAGCTGGCGCAGGCGATGGGTGAATTGAGCTGGGACTGGATGGAACCCGCGCAGCGGGAAGGGACGAAATGAAAAAGCTCGGGATGGTGGTGTTGCTGCTGATGGCAGCGGCGGCAGGATGGTGGTGGAGCAACAAGGACAAGCCGAGCGAGCCGCAGTTTCGCACCGAGGCCGTGGACCGCGGCGATATCAGCGCCCAGGTGTCGGCCAACGGCACCCTCAACCCGGTCACGCTGGTCAACGTCGGCACCCAGGTGTCGGGCACGGTCAAGCGCATCGAGGCCGACTTCAACCAGCAGGTGAAAGCCGGGCAGGTGCTGGCCGAACTCGATCCGGCCCTGTTTCAGGCCGCGCTGGCGCAAAGCACGGCCAACGTCTCCAACGCGCAGGCGCAGCTGAATCTGGCGCAGGCCAATGCCGCCCGCATGCAGACCCTGTTCAAGCAGGAATATGTGTCGCGGCTGGAGCTCGATCAGGCCGTGGCCGCGCAGGCGCAGGCCCAGGCGCAACTGCGGCTGGCGCGCGCGCAGCAGACGCGCGATGAAATCAATCTCGGCTTTACCACGATCCGTTCGCCGGTTGACGGCACCGTGATCGACCGTCAGGTGGATGTCGGCCAGACCGTGGCGGCGAGTTTCCAGACACCGACGCTGTTCCAGATCGGCAAGGACCTGACGCGGATGCAGATCGATTCCACCGTGTCGGAAGCAGACATCGGCCAGGTCAGGATCGGCCAGCGGGTCAAATTTCGTGTCGATGCCTTTCCCGATGCCGACTATAGCGGCGTGGTGCGGCAGGTGCGGCTGAACGCCAAGACCGAGCAGAACGTCGTCACCTACAACGTGGTGGTCGATGTCGCCAACGCCAATCTGGCGCTGATGCCGGGGATGACTGCCAATCTGCGGGTGCAGGTTGAAACCCGCCCGAACGTGCTGCGGGTGCCGACCACGGCCTTGCGCTTCCGCCCGGCGGACAGCGCGACCGAGGCGGCCAGCAAGCCGCGCGGCTCGGCGGTGTATGTGCTGGCCGATGGCAAGCCGCTGCGGGTCACCATCAAAACCGGGATCAGCGACAAGGCCTACACCCAGATTGTCGGCGGCAAGTTGAAGCCGGGCGATGCTGTGATCGTGGCCGACCTGACGGCGAAAAAGGACAACGGCGGTAGCCCAGCGCGCGGACGATTGTTTTAATGGCAACGCCGTTGATCGAGGTGGTCAACCTCGAAAAGGATTACTCGACCGGCGCCGGCGTCTTTCAGGCGCTGCGCGGGGTGAGCCTGACCATCGTCGAGGGCGAGTTCGTCGCCATCATGGGCGCGTCGGGTTCAGGCAAAAGCACCTTCATGAATCTGCTCGGCTGCCTCGACCGTCCCACGCGTGGCAGTTATCACCTCAATGGCCAGGACGTCAGCGGCCTGTCGTCGGATCAACTGGCCGCCTTGCGCAACCGTGAAATCGGCTTCGTATTCCAGGGCTTCAACCTGCTGCCCAAATTGACCGCGCTCGACAACGTCGCGCTGCCGCTGATGTACGCAGGCGTCGGCCGCGACGCGCGGCGGCAGCAGGCGCAGGCCATGCTCGAACGGGTGGGACTGGGCGAACGCTCGCACCACACGCCGCTGCAACTGTCGGGCGGGCAGCAGCAGCGGGTGGCGATTGCACGTGCGCTGGCCACGCGTCCGCGCATCATTTTTGCCGACGAACCGACCGGCAATCTGGACACCGAAACCAGCCGCCAGGTGATGGCGTTTTTCAGTCAGCTCAATCGCGAAGAGGGCATCACCCTGGTGCTGGTCACGCACGAAGCTGACATCGCGGCCTATGCGCGACGGCGCATCCGGTTTCAGGATGGCCGCGTGGTGGAAGACGTGGCGCATACGGGGGTCGCGGCATGATCTTCAGCAGCCTGCTCGAAACCGCCTGGCACGCGCTGGCCACCCACCGCATGCGCAGCTTCCTCACCATGCTCGGCATGGTCATCGGCGTGGCGGCGGTCATCCTCATGATGGCGATCGGCGAGGGCGCGCAGGCGATGGTGCGCGATTCGATCAAGTCGATGGGCAGCAATCTCTTCATCATCATGTCGGGCGCCAGCACCTCGGGCGGCGCGCGCGTGGCGACGGGCAATGCGCCGACGCTCACCTTCGACGATGCCGACGCGATCCGCGACCTGAAGGACGTGCTGACCGCCGCGCCGGTGTCGCCCGGCAGCGCGCAACTGATTTACAACGGCGTCAACTGGAGCACCTCGGTCTTCGGCACCACGCCCGACTATGTCCTGGTGCGCAACTGGCCGATGGCGTCGGGCGGCTTCTTCAGCGAGGCCGACGTGCGCAGCGGCGCACGGGTGGCGGTGATCGGCCAGGTGGTGGCGCGCGAACTGTTCGGCGATGAAGACCCGATCGGCAAGATCATCCGCATCAAGCAGGCGCCGTTCGAAGTGATCGGCGTGCTGGCAGCCAAGGGGCAGAGCCTGGACGGGCGCGATCAGGACGACACCGTGATGGTGCCGATCAGCAGCGCGCAGCAAAAAATCTTCAGCAACAGCCTGCGCAACCGCGCCCGGTTCATCATGGCGCAGGCGTTGTCGGCAAAAAGCATGGACGCCGCCGAATCCGCCATCACGAACGTGCTGCGCAGCCGCCACCGGATCGGGGTCGGGCAGGAGGACGATTTCAGCGTGCGCAACCTGACGGCGCTTGCCGAAGCCGCCGCGGCCACCACCCGCATCATGAGCATCCTGCTCGGCACCATTGCCGCCATCTCGCTGGTGGTGGGCGGCATCGGCATCATGAACATCATGCTGGTGTCGGTGACCGAGCGCACCCGCGAAATCGGTATTCGCATGGCGATCGGCGCGCGCCGCCGCGACGTGCTGTGGCAATTCCTGATCGAGGCGCTGACCCTGTCGCTGATCGGTTGCGGCATCGGCCTGCTGCTCGGCGTCGGCGGCGCCTGGCTGGTCGGCAGTCTGGCGGACCTGCCGGTCGCGGTGACGCCTACCTCGGTGCTGCTGGCGGTCGGCGTATCCTTCCTCATTGGCGTGTTTTTCGGCTTTTATCCGGCGCGCCGCGCCGCCGGACTCGATCCGATCGAGGCCCTGCGTTCGCAGTAAAGCGGCGCGGCTTGCAGGCAGACCTCGAAAGCTTAGAATCGTGACCAGTAACCCCTCCACCAAGGTAATCAGCATGACGCAGTTCAAATTTGTTCCTCTTTACGCAGCACTGCTGCTTGCAACGGCATGCAGTCAGCCTGGCGTTAAAGCGACGCAGCCGGAGGCGGTGGAAACCCAGGCGCAGCAGTCGACCGCGGTGGCTGCGGATACGGCGGCGGAGGATGCAGCCAAGGCCAGGGCTCAGGCGGCATTGCCGAAGCAGCCGCTGACGCCCGACATTCTGTTCAAGTTCCTGGTGGCCGAGGTGGCCGGGCAGCGTGGCGTGATCGGCGTCGCCCAGCCGGCTTATATGGATCTGGCGCGGCAGACCCGCGACCCGCGCATTGCCCGTCGTGCCGCCGAGATTTCGATGTTCGCGCGTAATCAGGCGGGCGCGCTGGAAGCCACCCGTCTGTGGGCGGCGACCGAACCGGATTCGGAACGTGCGCAGCAGACGCTGGTGGCGTTGCTGCTGAACGAGGGCAAACTCGACGAGGCTGAACCCATTTTGCGAGCCCTGCTGAAGGACGATCCCGCCAACGGTTTCATGCAGCTGTCGGCCATGATGGGCAAGATGCGCGACCACGAGGCTGCGCTGGCGCTGGTCGAGCGTCTGGCAGTTGATTACCCGAAGTTGCCGGAAGCGCGCTTTGCGGTCGCGCAGGCCGACGCTCAGGCCGGGCGCATGGACGCTGCGGTCGCCGCGCTGAAACAGGCTGAAAGCCTGCGACCCGGCTGGGAACCGGCCGCATTGATGCGCGCGCAGATTCTGGCGAAAACCTCGCAAGCCGATGCGCTGGCTTTCATGCGCGAGTTTTTGGCCGTCCATCCGGATGCCCGCGAAGTGCGGCTGGCTTATGCGCGCACGCTGGTCAGCGCCAATCAGGTTACCGAGGCGCGTGCCGAGTTCACCCGGCTCACCCGCGATTTTCCGCGCAATGCCGAAGTCAGCTTGGCGGCGGGTTTGCTGGCGTTGCAAATGGGCGATGTCGATGCGGCGCGCGATTTCCTGACGCAAACCCTGGAATACGATCCGCGCGATTCGGACATCGTGCATTACTACCTGGGGCAGGTGGCCGAGCGGACGAAGCAGCCCGAAGTGGCGGCGACGCACTATGCCGAAGTCAAGGCGGGTAATTACCTGGTGCCGGCGCGCGCGCGTCAGGCCGTATTGCTGGCGCAGGCGGGCAAACTGGATGAAGCGCGCGCGCTGCTGGCCTTTACGCACGGCGAAAACGACGCGCAAAACGTGCGGCTGATTCAGGCGCAGGCCGAACTGCTGGGCGACAGCAAAATGCCCGCGGCGGCGTTCGAGGTGCTATCGGAAGGCCTCAAGCGCTATCCCGATTCGGCCGATCTGCTCTACGACCGCGCCATGGTGGCCGAGAAACTGGGCAAGCTGGACGTGCTGGAAGCGGACCTGCGCCGCGTGATCGTGCTGCGCCCTGACAACGCCCAGGCCTACAACGCGCTGGGTTACACGCTGGCCGACCGCACCGGCCGGCTGGCTGAAGCCATGACCCTGCTGGACAAGGCGCTGGCGCTGGCACCGGATGACCCGTTCATTCTGGATAGCGTGGGCTGGGCGCAATACCGGTCGGGCAATCTGGCGCGCGCGCAGGACTATCTGGAGCGTGCCTACAAGTTGCGCCCCGACCCGGAAATCGCGGCCCATCTGGGCGAAGTGCTGTGGGCGCGCGGACAGCGCGACGAAGCGGGCAAGTTGTGGCAGACCAGCTTGCAAACCCATCCGCAGAACGAAGTGCTGCTGGAAACGCTGCATCGGCTGAATCCCTGATGACACGTTGGGTTGCAGCGCTGGGTTTGGCTGCGCCGCTGTGGCTGACGCTGGTTCTGGGGGGGTGCGCATCCACTCCGTCCGCTCCGGCTGTGCAGAACGGCAACGCGCTGTCCACCAACTGGACCTTACAGGGACGCATCGGCATTCAGACGGATGAGCAAAGCCTGTCGGGAAATATCCGCTGGCAGCACCGTGCGGACACGGATGAGTTGCTGCTGACGTCGCCGCTGGGGCAAGGCGTGGCGCGCATTGAGCGCAACGCCGAAGGTGTCACGCTCGAAGTGCCGAATCAGCCTGCGCGGCGCGCGCCCGATGCCGAATCCCTGACGCGTGACATCCTGGGCTATGCGCTTCCGGTTTCCGGCCTGACCTGGTGGGTGCAGGCGCGACCCGCACCCGGCCGTGCCTTCGAGGCCACGCGCGATGCCGATGGACGCCTGGCGCAGATCAGACAGGACGGCTGGGTGATCGATTACCTGCAATATGCCGCCGATGCGCCTGCGCGTCCGCGCAAGCTGGTGGTGGCGCGCGAGGGGCTGGAAATCCGCCTGGTGACGGATAGCTGGCAAGCCGAATGAGCCACGCCTACCCCGCCCCCGCCAAGCTCAATCTGTTCCTGCACGTCGTCGGCCGGCGCGCCGACGGTTATCACCTGCTGCAAAGCGTGTTCCGGCTGATCGATCGCGCCGACACCGTGCATCTGGAACTGCGCGACGACGGCCGTGTGGTACGCGAGGGGGATTTGCCGGGCGTGGCCGAGGACGACGATTTGACGGTGCGTGCCGCGCGCCTGCTGCAGACCTACGCTCCAGAGGGCGCGGGGGTGAGCATCCGGCTGGAAAAAATCCTGCCGCTGGGCGGCGGCCTCGGCGGCGGCAGTTCGGACGCCGCCACCGTGCTGCTGGCGCTCAACCGCCTGTGGCAGGTCAACTTGCCGCGTGCAAACCTGCAGAACCTGGCGCTGCAACTGGGCGCCGACGTCCCTGTGTTTGTGTTCGGCCAGACTGCGTTTGCCGAGGGGGTGGGCGAAATTCTGCATCCGTTGAGTGCGCCGCCTGCCTGGTATGTGGTGCTGATGCCGCCGGTGCAGGTGCCGACCGCCGCAATTTTTGCCGCGCCGGAATTGACACGCAATACGCCAGCCCTCAGAATAGCGCCCTTTTCCGCAGGCATGGGTCATAACGACTTGCAGCCCGTGGTTGTCAGTCGCTACCCCGAAGTCGCCCGTCATCTCGAATGGCTGGGACAATTTGGTGAGGCGCGGATGACCGGTTCGGGCGCCTGCGTGTTTGCATCATTCGGGACGGAAGACGCAGCGTGGGATGTGCTGCGCCAGTTGCCCGAAACGATGCAGGGTTTTGTGGCGCAGGGTCTCGACAGGCATCCGCTGTACGACTGCTGCGCCGAGTAGTGCCTGTTGGGGAGTCGCCAAGTGGTAAGGCATCGGATTTTGATTCCGACATTCGTAGGTTCGATCCCTACCTCCCCAGCCAGATTAAGCGAACAGCCGCCGGTGGCGGCTGTTTTTGTTATGGTGTCTGAGCCCAATCGCCGGAGACGCGCGTGTCCATAGACAACTTGATGGTGTTCAGCGGGAATGCCAACCCGCGTTTGGCCAGCGATGTGGTGCGTCATCTCAATATCCACCTCGGTCGCGCCACGGTGTCGCGTTTTTCCGATGGCGAGGTGATGGTCGAGATCCTGGAAAACGTGCGCGGCAAGGATGTGTTCATCCTGCAGTCCACCTGCCAGCCGACCAACGACACGCTGATGGAAGTGATGGTGATGGTGGATGCGCTGAAACGCGCCTCGGCCGGCCGCATCACCGCTGCGATCCCGTATTACGGCTACGCACGCCAGGATCGCCGCACCCGCTCGGCACGCGTGGCGATCACGGCCAAGGTGGTGGCCAACATGTTGCAGGGCGTCGGCGTGGATCGGGTGCTGACGATGGATTTGCACTCGGATCAGATTCAGGGTTTTTTCGATATCCCGGTCGACAACATTTATTCCAGCCCGATCCTGCTGGGCGATATCTGGAAGCGCGACCATCCGAACCTGATGGTGGTGTCGCCGGACGTGGGTGGGGTGGTGCGGGCGCGGGCGATTGCCAAGCGCCTGGAATGCGAGCTGGCGATCATCGACAAGCGGCGTCCCAAGCCCAACGTGGCGAAGGTGATGAACATCATCGGCGACGTGAAGGGCCGCACCTGCATCATCATGGACGACATGGTCGATACCGCCAACACGCTGTGCGAAGCGGCCGGCGCGCTCAAGGAGCATGGCGCGGAAAAGGTGATGGCGTATTGCACCCATGCCGTGTTGTCGGGCAGTGCCGCCGAGCGCGTGACGAATTCCGCGCTCGACGAACTGGTGGTGACCGACACCATCCCGCTGCGCGACGACGCGCTGGCGTGCAGGAAAATCCGGCAATTGTCGGTGGCTGAACTGCTGGCGGAAACCATCCGCCGCATCAGCAATGAGGATTCTGTCAGTTCGCTGTTTATTGAATAGCGGACTGGGAATGCCCCTGGTCGCGGGGGCTTTTTTGTGAAAACTGGAGAAATACTATGGAAATCGAAGTTATCGCCGCCAAGCGTGAGTTGCAAGGTACGGGTGCGAGCCGCCGTCTGCGTCACACGGGCAAGGTTCCTGGCATCGTCTACGGCGGCACCGCTGCGCCGGTGCAAATCGAGCTGGACCACAACGCGCTGTACCACGCGCTGCGCAAGGAGTCGTTCCACGCTTCCGTGCTGACGCTGAATATCGATGGCGCCAAAGAGTCGGTGCTGTTGCGCGATTCGCAGTGGCATCCCTACAAGCAGCAGGTGCTGCACATCGACTTCCAGCGCGTCGACAAGGATCACAAGATTCACGTCAAGGTGCCGCTGCACTTCCTCAACGCCGACGTGGCGCCGGGTGTCAAGACCGGTGGCGGCAAGCCGCACCACATCGTGAACGAGATCGACGTGCAGTGTCTGCCCGGCAGCCTGCCCGAGTTCATCGAAGTCGACATGGGCAAGCTCGAAGTCGGCCATTCGATCCATGTGAACGAGCTGACGCTGCCCGCAGGCGTCGAGCTGGTTGCCCACGTCAAGCACGAGAACCCTGCGGTGGCATCGATCAACGCGCCCAAGGGTGGTGCGGCCGAAGAGGCGCCCGCCGCGCCTGCCGCCCCTGCGGCTTAAACCGGTCGCGCAATCCTCACGGGATGTGCTCCCGACGGATTGCGCGCTGTGCACGGCATGACAGCGCCTCGCCTGATTGTCGGCCTCGGTAACCCGGGGCGCGACTACGAAGAAACCCGGCATAACGCCGGGTTTTGGTTTTGCGCGCGTCTCGCGCAGACGTGGGGCGCGTCGCTTGCGATGGAATCCCGCTTTCACGGTATCGTTGGCAAGAGTGCCCGCAATGTGTGGATGCTGTTGCCGCAAACCTTCATGAATCGCTCGGGCCAGGCTGTGGGCGCGCTTGCGCGCTTTCATCGCATTACGCCAGCCGAGATTCTGGTGGTGCATGACGAACTCGATATCCCGCCCGGCCAATTGCGCCTCAAGTTCGGCGGTGGCATGGGCGGGCACAATGGCCTCAAAGACATTACCTCGCATCTGGGCACGCAGGACTACTGGCGGCTGCGCATCGGCATCGGCCATCCCGGCGATCGCAATGAAGTGGTGAATTACGTGTTGAAGCCGCCGCGCCGCGAAGAACAGACCGAAATCGACATGGCCATCGAGCGTGCGCTCGATCTGATGCCCCTGATCGAAAAGGATGACTGGAACGCGGCCATCCAGCGCGCCAATACCAACCCCCCTCGCCTTTAGCACCTAGCCACCCAAAATCCAGGAAAAACCATGAGTCTCAAATGCGGCATCGTTGGCCTGCCCAACGTCGGAAAATCCACCCTGTTCAATGCCTTGACCCAGGCGGGCATCGCGGCCGAGAACTACCCCTTCTGCACCATCGAGCCGAATACCGGCGTGGTCGAAGTGCCGGATCCGCGCCTGGCGCAGCTGGCCGAGATCATCAAGCCGCAGAGAATCGTCCCGGCCATTGTCGAGTTTGTTGACATTGCCGGGCTGGTGGCGGGGGCGTCCAAGGGTGAGGGTCTGGGCAACCAGTTCCTCGCCACGATCCGCGAAACCGACGCGATCTGCCATGTGGTGCGCTGTTTTCATGATGAAAACGTGATTCACGTCTCCGGCAAGGTCGATCCGCTGTCGGATATCGAGACTATCGCGACTGAGTTGGCGCTCGCTGACCTGGCGAGCACTGAGAAAGCGTTGATACGCTATGAAAAAGCGGCACGCGGAGGCGATAAGGACGCGAAAGTCATCGCGGAGGCCTTGAAACCGGTGCTGGCTGCGCTGAACGAGGGCCGCCCCGCGCGTGCAGCCGGGCTCGATGCGGAGGGCCTGGAGGCAATCAAGCCGCTGTGCCTGATGACGGTCAAGCCCACGCTGTATGTCGCCAATGTCAGCGAGGACGGCTTCCACGACAACCCCATGCTCGATGCGCTGAAGGCTTTCGCCGAAAAAGAGGGGGCGCCGGTGGTGCCGGTGTGCGCTGCGCTGGAAGCCGAATTGCAGGAACTGACAGTAGACGAGCGCGTTGAATACCTCAGGGAACTCGGTTGGGACGAGCCGGGACTGAACCGCCTGATCCGCGCCGCCTACGATTTGCTGGGCCTGCAAACCTATTTCACCGCCGGCGTGAAGGAGGTGCGCGCCTGGACCATCCACAAGGGCGATACTGCCCCGCAGGCCGCCGGCGTCATCCATACCGATTTCGAGCGCGGTTTCATTCGCGCCCAGACCATCGCCTTCGAGGATTTCGTGGCCTGCAAGGGCGAGCAGGGTGCCAAGGAAGCCGGCAAGATGCGCGCCGAGGGCAAGGAATACGTGGTGAAGGATGGCGACGTGATGAATTTCCTGTTCAATGTCTGATTGAAAATGCCCAAACGGGCGATTTTCGCGCGGAGTGTTTGACAGTGGATTCTGAAAGCCACTATAATCTTTGGCTTCGTTTGGGTGGGGTTCCCGAGCGGTCAAAGGGATCAGACTGTAAATCTGACGGCTCTGCCTTCGAAGGTTCGAATCCTTCCCCCACCACCAATACATGTAGAGCCGGGCGGGTGTAGCTCAATGGTAGAGCAGAAGTTTTCCAAACTTATGACGAGGGTTCGATTCCCTTCTCCCGCTCCAGGAAAGTTTTAGTTTGGGTTGTGCGCATCGTCAGTCGTAAAAAATGATTGTGACGCTCAGCCCTGAGCGCCCGCGTAGCTCAGAGGTAGAGCACTCCCTTGGTAAGGGAGAGGTCGACAGTTCGATTCTGTCCGCGGGCACCAGTATTACCGGTATTAGGCGTGATTAAGTGTGGTTGTCGGGATGTTGTTCGTGATTGACCACATCATTACTTGTGCAAATTTGAGGGGTACTTGAAATGGCTAAGGAAAAATTCGAGCGGACCAAACCGCACGTAAACGTAGGCACGATTGGACACGTTGACCACGGCAAGACCACCTTGACTGCCGCGATCACCACCATTCTGTCGAAGAAATTTGGCGGTG
>JBAVFD010000133.1:0-13704 GCA_049588075.1 Thiobacillus sp.
CTCAAGGTGGCGCTGCCGCTGTCGTTCGGCCTGCTGCACCTGGCGCCGCTGATTCAGGAATTCATGACCCGTCATCCCGAGGTGCGTTTCGATCTGGACTTCAACGATCGCCAGATCGACCTGATGCAGGAAGGCTTCGATCTGGCGGTTCGCATCGCCACGCTGGAAGACTCCAGCCTGATCGCGCGCCACCTGGCACCGATTCGCCACATCCTGTGCGCCAGTCCGGGTTATCTGGCGCAGCACGGCACTCCGGGGACGGCGGCGGATCTGGCGCACCATGTTTGCCTGGCCTACAGCAATGCGCGGGATCCGGGCTTGTGGACCTATCGCGGGCCGGACGGCCTACCCGGCAGCGTGCGCGTGCCGGTGCGCCTGGCAGCCAGCAGCGGCGAATTCCTGATGCGCGCGGCCATTGCCGACGAAGGCCTGCTGCTGCTGCCCACCTTTTACGTTCATCCAGCCTTGTGCGCGGGACAATTGGTGACGGTGCTCACCGACCATGCCTGGCCAGAACTGTCAGCCTACGCGGTCTATCCGCCCACCCGCCACCTCTCGAATCGGGTGCGGGCGTTTATTGATTTTCTGGTGGAGCGGCTGGCAGGTGAACCCTATTGGGATCGGGTGGAATCAGGGGGTGTCCGGATCGAGGTCTAGGGGTTGAACTGCGAGTGTCTCAGTTCGCCCCCATAGGCGCCGATCATCGGCCTGAGTGGACGCGGTCGGTTGCATCACTTCACCAGCAGCGCTTCATCATCATCGCGATGGAATCGTCACGACCGGAGCCGCGGTGGACTGACCGGTTTCGGCGAGCGAGAACAGGATCATCAGAAAGGTGAAATTGCGCTTGCTCGCGATATCGGTGTCATCGATCCAGTACCAGTACCCCTTGAACGGCACCGCCGCATACGCGTCCGCCGGCGCTTCCGTTCCAGAATGGATATGCACCAGCGGCTTGGCCTGGGCGTCGCCGGGTTGCCATTGGCCGGGCAATGCGCGCCCGTCCGAGGCATGCGCGGCCGGCAGATCGATGCCAAAACCCAGTTGCAGCATGATTTCCATCATCGAGCGGCTGAGGATGGCCACTTCATGGTTGTTTTTCGGGATCAGGCCGTAGGCGATTTCGAACTCGCTGAGGTCTTCTTCCAGTCCCAGCAATTCCCGTACGCGACGCCCATCTGCGCTTAACTCCGTACCACTACCCGCGCGCCGTATCACCATCGCGACAGCGCTGCCGTCCTTGTGGGGTTCGACCCGGATGCCGACGCCGCCGGCACGCTGAATGCGGGTCATCGCTGAAGACAGTTCATCAAAACCGGGATCCGCAGCAGTCCCAGCGAAGGTGTTGCGCAATCCGTTGATTGAGCCCGCCGTGGTCGACAGCACCAGGTTCGCCGGCCAGCCGCCCTGCAGTAGCTGGAAGATGGCAGCCGGCGGAATCGGCTGCAGCAAGGATCGGGTGAATCGGTCTCCCAGCAAGGGCTGATAGGTCACCGTCGGGGTGTTGGACCAGTTGCCCGTGGCGCCGAGCTGGAACACATCCGGATTGGTTCCGCTGGGGAGGGTCGCCCCCGCGTTCGCATTGCCTCCGATCGTGTAGCTGTTGATGATGGAAGAAACATCTAGGAACACCGGCGCATCGGCATAGCGCAAGCGCACCACATTCAGCAGCGTCTGGCGCTTCCAGGAATCGGCGATCACCTGCCCGTAGTCTATGCGGTCGGTGGTCACGTGCTGGGGAGACACGCTCGCGCAACCAGCCAGGACCAGCAGCGCAAGTGCGCCAGGAAACCAGCGGCGCAGCCACGGCACGCCTGAAGTCACATCGGCAATATTCGCCACGGCTAAGCCTCCTCGATCAGCGCCTCAACCCGCCCGGCGCTTACAGCCTTCACCAGGGCCGCATGGTCCTGTTCATTCTGGTCTGCATAGGCCAGGGAAAATGCTCCCAGCGCCTGGTCGAAACTGTCGCTCTTGCCCAGGTAGCCGCTGATGGTCGCGGAATCCCCCGACTTGGCATGCGCGCGGGCCAGGACCCAGCCGCAGACCGCGGCATAGCGTTTGAGCTGAACGGCTGAAAATCCCTCGACCGGCATGGAAAACTTCATGTCCCGCAACTGGCGCACAAAAAAATCGTAACCGCGTCGTCCTCGCGCCCAGCCCAGAAAGATGTCGCTGGAGGACTGCATCAGCCGTTGCCCGATGACGACGCGCTCGCCCTGATTGTCATAGCGGCTCTTCCCGGCATAGGGTGCGAGCACCGAAGGGACGGCTTCCTTGATTTGCAGCATCAGGGGATGGTTCTCCTTGTCAAAGAGAAGCGCGACCATGCAGCGGGTGCCGACGCTGCCGATGCCGACCACTTTCACCGCCCAGTCTTCCAGGCGGTAGCGATCGAACAGGACACGGCGCTCGTCGGGCAGCGTCTGCCGGTAGGCGGCCAGTCCCTCGCGAAGCCGTTCATCGACATCCGCTTCGGTGAGGTGGAAAAGAACCGGCGGTTGATCGACCAGGCGGCGTTTCCCGGCGACCTCGCCGACGATCCTGGGAAAGAGGTTTTCGATAATGCGCCCGCGGGCTTTGTCGGCGAGGCCCTGCCGCAGCTTTTTCGCCTTTTCATCGGGCGCCATGGCAATGAGCGTGTCCATGTCCAGGCGCGCATACCAGACGTCCAAGGGGCTCATGCGGGAATACTCGCGCAGGTGTTCCCGGTAGGCACGCGCGCACGCCAGGACAGCTTCCCGCGCATCGGCATCGGACACCTTGTTGTCGCGTGCGGCGACCGCAAAGCTGACGGCCAGCCGTTTGAGATCCCACTCCCAGGGGGCGGGCAGCGTTTCGTCGAAGTCGTTGAGATCGAACACCAGATTGCGCTCCGGGGTGGCGAACAAGCCGAAATTCAGCAGGTGGCAGTCCCCGCAGGCTTGCACCCGCAGGCCGGTGTTGGGGGTGGTGGCGAGATCGGAGGCCATCAGCCCCGCTGAGCCGCGCAGGAAGGTGAAGGGGCTGGCGAGCATGCGCCCGTAGCGGATCGGCACCAGTTCCTGCATCCGACCCTGGTTGGACTCTTCCAGAACGTTGATCGGATCGCGGCGCTTCTTCGAGGGTTCCCACTCGGCATGGCTGGCGCGCGGCAGGCTATCGCGCAACGCCTTGCCCGCAGCAAGACGTTCTGCGCGGGAGAGAAAAACCGGGGCGGACTCTGCTTGAGCGGCTTCAGCTTCTGACTTGCGGAGTGATTTGTTGACGGTTGCCATCGTTTAGCCTCTTCCAATTCTGCCTACTATCAATGTAAATATAGTCTTCAGCCAGCACGAAGAGCGGAAATTGAACCTTGGTTCCAGCGAACCAACAACCTTCAAGATAGCTGGATATTGGGTTACTGCTGCAAGGATCAGTCATTGAAAGTAATACAGACACCCCGGGTATTTGCCATGCCGGCAGAGTCTTGCAAAACCTGCATCAAGCAGGCTGGCAAGCATCACGCCAAATGGAAACGGGTTTGTGCCTGAAATCGTGCAGAAATAAATTCGCGGGCCGTTCCTTGCGAAACGGCCCGCGAAGTTCACTGACGACAGGCGTTAATGCTCGCCGGTCATGGCTGTGCAGGACTACTGAGGCCCAGGCTGGCCATGACGCAGCGGCGTACCGTCGACCGCAGTTGATTCCGCCGACTCGAGCTTCTTGATGTCCTCAGGCGTCATCTGCGGCCGGTCAACCTTGATCGTCAGCTTGTTCAGCTTGGCGGTCAGCGCGAACGGTGGCGTGTAGTCCGCATCGTTCACGCCCGTGAGCGTGTCCGAACCGACATCGAAGGACTCGTCCCATTGCAGGATCATCGGCAGCGTGTGCGGCATGGTGATGGTCTGGACCGCCTTGCCGTCCACCTTGAGGGTGCCGGTGCCGGGCCGGCCGAGGCCGCTCATGTTGTTGAAGGCGAGCGTGCCGACGCCGAGGCCGTCATACTTGAAGTCGAACTCGACGGTGTGCTTGCCGGGCGTCAGCGCGTCCGGGCCTTCCCACTTGATGCGCTTCAGATTGACCAGGTTCCACAGGAACACCGGCTTGCCCTTGAGCAGGTAGAAGCCGTAGCCGGCGAAACGGCCGCCGGAAGTGAGGATCATGCCCTCGGCGCCGCCCTGCGGCACGTCGATATCCGCGGTGATGGTGTAGGAGCTGTCGAGCAGGAACGGCGAATCGCCCTGCGGCAGACCGACCATCGGCCTGGTATAGACGAACTCGCTGCGGCCGGCGGTGATATTGGGCCGCGGCGCGACGATGCGCGCGGCCACCGAGGCATCCATCGGGAAGACCTGATATTTCTTCGCTTCCGCGATGAACAGCTTCTTCATCTCTTTCACCTTGTCAGGATGCTGGGCCGCGATATTCCGGGACTGGCTGAAGTCCTTGTTGAGGTCGTAAAGCTCGAGCACCTGGTTGTTGAGCGGGTCCGGGTTGGCGGCACCGAAGGCCTCCCACGGCGCGCGGTTGACCTGGGTGCTGAGCAGCCAGCCATCGTGGTACAGCGCCCACTGGCCCATCATCTCGAAATACTGCGTCCGGTGCCGCGGTGGCGCCTTGGCGTTCTTGGCGTCGAAGGTGTAGACGAGGCTGGTGCCCTCGATCGGCGCCTGTTTGATGCCGTCCACCATTTCGGGGGCCGGGATGCCGGTGGCCTCGAGGATGGTGGGCACGATGTCGATCACGTGGCTGAACTGCTCGCGCAGGCCGCCCTTGTCCTTGATGCGCGCCGGCCACGAGATCGCCATGTTCTGCCGGATGCCGCCGAGTTTGGAGGCGTTCTGCTTGAACCAGGTGAAGGGCGTGTCGAAGGCCCAGGACCAGCCCGCCGACATGTGGTTGTAGGACTGCTCGGTGCCCCAGACGTCGTAGAACTTCATCTGGACGTCGACCGGCATCTCGTTGATGCCGTTGAAGAAGGCGACCTCGTTGGGTGTGCCGCGCGGACCACCCTCGGCGCTGGTGCCGTTGTCGCCGTTGATGTAGATGACGAGGGTGTTGTCGAGCTTGCCCATGTCTTCGATCGCCTGGATCACGCGCCCGATCTCGTAATCGTTGTAGGCGGCATAGGCGGCGAAGACGTCTACCTGCTTGATGTAGAGCTTCTTCTCTTCGGCTGTCAGATCATCCCAGTTCTTGAGGACTTCCTTCGGCCAGGGCTCCAGCTGGGTGTCCTGCGGGATCACGCCAAGCTTCTTCTGGTTCTCGAAAATCTGCTCGCGCAGCTTGTTCCAGCCTTGGTCGAACAGGTGCATGGCGCTGATCTTGTCCACCCATTCCTTGGTCGGGTGATGCGGCGCGTGCGTGGCGCCGGGCGCGTATTTGATGAAGAAAGGCTTGTCGGGCATCGTCTGGTTGACGCGATTCAGGTAATCGATGGCATCGTCGGCCATTCCGGTCACCAGGTTCCAGCCCGGCTTGCCCTCGAAGGGATAGATCTGGGTGGTGTTGCGGAACAGGTTCGGCTGCCACTGGTTGGCGTCGCCGCCGACGAAACCGTAGAAATACTCGAAGCCCATGCCGGTCGGCCATAGGTCGAACGGCCCGACCGAGCTGGCGGCAAACGCCGGAGTGTTGTGATCCTTGCCGAACCATGCTGTGGCGTAGCCGTTGTCGAGCAGCATCCGCCCGATGGTGGCCTTGTCCTTGGCGATGATGCTGTTGTAGCCGGGGAAACCGGTGGACTGCTCGGAGATCACGCCGAAACCGGCCGAGTGATGGTTGCGGCCGGTGATGAGCGCGGCCCGCGTCGGCGAGCACAGCGCGGTGGAGTGGATGTTGTTGTAGCGCAGGCCATTATTCGCGATGCGATCCAGCGCGGGCGTCGGAATGACGCCGCCGAAGGTGCTCGGCACGCCAAAGCCGGCGTCATCCGTGATGATCAGCAGCACGTTGGGCGCGCTCTTGGGCGGCACGATGCGCGGCGCCCACCACGGTTTCGATTTGAGGGCCTCGTCCTTGATCACGCCGCCGAATTTCGGGTCGGGCGCGGGCAGCTGTTTGCCGCTGATGGTGGTGGTGGCGCTGGGTGAACCCATGGTGCCTGTAACTTCGGCAGCCAGGGCCGGCGCGGCGATCAACATGAGGCCCAGCAACGCGCCTGAAATGGTTCTTGTCGTCATCAGTTTCTCCCTTGAGTCTAAAAATTAATACTAGCCGCTAGTGCACTGAAATATAGTGCAATATTCCCTGGACATTCATTTCGGGAACATGAGTTGCACCTGCACCCGCAATTGCCAGTCCGCGCCGCCGTTGTCCGGCGTGACAACGTTGTAATACGCGGAGAGCTGGGTATTCACCGGCAGGCGGCCGATGTGGAAAATCTTGCCAATGCCACCGCCCAGCGGCACGGTCCAGCGATCATCGTTGCTGGCCTTCCAGTTGGCGGTGACGATCGGGGCGGAGGTGAGATAGAAGCCTTGCGGGAAGTTGTAATTAACGAAGGGCTGCAGCAGGAAGTTGTTGTAGGCGGCAGAGTCGCCGCTGCCGACCGACCACACGTTGTTGACCAGCGCGCCATATACCCACGGGTCGCCTTTTTGCAGGTGCAGCACCACGGCGGTGGGGCCCAGGCCCCAGCGGTCGTTCCCCAGCCGATCGTTGCTGTTGGTCGGCAGTTGCGTAATGGCGCCGGCGCCCCAGATCAGGCCACCCGCGCCGGGCTTGGCCGGCGACAGGAAGGCGGTGAACTGGATGTCGCCCACACCGTTGACGGAGCCCTGCCCCGGCGCGAAGCCCGGCTGGTTGATGATGGGGATGATGGTGCGGGTGATGATGTTCCACTCTTCATCGACGCTGAATGGAATCACCGGCTGGATGTTGAGGATGTTCTGCGTGCCGCTCTGCGGCCCGACGTTGAAATTGGTGTTGTTCTGGAACGGCAGGCTGATCAGGTTGCCCACCGGATTCTGCGCCAGCTTGGCCAGCTCTTGAGCGCTCATCTCGGCGTGGACGGGTGCATGCCATGCCATCGCCATTAGCAACCCGTACAGAGTGTGTTTTTCCATGGTCACGATCCTTGTCGAGTCAATGCTATTGCTGATCCTGGAGAGAATACCGCTCCATCATTTTTCGGGTCGGGCGTCGGCAGTTGTTTGCCGCTGACGGTGGTGGTGGCGCTGGGTGAACCCAGCGTGCCGGTGACCTCCCCGGCTAGCGCGGCGCCGCCATTGATTGACAGGCCGACCATGCAGACGAGCATCCGGGTCAAGCTTTGCATCTTGCGTATGTTTTCCTCCCTTGAAGTATTGGCGTCACTGACAATCAATCTAGCATCAATGCATGAGAGATGACCTTGCATTTCCGGTCGCATAGATAGAAAAGGGGCGCCAGCGCTCATGGCACCCCACAGTTTCCCGTCCTCACCTCAGACTGAAGCTTGTCCTCCATTCAACCCTGCAGGTCAGGCCGCCAGCCAGCATTCTTGTTTTGCCGTGCCGGATGACTGGATGACCATTAGCGTTGGCTGGCCGCCTTGATGATGATTTCGACGCGGCGGTTTTTTGCCCGCCCCTCGGGCGTGTCGTTGCTCGCCACCGGGCGCTCTTCACCGAATCCCTGCGCCGAAATGGTGTTTGCCGGTACACCCTTCGTTGTCAGGTAGCGCGCGACATCGTCTGCCCGTGCCGAAGAGAGCTCAAGGTTGGACGGAAACCGGGCCCGCAACTCCGGACCAATCGGGATGTTGTCGGTGAATCCCTGGACGACAACCTGCTGGCCCTGCAGCTTGGACAGCGCCGGCGCGATCTTGGCCAGTATCTGTTCGCCCTTGCTATGAAGTTTCCAGCCACCCTCGTCGAACAGGATCGAATCGATCAGGGTGACCTTCAGCTGATCCTGCATCTCCACGATCTCAGCCTGGTCGCCGCGCAACTGAGCCGACAGTTGCTGGTTGAGCGATGCGTAGTTACTGGCCGTCTGCACTTCTGCCTTGTACGTGCTTTCCGACACGCAGCCGGTTGCCAGCAAGGCTGCACACAGCACGAGACTTAATTTGAGTTTGGACATGGTGGTTGCTCCCGGGTTAATGAACACGACAGCGCTGGGAAACACTACGCTGCTCCAAATCGTTTTGTAGCACATGCTTGAGGGCAGATTGAACAGGCAAAGTGGGCAGTCTGTGTTTCGGCAAGGCTCTCCTGAGCGTGGTCGAAGGGATCGGGGCAAGCAGTGCTGAAAATAACGGCTTATGTGCCAAAGGGTAGGGTGGCCTTGATTTCCCCAACAAGCCAGGCATCGCCGAAGCGGTCAATGAAGGTTTTGCAGGAAGCTGATGTAAATGACCCTGCCCTGGGTCACTGCCGGGCGCGCCATTGCGTGGGGCTGAGGTTCGCCCAGCTCCGAAATGCCCGCGAGAACGCATTCGGATCGTCATACCGCAGCGCAGCGGCAATCGCCGACACGGTAAGACCTGTGTTCTGAAGAAGCTGCTGTGCAAGCTCGAATCGCGCCTGGTTGATGAGCTGCTGCAGATTTTTCCCTTCCGCCTCCAGGTGCCGCCGCAGCGTCCGCTCATGGATCGCGAACAGGCGCGCGACCGCCTCGGCCGATGCCATGCCGCTCAGCAGCATTTGCGGCAGGACGCCTTCCACCTGGTCGGCGAAACTCATCGGTCCATCGGCCTGCGCATCCCGTATTGCCTTGGCGACGAGGGCGTGGAGTGTCGCGTCGGCCCCTTCGATGGGTTTGTCGAGCCAGGAAGCAGCGAATACCAGCCCCGAGACTTCTGCCTCGAAGCTGATGTCCGAGCGGAACACCCGGCGATAGGGCGCGGTTCTAGCCGGTCGGCTATGCGAAAACTGTACGTGCAGCGCCTTCCAGCCGGGACCGCACAGCTCGGTCAGTATGCGGTTGCCGATGGCGATGGAGGCATCCAGGATTTGGGCGACCGCCGGCGTGCCGTGGCGGTAGACCGAATAGCCGAGAATCACGCAATCGGGGTCGGGCGCGAGCAGCACGGGCGCTGCGCCGCGGTCGTGGAGGTGGAGATACTGCAGCAAGCTGCGAATGGCGTCGCCTACCTTGGCGGAGTGACGCAACAGATAGCCGAGCGGACCGAAACCCTTCAGATCGAATCGCTCGCCGACCAGCAGGCCGAAGTGATGGCAGCCCGTGAGCGCGACGCAGGTTTCGAACAGACAGCCGAGCGCCTCGATCGGAATACGACTCTCAGGATCCTGGAACAGTCGCGGATCGATGCCGGCTTGAGCAAATGCACGTTGCGGGGCGACGCCCAGTTCGGTGAGAACGGCCGGGATTGCGAGAATCGGGCCGATTCGAACGTCCCCCGGCCCGCTCATCGCGAGCGAACCCAATGGCAGCGGATTCGATTTGAGGCTCTTCATTACACGTCCGCTCCGCTTCTCTGAGTCTATGCGGCTTGCGAGGCACAGGCCGCCGCTGCTCGATGACCCATTCATTCCAACATTGTCCGGAATTGCAAGACATCTTACGGCCGCATTGCTATGGTTCAAACCATATGCCTATGGAGGATAGATAACAATGCGCAAGATTCGCTTGTTGGTCAGCACGCTATTCCTGTTTGTCACTACCCTGCCGGCTGCCGGGCAGGCGACAGCGCAGCAGACCACCGGCGAGCCCGGGTCGCCCGGCGCCACCACCACGATCAGCGGAAAACAACTTCCGCCGCCCGATCCGAAGTTCGGCGGAGTGATCAAGCAAAAAGCCTCGGAGTCGACGGCCTGGTGGGCGCCACGCGTCGTACCGCCCAAGGGCGCGCCCAACGTGCTGCTCATCATGACGGACGACCAGGGTTTCGGCGCCCCGGGCACCTTCGGCGGCGTCATCCCTACGCCTGCCATGGATCGCATCGCCAAGGCCGGACTGCGTTACACCAACTTCCATTCGACGTCATTGTGCTCACCGACACGGGCGGCGCTGATCACGGGCCGTAACCATCACTCGGTGGGCTTCGGGGTGGTAGGCGAAATTTCCACGGGATTCCCGGGTTACGACTCGATCATTCCGGTAGAGAAAGGCACCGTTGGCACCATCCTCAGGGACAACGGATACGCCACGTCGTGGTTCGGCAAGGATCACAACACCCCTTCTTACCAGTCGAGTCAGGCCGGGCCATTCAGTCAATGGCCGAACGGCATGGGCTTTGAATATTTTTACGGCTTCGTCGGTGGCGACGCCAGTCAGTGGCAACCGAACCTGTTCCGCAACACGACGGCGATCTACCCCTACGAGGGCAATCCCGACTGGAACCTGGAGACGGCGATGGCGGATGAAGCCATCCACTACATGAAGCAACTCAAGGAGACCGCGCCCGACAAGCCGTTCTTTGTCTATTACGTGCCGGGCGCCACCCATGCGCCGCATCATCCCACGCCCGAGTGGATCAAGAAGATCAGCGACATGCATCTGTTCGACCAGGGCTGGAACAAGGTGCGCGAGACCATCTTCGCCAACCAGAAGCGGCTCGGCATCATGCCCGCGAACGCCAAGCTGACGCCGTGGCCGAAGGGATTGCCGGAATGGGATTCCCTCAGCCGGGAAGAGAAGAAGCTCTTCATCCGGCAAGCGGACGTCTATGGCGCCTATCTCGCCTACGCCGACCATGAGATCGGGCGCGTCATCCAGGCGGTTCAGGATATGGGCGAACTCGACAACACCCTGATCATCTACATCGGCGGCGACAACGGCGCGAGCGCCGAAGGCATGGTCAATGGCACGCCGAACGAGTTCACCACCTTCAACGGCGTTTCCGTGCCGGTCAAGGCCCAGTACCTCTGGTACCCGTTCTGGGGGTCCGACAAGACCTTCCCGCACTTCGCGGCAGGCTGGGCGTGGGCGATGGACACGCCATACAAGTGGGTGAAGCAGGTGCCGTCGCACTTCGGCGGAACCGCTCAGGGCGTGGCCATGTCCTGGCCCGGCCACATCCAGGACGTGGGCGGCATTCGCAACCAGTTCCACCACGTCATCGACATCGTGCCGACGATTCTGGAAGCGACCGGCATCCTGCAACCCGAAACAATCAACGGCATCGCGCAGCAGCCCATCGAAGGCGTCAGCATGGCGTACACGTGGGACAAGGCGAACGCCACCGTCCCGACCCGGCACACAACACAATACTTCGAGATGCTCGGCAATCGCGCCATCTATCATGACGGCTGGGTGGCGGCGACAACGCCGGCGACACTCCCGTGGGAGCTGAGCTCGGCTCCACCACCGGACATCATGACCGGGTACAAGTGGGAGCTTTACAACATGAATGAGGATTTCACCCAGTTCAACGATCTGGCCGCCACGATGCCGGGCAAGCTCAAGCAGTTGCAGGACCTGTTCTACTCAGAAGCGCAGAAGTACGGCGTGCTGCCGCTCGACAACACGACGCTTGCCCGCTGGAACACGCCGCGCCCGAACCTCACGGCGGGACGAACGGTCTTCACCTACTCGGGCGAATTGATCGGAACCCCCGACAGCGCTGCGCCGAGCATCCTCAACAAATCCTGGACCATCACGGCCGAGGTCGATATCCCCAAGGGCGGCGCGGAAGGCATGATCGTCACCGAAGGCGGGCGCTTTGGCGGTTACGGCCTGTTTCTGAGCCCCAGCTTCAACTGGTGGTCGAAGGCGGACGTGTTCCGGAATATTGGCCTGGGTGTCCTGGCATTCGGATTGCTGCTGGTCTGGCGCGGACAGATCAAGGACTGGTCACGCCTGAAAATGGGCATGAGCTACACGGTGGTCATACTCGGTTCGCTTCTGGTGGTCGCGGTATTGGCCACCCGCATGGTGGGCATTGGCCGGGGCAAACCGGTGTTCATCTACAACCTGCTCGACCTCAAGCGCACAACGTGGGCAGGGCCCGCACTCAAGCCGGGCAAGCACACCATCGTGTTCGACTTCAAGTCTGACGGGCCAGGCCTGGGCAAGGGCGGGACGGGCGTGCTCTCCGTGGACGGCAAGGAAGTCGCGAGGAACTCCATGGAACATACCATCCCGATCACGTTCCCGGAAGACGAATCCTTCGACGTCGGCGCGGACACGCGCACCGGCGTCGCGATGCTGGAGTACCGCTACGATGCACCGTTCAAGTTCACCGGCAAGATCGACAAGCTGACCTTCAAGCTCGAACCGGAGCCGTCCAAGGCCGCACCGGAGCCTAAAGCAGAAATGGGGGCGACGATGCCGGCACCGGAGCCAGATCCCCGTTGAGGTATCTGAATGTCCACAGCTTCGAGCCCTTGCCTACCGGGTCGCCAACGTGAAGGAACGAGTGAAAGCGGGATCATGAAAAAAGTATTGACGTTTGCTGCCATAGGCGAAGCCGTGACGGGATTGGCATTGCTGATTGTTCCCTCACTCGTCGGGCAGTTGTTGTTGGGTGAGGCACTTGCCGGCATGGCCATACCGGTTGCACGCGTGGCCGGCATCGCCCTGATTGCTTTAGCGGTCGCCTGTTGGGGGGCGCCGCTGTTCGGCATGTTGACCTACAGCGGGGCTGTCACGCTGTATCTCGCCTACCTCGGCGTCGCGGGCGGTCTGGGCGGAATACTGCTTTGGCCGGCGGTCATCCTGCACGTGATCCTGACGGCACTTTTGACGTGGTCATCAACAAGCGACAAGGAGACGAAAGAAGTAAGTTCCAGCTCGTGATGCGAATTCATACGCCTTGGAAAACGCCGCCCTCGATTCTCGACGGCAGCTGGACGCCGCCGCCGGTAAAGCGGGTGCAATGATTTTTTACTGGATTAGCTATCCGTGTTCGCAACCCATACCCGGCACTGTTCGGGATTTCGTCAAAGGAGCGTCAAATGAAGTTCGCTGGAAAAACAGTTCATAAGTTTTCGGTACTGGCCGCCGTTGCGGGTGCCGCTCTCAGTTTTGCAACCCCCGTTTTTGCGGGGAATGCAGGAAAAAATGCGGCTTCTGTGAACGACGCAGCGGCAGTCAAAGCCATTGAAAGCGCAATGACGCCGGGTGAAGGGCAGAAAAGGCTCGAGCCCATGATCGGCACCTTCAACGTGCAGATTCGAACCTGGGCCGATCCCTCCAAGCCCCCGGTCGAGTCGCTTGCGACCAGCGTCAGTACCTGGGTCCTTGGCAAGCGCTACATCCAGTCGATGCTGTCGGGCTATGTGCTCGACGAACCCTTCAACGGCATCGGCTACATCGGGTACGACAACGCCAGCAAGACCTACCAGACGGCCTGGATGGACACGGGAAGCACCGGCATTACGTGGTACACGGGCAGGATGGGTGCATCCGGCAAGTCGGCGACCATGAAGGCAAGCGTCACCAACCCGCTGACGGCCAAGCCCACGCCCGTGGAGTTGCGCCTTTCGATTGCGGAAAACGGAAACCACATGACAGAAATATGGGGTCAGGGCCACGGCACCAAGCTGTTCAAGATGATGGAACTCCGCTACACCAAAACCAGGTAATGAACACGCCTTGATACAGGAGATCGAAAATGAGCAAAATGAATTTGAATAAGCGCCTCGCGGCAAAAGCCCTGCTGGGCGTGATTGCATTGCTGATGGTGACCGAACCCGCCTGGGCCATTCTCGGGGTGTGGCGCCGGACCGCGGTGCGGACGGCGGTTGTGGTGGGTTCGGTCTCAAGTGCCGATGCGGCCAAAGCCTCGGCAGCCAACGCCAATGCGGCCGCTGCCAACGAGGCGGCGGCCGCGGCTGCGGCCCAACAATCCGC
>JBAVFD010000134.1:0-4476 GCA_049588075.1 Thiobacillus sp.
GGCTCAGCAGGTCGGCAAGACTGCCGATGCCCGAATTGTTGAGAAACAGGCCGACCAGAATGGCCGAGATGCGTTCCCACATCGAAAGCACGAACACCAGCATCAGGGCAAACAGGCCGAGCGAAGCGGGATTGGCGCGCCACGACAACAGCGGCACCCACAGCGCGGGTAGTTTGTGGTGATGCTCCAGCCGATGGCTCAGGCAATAAAACACCGTGGCCAGCAGCGGCGCGACAAACAGGAAGCCGGAGGTGAGCGCCAGCGCCAGATGCGGCCTGGTCCACGCACCATGCACCAGGCCATAGCCCAGCAGCGCGAACACGAAGCCGTAAAACAGGCTCAGCGACCGGGCTTGGGCCATGTCCTGCGCGCCGGCGCGCAGCCAGTGCAGCGTGTCCTGAAAACTCACTTGACGAATGCCCGGCAACGCCATGTGCGCGGCTTGGGGGTGGGTGACAGCATGTGTGCTCATGATGACGACTCCCGAAAACAAACAGACTAACTATTTGATAGCAGGCGCGGGGGCGCGTTCCAAATAGCGAATGCTGATGCAGCCATCAGGCCAGCACGGCGGACAGCTCGGTCACCGGCGGCTGACAGGCCGTGCCACAGCAAACCCAGGCGGCAGGCTGGCCGGATTCGGGTTTGGCCAGCGCGGCGGGCACGTTCAAGCCATTGGGTAGCGTCAGCAGCAGGTCGCGCGCGCCGAGTTTAGGTGTCAGCGTGGCCTCCCATTCGCGCAGCGCCGCCGCCGGACCGCGCAACAGGATGATGCGTGGCGGCACCAGCGCTTCGTCGAGCACGGCCAGCAAGCTGGGATAGGCAATCGGCTGCTGGGCGAGCTGCGCCTGGAACAGCCGCAGGCAGCGCGCGCTGGCGTCGAGATAGCGCGCTTCGCCCAGCAGGTGTCCCAGCCGTTGCAGGGCAAACGCGGCGACGCCGTTGCCGGACGGGGTGGCGTTGTCATAGCCCGGCTTGGGGCGGGTGATGAGCGCTTCGTGGTCGTGGCTGGTGAAGAAAAAGCCGCCCGACTCGGCATCCTCGAAATGGGTCAGCAGCGCGTCGGCAAGTTCGCGCGCCCACGTCAGATCGGTCTCGCGGTAACCGGCCTGCAGGGTTTCCAGCAGCGCATCGAGCAGGAAGGCGTAGTCGTCGAGATAGGCGTTGAGGCGCGCTTCGCCGTGTTTGTAGCTGGCTTGCAGCCGGCCGTCACGCCACAGGTTCTGATGCAGAAAATCAAGCGCCGCGTGCGCTGCCGCCACCCAGTCGGCGCGTGCCATCACCCGCCCGGCATGCGCCAGCCCGGCGATCATCAGCGCATTCCAGCTGGTGAGCTGCTTGTCGTCGCGCCCCGGCCGCACGCGGGTTTCGCGCGCGGCGAACAGCCTGGCACGTGCGCTCGCCAGTCGCGCGGTTGCCTCATGTTCAGTCAAGCCCAGTTCGGCAGCGATTTCACCCAGCGGCCGCGCGAGGATGGGGTTCCAGTGGGTGTTTTCGAAATTCGGCGGCAGGTCGAAGCCATACAGCGGCGCGGCCACTGCATATTCCTCGGCACTCAGCAGCGCGCGCACGGCATCGGGCGTCCACACATAGAACCTGCCTTCATGGCCTTCACTGTCGGCGTCGAGCGCGGAATAAAAACCGCCCCCGGGCGCGCGCATCTCGCGCAGCAGCCACTCGACGATGCCCTCGGCTGTCTCCCTGAACAAGGGATCGCCGCTCAGCGCCCAGGCGTCGGCATACAGATGCAGCAGCGGGCCATTGTCGTAGAGCATTTTTTCGAAGTGCGGGATCGCCCATTGTTCATCGACCGAGTAACGGCAGAACCCCCCGCCCAGCTGGTCGCGCACCCCGCCGGACGCCATTTTTCGCAGGGAAAACAGCGCCATGTCGCGCGCCTGAATGTTGCCGCCCTGGGCCTGAGGGTTTTCCCGTTGAGCTTGGCGCAGCAGGAAAAACAGTTCGCACGGACGCGGGAATTTGGGTGCGCGCGAAAACCCGCCCCACACCGGGTCGAAGGCCTGCGCGAGGTCGCGCACGGCGTCGGCCAGCGGCGCGTCATTCAGGATGGGCTGCGCGCCGGGCGCGGGCTGCTGGCGCGCCAGCGCGTCGCGCACCGCCTCGTTTTGCGCCAATATTTCACCGCGCTTCTCGTGCCAGGCGCGGGCGATGTTTTCCATCAGATCGATGAAACCCGGCAACTGATAACGCGGCGTCCTGGGGAAATACGTCCCGGCGAAAAACGGCGTCTGGTCGGGGGTGAGAAACACCGTCAGCGGCCAGCCGCCGCCGCGCTGCGCCAGCAACTGATGCGCAGCCTGATAGATCTGGTCGAGATCGGGGCGCTCCTCGCGATCCACCTTGACGTTGACGAACAGCCGGTTCATCACCGCCGCCACTTCAGGGTCCTCGAAGCAATCGTGCGCCATCACGTGGCACCAGTGGCACGCCGAATAGCCGATCGACAGCAGGATCGGCTTGTCCTCGCGGCGGGCTCTCTGCAGCGCTTCGGCGCCCCACGGATACCAGTCGACCGGGTTGTCGGCGTGCTGCAGCAGGTAGGGACTGGGCTCTTTGGCAAGACGATTGGCCATGGCAGCTTAATAGTTGATTGAATTAGTCAACTATTGTACGCTCTCGGCCATTGACCATTGCAGGAGCCCTCCCATGTCACAGGAATTATTTGCCGCCGCCCAGTCGGGCGATGCCGTCCAACTCAACAGCCTGCTTGATGCCGGCGCCGATCACGCCGCCGCCGACGAAGCCGGCGAAACCGCGTTGATGCACGCCGCCCACGGCGGCCATGTGGCGGCGGTACAGGTGCTGATCGCGGCCGGTGCCGATGTCAACGCCCAGTCGCCGCAGGGCTGGACCGCGCTGGCGAAAGCCGCCTACAACGGCGAAACCGAACGGGGCTATGTCGAAGTCATCGAACTGCTGGCCGATGCGGGCGCCTCGCTCGACGCACGCATTTTCTACGGCATCACCCCGCTGATGCTGGCGGCGGGCGGCGGCGACGCCAGCGTCGTCGAATGGCTGATCAACCACGGCGCCGACGTGCTCGCCGCCAACGAGGGCGGACGCACCGCGCGGCTGATGGCGAACGACAAGTTCTACGTGGATGTGATCAACCTGCTGACCGAGGCCGAGCGCCAGCTGGGCGTGCAGGAAGACGGCTCGTGCTCGTCGACCAAGAGCGTGGTCAAGCCGCAGGTGGTGAATCTGCTGAAGCCCAACATGCACTGATCGAAGTGCCCGGCTGGGGCGATCAGCTTTCCAGCCAGGCGATCAAACCCTGCCACTGCTCCACGTCGCGCTCGGCGATATGGTGCGGCAGGTCGAACAGGCTCTTGCCCTCGAACGCAGCGTTGACGTAATGCTGGGTGTTGCGCAGAAACGCCAGCACCGGCAGATCCTGCTGTTCCATGAACTGCTCCAGCGTCACCCCGGCGCGAGTGCGCGGATCGACCCGCATCCCGACCACCGCCACAAAGGCATGGCCCTTGCGCACCGCCTTTTCGGCATGCAGCGCAGCCAGAAAGTCCTGGCTGGCGCGGATGTCGAACAAGGACGGGGCGATCGGCACCACCACTTTATGCGCCAGCTTGAGCGCCCGTTCCAGGTTCTTGCCGTGCAGCCCGGCGGGTGAATCGATCACCAGCCAGTCGCTGTCTTCCTTCTGCCCCTCGCGCATCAGCTCGATGTCCGGCAGCGCCATGTCGCGCATCGCCAGCCAGTGGGTGGCAGATTTCTGCCGGTCGAGATCGAGCATCGCGACCTGCTTGCCGGTCGATGCCAGATAACCGGCCAGATTGGTCGACAGCGTGGTCTTGCCGCTGCCGCCCTTGGGATTGGCCACCAGAATCACGCGCATGATTGCTCCTTGTGAAAACTACACCGGTTCCACACTGTATGTGGCCGCCATCGTGTGCGTTTCGCCCGGCGCCACGGTGACGACGTTGTCCATCGCGTTGGCGGATTCGACGCAGACCATTTCGCGCCAGCCCGCGCCGGATTTGCCGGTGCCCATGTCACCCATCTTGTCGGCTTTTTCCGTCCACGGCGTCCACACGATGGTGGACAGCGAGCCGGTCTTGGCGATGCGGATGCGGCGCTTCAGGCCCGCATCCTCGATCACGCAGTCGGCCGGGGTGTTGACGTAGACGCGATCCACCTCGCCGCTGAAGCCAATCGCGCCGCTTTGCTTTTTGGTGGAAAAGTTGTCGACCTTGTCGTGATAGGTCGCACCTTCCAGCCCGAGGACGTTCACCGCGCCGATGTCGCTGATCTGCAGATAGGTATGCAGCGCCTCGCCGATCTGCACCGGCGCGTTGCCTTCGTTGGTCGTGGCCAGTTGCATCTCCAGCCTGTCGCCCACCACCACGGTCAGCGTCAGCCGGGTGGAATGCGGCCATTGCGCGCGGGTCTGCTCGTTGTCCAGCAGTTGCAGGGTGATCTCGGTTTTGGCGTCGTTGC
>JBAVFD010000135.1:0-2187 GCA_049588075.1 Thiobacillus sp.
CCGCAGCGGCGACATCGCGTGGCAAATGCGCCAGCACTGCGGCGATCAGCTGCGGCGGCTGGGCCTCCAGCAGGCCGGCGATCTCTGCCGGTTCGCGCCAGGCCAGCTTGTCCAGCGCCTGCGCGCCCGCAGCACCCAGCCGTTGCAGCATCGCCTGCGCACGCTCCGGGCTCAGCGCAAGCTTGAGCGTCTCGTCGAGAAAACGCCCGGTGTCCGCGGCAAACCCGGTCTGTTCGGCCGCCTCGGCGGCGTAGTCGCGCAACACCGCCCGCACGCGCTCGCGCGGCAGCACGTTCAGCTCGCGCATGGCGCTGCCCAAGCGGCTGACTTCCAGCGGGCTCAGGTAACGGAACACGGCAGCCGTGGCCTCTTCGCCCAAGGCCAGCAACAGCGCGGCGGACTTTTCGATGCCGGTCTGGCTCATGCGCGCATCCAGAGCTTGATGACATCCGCCGTCACGCGCGGATCCGCCAGCGCCTGGTTGCGGACCGCATCGAGTTCGGCGTCGAAATCATCCGACGGCAGCGCGACCGGTTCGGAATGGCGCTGGCGGCTACGCCACCAGCCGATGCCGCCCAGCAACAGCGTGCCGGCTGCTGCAACCAGCAGCCATCCCGGTGCAAACAGCGAAGTGCTATCCGCCCGCGCGGGAGGGGTGCGTTGCGGCCGCACCTGCGGAATCGAAACCGGTGCAGGCAGCGACGCGGCGGCAGCTTCCTTGGCCGCGGCCGGCGTGGCGGGCAAGGCATAGACGCTCAGGCTGTCGCCGCGCGCGGGCAGCAGACCCAGCGCCTGACGCGCCAGCTGCCCGGAGCGCTTGAGTTCGTCCGCGCTGGCGTCGAATCCCAGAATCACGATGGCATTCAGGCGCTGGATGCGGCCTTCCGGCACCCGCGTGGTGCGCACGGTTTTTTCCAGCGGACGCGACTGCCCGCCGACCATGACGTTGCGCACCTGCTCGACGGTCTGCCGGGTTTCGCTGTCTTCCAAGGTCGCCGTCACCTGCACGCTGACGCGATCCTTGCCCAGCCACGGCGTCAGCACCGCCAGCGCGCGCCGCGCCAGATCCTGCTCCAGCGCCACCTGCTGCGACTGCGCAATCTCGGGCGCCGCGCCGCCGAGCAATACGCCGCGCGGATCCAGCACCTGCACCTCGGTCCGCTTCATGCGCGGCACACTGGCCGCCACCAGGGTCTGGATCGTCGTCACCTGTTGCGCCGACAGCTGCGCACCCGGGCGCAGGCGCACCAGCACGGCGGCGGTGGCGGGCGGCGCGTCGCGCAGAAACGGCGAAACCCTGGGCAAGGCGAGGTGGACGCGTGCCAGCTCGACCGCTTCCAGCGTCTGGATCGAGCGCGCCAGATCAATCTCCTGCGCGTGCTGATAGCGCTGCTGTTCCTGCAGGGACGAGGCGCCAAAGCGTGGCGCGCGATCGACTTCATCCTGCGCATCGGCATCGGATTTGGGCAGGCCCCGCGCCGCCAGGCGATAGCGCGCCACAAGCACCTGCTCGGCCGGCACTTCAATGGTGCCGTCGGCTGGGGACAGGCGGTAGGGAATATCGAGCTGTTCGAGCGCGCTGATCACCTCGCCGCCCGCGCGATCGGACAGGTGCGCATACAGCACGCGATAGGAAACCGGGTTAAGCCACAGATAGGCGGCGGCCAGCGCGGCCAGCGGCAGCACCAGCAACAGGGCGAACATGAAGCGACGCAACGGACTCGCGTCCGCGATCAAATCGCGCAGGCTGCTCAACCAGGTCGGCACTGCGCGCACCTCGTCTGCGGGGCCGAATTCGGCTGGGCTGCCTCACTCTGTATGGGTTGAATAGTCACACGGCGATTATCCCGGATAATTCATCAGGGTGCGAGATGATGACGAGCGGGTTTGCGAAGCTCGAAGAGCCCGCCTGATGGATTGCCCGGGATTACAACCAGTCAGGCGCCGCCACGGCGCGCAACACCACCTGCAATTCGCCTGCGCGCTCGCGCCCCTGAAACCACCAGATGCCGCCCTTTTTCACCGTCAGATCGCCAGCCTGCCCGGTCAGCAGCTGCATCGCCACCTGCCCCAGCGTGGGCTGATGCCCGACGACCAGCACCGGATAGGCGGCATCCGGCCAGCCCACCGCAGCCAGCACCTCGTCGGCGCCGGCGCCGGGCGCCAGCGCCGGCACCCGTTCGTACT
>JBAVFD010000136.1:0-7120 GCA_049588075.1 Thiobacillus sp.
CCGACATGGAAGCGCGCAGTGAATCGGCGCCGTATCAACAGGTGGAAGACAGTCTCGATTTTCAGCTGATACGCGCCCGCCTGCGCGCGCAGGAGGGCAGCCCGGCCGACGCCGTACTCGCCGCACGTAGTTCGCTGAAGGAAAAGCGCTACAGCAGCGAGACCGCTGCTCGTTACGGCCTGGTTACCGCGCTGCTGCGCGCGCGCCAGTTCAAGGAAGCCGAATCCGAAGTGCAAAAACTGCCGTCTGAAAACAACAGCAGCCCGATGATTCAGCTCCTGGCTGCCCAAACCGCGCTGGCCGCAGGCAACCCGGCACTGGCACTGCAACGCTACCAGGCCGGCAGCAACGCTCATCCTGGCTACCCACCCTTGCAATATGGCTACATCGGCGCATTGCTGGCCACGAGTCATGCCAGCGACGCGCTCGCGCGGGTCGACAAGCAGTTGGCGCTCGATCCGGATGACCGCCGCCTGTGGTATCTGGCGGCTCAGACCCACGCCCAACTCGGGCAGCGTCTGCTCAGTTACCGCGCCCAGGCCGAGGCAGCCGCATTGAGCGGAAATCTGATCGCCGCGATTGAACAAATCACGCGCGGCCTCAAAGCGGGCGATGGCAGTTTTTATGAGATGTCGGCGGCTGAAGCGCGACGGCGTGAGTGGCAAGCGATCGAAAAAGCACAGCGCAAGGACTAGTCCTTGCCGCACAAACCCAGGTCTGGCGCCGCTGGTAAGAATTTACCCTGTTTTTTGCCAGTAAAAATGCACGCATGGCCTTGCGTGGCAAAAACCAATTCCACTATGCTTCGCCTCATCCATAACAGGATAGTGTTCACCGCATGGCAATCCCAAGCGGCAAGCGCTTTCATCACCACGTAAAAATCAGGAGGATGACCATGCGAAAGTTGCATCACATAGCAGCGGCCTGCGCGATCAGCGCCATCATGCTGTCGGGGAATGTGCTGGCACAGGCTACAGCGGCTCCGGCTGCCGCAGCCACCCCCAAAAAAGAAGAAACCGGCAAGGACATCGCGTATAACCGCACCAAGGGCAACTGTCTGGCCTGCCACGCCATGCCGACCCAGCCGGACGCGGAGTCCGCCGGCAGCTACGGCCCGCCGCTCATCGCCATGAGCGCCCGCTATCCCGACAAAGCCAAATTGCGCGCCCAAATCGCGAACGCCACTGTCGCCAACCCGTCCAGTTCCATGATCCCGTTCAGCAAGCACGGCGTGTTGACCGAAGCGGAAATCGATAAAGTGACCGATTTTGTATACGGTCTGTAACTCACGTTGTAATTGTTCAAGCCAGGAGATTTGCCCATGAATGCACTTCGTAGAAACGTACTTAAAGGCGCCGCAGGTGCGGGCACCGTGGCTGTGGCCGTGGCTGCTGGCCTGTTGAAACCGACCCAGGCCATGGCTGCCTGGAACGCCGCCGCCTTCGATGCCAAAAATGTCGGCGACGCGATGAAAGGCCTCGGCGTTTCCGGCCCGGCCGACAGCAAGGACATCATCATCAAGGCGCCGGACATCGCTGAAAACGGCGCGGTCGTGCCGGTTGAAGTGACCAGCAACATCGCTGGCACCAGCAGCATCGCCATCATTGCCGAGAAGAACGGCACCCCGCTGGTGGGCAGCTTCACCATGTCCGGCGGCACCCAGGGGTTTATCTCCACCCGCATCAAGATGGGCCAGACTTCGCTCGTCCGCGCAGTGGTCCAAGCAGGCGGCAAGACTTACACGGCGGCCAAGGAAGTCAAGGTCACGATCGGTGGTTGCGGCGGCTGATCACCCCTCGCCCCATCGAATCACTGAAATCAAACTGATTACTTAAATTTAGGAAAGGAAAGCCAAATGGCTGAACCCATGCGTATCCGTGCCACCATGGCCGGCGATGTTGCCGACGTCAAGGTGCTGATGAATCACCCGATGGAAACCGGCCAGCGTAAAGACGCCAAAACCGGCCAGCTGGTGCCCGCTCATTTCATCCAGGAAGTGACCGCCACCATCAACGGCGCCACCGTGTTGTCTGCCAATCTCGGCAGCGGTATTTCCAAGAACCCCTACCTGGGATTCAAGGTTAAAGGCCCCAAAGTCGGCGACAAAGTTGTCGTTAACTGGGTTGACAGCAAGGGTGACACGAACACCGCTGAGGCTGCCATCAGCTAAGCTAGGCAGTAATCGGGCGGGACACCAGCCGTGTCCCGCTTAATTCATCAGGTTTCTGGAGGACGGCATGAAACAACAAATGATTATGAAACTGCTGACAGGCATGGCAGGTCTGGGCTTGGCTTTGGGCGCCGCTACGGCATACGCCTCGCCCGAACAGGACAAGCAGGAACTCATCAAGTACTACACATCCAAATATCCCAACATCAAGATCGAAGATTACGTCTACGGTGCCTTGGCGTTCGACCCTGACAGCAAGGCGCAGTACGACGCCATCATGGAGTTCCCGCCTTTCGAATCCGATGTGGAGAAAGGCCGCAAGATGTGGGAGACCCCGTTCAAGAACGGCAAAACCTACGCCGATTGCCTCCCCAGCGGCGGCAAACAGATTGCCGGCAACTACCCGCTGTTTGACGAGGCCAAAGGCAAGGTCGTGACGCTGCAGGATGTCATCAACGACTGCCGCACTGCCAATGGCGAAGAGGCCTTCAAGGTCAACGACATGAAAACCATGGGCACGCTCACAGCCTACATGCGTACGCTGTCGAATGGCATGATCATGAACATCAAGGTCGAGACCCCCAAGGCTGTCGCTGCGTATGAGGACGGCAAGAAAACCTTCTACAGCCGCAAGGGCCAGCTCAATTTTGCCTGCGCCAGCTGTCACGTGCAGAACGCCGGCAACCGCCTGCGCTCGGAGGTGATCTCGCCCGCAGTCGGTCAGGCCGTGCACTGGCCCGTATTCCGCGGCGGCGACACCCTGGTGACGCTGCAGCAGCGTTATGATGGCTGCTTCAAGCAGGTGCGCGCAGTGCCCCCGGCGCAGGGTGGCGCCACCATGAACAACCTGGAGTACTTCCACTCCGCCATGTCCAACGGCTTACCGATGAAAGCTTCGGTGTTCCGCAAATAAACGAGGTCCTTGGGTGAAAGGGCCCGGCTACCCGGGCGCCGCACTTGATGGAAGGCCCGGGCAACCGGGCTTTTTCATTTGATACGCACGAATCAACCGGCACGCATGAGCCGGAGCTACTATTTACCGACTCGGCGGCCACACTGAAAATACGCCACCGCATACTTAATTTTCCGAGGAAAGCCCCATGCACATGAATCGCCGCGAATTCCTGCAGCTGCTGGCCGTCGCCGCCGCTTCCGGTATGGCGCTGGACAGCAAATCCGCACTGGCGGGCAATGCACCCGCCAACTTCTACGACGTGCCGCGCCACGGCAATGTCTCGTTCCTGCACTTCACCGACTGCCATGCGCAATTGCTGCCCGTTTGGTTCCGCGAGCCCAATGTCAACCTGGGCGTGGGCAGCGCTCTCGGCAAATCGCCGCACCTGGTCGGCCAGCACCTGCTGAAGCAGTACGGCATCAAGCCCGGCAGCGCCGAAGCCCACGCCTTCACCTATCTCGACTTCACCGAAGCCGCCAAGGTTTACGGCAAAGTTGGCGGTTTCGCCCACCTGAAAACCCTGGTCGACAAACTGCGGGCGCAGCGCCCCGGCGCCCTGCTGCTGGACGGTGGCGACACCTGGCAGGGCTCGGCTACCTCACTATGGACCAATGCGCAGGACATGGTCGATGCCGGCATCGCACTCGGAGTCAACGTGATGACGCCGCACTGGGAAGCGACCTTTGGCGCCAACCGTGTCATGGAAATCGTCAACAATGACTTTAAAAAGGCCGGGGTCGATTTCGTCGCGCAAAACGTGGTCACCAACGACTTCGGCGACCAGGTATTCAAACCCTATGTGATGAAGGAAATGAATGGCGTCAAGGTCGCCATCGTCGGCCAGGCCTTCCCCTACACGCCGATTGCCAACCCGCGCCACATGGTGCCGGACTGGAGCTTCGGCATCCGCGACGACAGCATGCAGAAGTGGGTGGACGAGGCGCGCGCCAAAGGCGCCCAGGTCGTCATCCTGCTGTCGCACAACGGCATGGACGTCGATCTGAAAATGGCGACACGCGTCACCGGCATCGATGCCATCTTCGGCGGCCACACCCACGACGGCGTGCCGCGCCCGGTGCCGGTCAAGAACGCCAAGGGCATCACACTGGTGACCAATGCCGGTTCCAACGGCAAATTCCTCGGCGTGATGGACTTCGACGTCCGTGGCGGCAAGGTGCAAAGCCACAAATACCGCCTGCTGCCGGTGTTCTCCAACCTGCTGCCGGCCGACCCGGCGATGGATGCGCTGATCAAGAAAGTCCGCGCACCCTATGAAGCCAAGCTCAGCGAAAAGCTCGCCGTCACCGACGATTTCCTCTATCGCCGTGGCAACTTCAACGGTACCTGGGATCAACTGATCGTCGACGCGCTGATGGAAGTCAAGGGCTCCGACGCCGCCTTCTCGCCAGGTTTCCGCTGGGGCACCACGCTGCTGCCGGGCGACCCCATCACCATGGAGCGCCTGATGGACCAGACCGCGATCACCTATCCGCAGACCACGCTCACCAGCATGACCGGCGAAACCATCAAGACCATCATGGAAGATGTTGCCGACAACCTGTTCAACGCCGACCCCTATTACCAGCAAGGCGGCGACATGGTGCGCGTGGGCGGCATCGAGTACACCATTGACCCGACCAAGAAAATCGGCCACCGCATCAGCAACATGACGATGAAGGGCAAGCCGGTCGACGCTAGCAAGACTTACATCGTGGCAGGCTGGGCACCCGTGGCGGAAGGCGCGACGGGCGAGCCGGTGTGGGACGTCGTGGCCAGCTACCTGCGCGACGTGAAGGTCATCAAGGGGGTCAAGCTGAACACACCGAAAATCGTCGGTGTCGGCAAGGGCAACCCGGGCATCGCGGATTACGACGGTTCGTATTCCTGAGACCGCCATTCCTCCGCTGCAACAAAAAAGGGGCGCTTGCCCCTTTTTTGTTGCCCGTTATTTTTACGACTTATCCCACAAGGCATCCCACCCCGCCTGCCCCAGCGCTTCCAGCGTTTCGATATTGCGCTGATAAATCGTTTCCGCCTCGGGGAACGCCGCCACCGCGCGCGCGATGCTCGCCTCGCGCAGCAGGTGCAGGGTGGGAAACGGTGCGCGGTTGGTGTAGTTGCCGAGGTCGTCGGGGGCGGTCCCCTCGAACTGAAACCGCGGATGAAAACTGGCGATCTGGATCACGCCTTCCAGCGCGTGCTCTTCAATCGCAGCCTCGGCCAACTGCATGAAATCGTTGAAATCGAGAAAGTCCACCAGCAGCGTGGGGTGAATCAGCAGCGTCGTGTCGATAGCCTCGGGGTCGGCAGCGGCCAGATAGTCCAGTTCGCGATCGAGGTCTTCCAGCAAGCCGTCCAGGTGCCTGGCCGTGCTGACGACAAAACGTACCTGATTCTTGACGTAAACCGCCTTGGCGAACGGGCACAGGTTCAGTCCGATGACAGCTTTTTCCAGCCATTGCCGCGTCGCTGCGATCACGTCGTGTTCGTTCATTTTCCCTTCCCTCGTGCCAGTTTAGTCATATAGCGCGCGGAACTTTAACGGATACAATGGCTTATTGTCAGCCGTTCAAGCACCTTAGCCTCCAACCACCATGAAAAGCAGCGCCATCCGCCAGAGTTTCCTCGATTTCTTCGCTTCCAAGGGTCATACCGTTGTCGCTTCCAGCCCGCTGGTGCCCGGCAACGACCCCACGCTGCTGTTCACCAACGCCGGCATGGTGCAGTTCAAGGACGTGTTCACCGGCCAGGACACGCGCGCCTACACCCGCGCGGTGTCGTCGCAGCGCTGCGTGCGGGCGGGCGGCAAGCACAACGATCTGGAAAACGTCGGCTACACCGCGCGCCACCATACCTTCTTCGAGATGCTGGGCAACTTCAGTTTCGGCGACTATTTCAAGCAGGACGCCATCAAATACGCGTGGGAATATCTCACCACCGTGCTGAAGCTGCCGACCGAGAAGCTGTGGGTCACGGTCTACGCCGAGGACGACGAGGCCTACGACATCTGGCACCACGACATCGGCGTGCCGAAGGAACGCATCGTCCGCATCGGCGACAACAAGGGCGCGCGCTACGCCTCCGACAACTTCTGGGCGATGGGCGACACCGGTCCCTGCGGCCCCTGCACCGAGATCTTCTACGACCACGGCGAAGGCATCTATGGCGGGCCGCCCGGCTCTCCCGAGGAAGACGGCGACCGCTACATCGAAATCTGGAACAACGTATTCATGCAATTCAACCGCGACGAGACCGGCACCATGCACCCGCTGCCCAAGCCCTCGGTCGACACCGGCATGGGGCTGGAGCGCATTTCGGCGGTAATGCAGCACGTGCATTCCAACTACGAAATTGACCTGTTCCAGGCCTTGATCGCCGCCGCCGCGCGCGAAACGCAGACAAGCGATCTGGCGAACAATTCGCTCAAGGTCATCGCCGACCATATCCGCGCCTGTTCCTTCCTCATCGTCGACGGCGTCATCCCCGGCAACGAGGGGCGCGGCTACGTGCTGCGCCGCATCATCCGCCGCGCCATCCGGCACGGCTACAAGCTTGGTGCGCGCGCGGCCTTCTTCCATCGCATCGTGCCGGATCTCGCCGCCGTGATGGGCGAGGCCTATCCCGAACTGGTGAAGGCGCAGAGCCGCGTCACCGACATCCTGCGGCAGGAAGAGGAACGCTTCTTCGAGACCATCGAGCACGGCATGGGCATTCTCGAGGCCACGCTGAAAACCCTGCCCGCCGGCGGCACCTTAGACGGCGAACTGGCGTTCAAGCTGCACGACACCTACGGCTTCCCGCTCGACCTCACTGCCGATATCTGCCGCGAGGCGAATGTGAATGTAGACACAGCAGCCTTCGATGCCGCCATGCAGCGACAGAAGAATCAGGCGCGCGCCGCCGGCAAGTTCAAGCTCGGCGCCGGACTGGAGTATTCCGGCGAAGCGACCGCCTTCCACGGCTACGACACGCTGACGCACGACGCCACCGTACTC
>JBAVFD010000137.1:0-32891 GCA_049588075.1 Thiobacillus sp.
GCCTACCAGTGCGGCGGGCGCGGCATCGCGGCGGAACGCATCGCCGCGCTGGAAGCCTGGGTGCAGCGCGGCTTCGCCCCCGACCTTACCCTGCTGTTCGACGTGCCCGCGGAGGTGGCTGAGGCGCGCCGTTCGGCAGCGCGTGCCGCCGATCGTTTCGAGCGCGAGGCCGACAGCTTTTTCAACCGCGTGCGCAACGCTTATCTCGACCGCGCGCGCGCTGAACCCGCCCGCATTCGCGTACTCGATGCGCGCCAAAGCATCGAAGCCTTGCAGGACGAAATCAGCCGGTTGTTGCAGGGGCTGGCGTGAACGCGCCGTATCCCTGGCTCGATGCAAGCTGGCAGCGTCTGCTGGCGACCCGGGCGCGCCCGGCGCAGGCCTTGTTGCTGGCCGGGCCGCGCGGGACAGGCAAGGGCGCGTTGGCGCAGGCGTGGGCACAGGCTTTGCTGTGCGAAGCGCCGCAGCCCGATGGTGCGGCCTGCGGCAGGTGTCCGGCCTGCCACTGGTTCGAGGCGGGCACGCACCCGGATTTCCGGCTGGTCACGCTGCAGGAAAAAACCGTCAAGGATGGCGAAACCCGCATGGCCGCCGCCATCGAGGTCGATCAGGCGCGCGAGGCGGTCGATTTCGTCCAGCTTTCCACCTACCGTGCGGGCTATCGTGTGGTGCTGGTCGATCCGGCCGATACGCTCAATCTCGCCTCCGCCAACGCCTTGTTAAAGGTGCTGGAAGAACCGCCGTTAAATACCGTATTCGTGCTGGTTTCGGATCAACCGCGCCGTCTGCTGCCGACCATCCGCAGCCGTTGCACCCGGCTCGACATCGGCCTGCCGCCGCTGGACGTCGCGGCACAATGGCTGGCCGGGCAGGGCGTGGACGATGCGGTAAACCTGCTGGCGCTGTCCGGCGGTACACCGCTCGACGCGCAACGCTGGGCCGATAGTGATGAACTGGATGAGCGCCGCAGCGTGCTGGAAGGTCTGGCGCGACCCGACCGGCTCGACCCGGTGACCTTGGGCGAGCGCTGGAAAACGGTCAGCCCGCAAACCTGGCACAACGTGGCGTACAAGTGGCTGGGCGATTTGCTGGCGGTGAAATTGCAGGGTAGTGTGCGGTTCAACCGCGATTTTTCAGAAGCACTGATACGCTTGGGTCAAAAAGCCGATCTGGCGAAGCTGCTGGCGTTGTCCAAAACGCAAGCAAGCGAAGGCAGGACGCTCGCGCATCCGCTCAACCGGAGCCTGCAGGTGCAGGCCTGGTTGGTTCAGTACCGGCATGTGTTCGATTGAAGAGATACAGCGAAGAGAGTCGACTATGAGTGCAGTAGCCCACGATATAACAGGACAGGTTCGCCCCGGGGTGCTTTCCCTGTCGATCAAGGAAAAGTCCGCCCTGTTCGCGGCTTACATGCCTTTCATCAAGGGCGGCGGACTGTTCATCCCCACCAATAAAAGCTACAAGATGGGCGAGGAAGTCTTCATGCTGCTGACGCTGATGGATGACCCCGCCAAGCTGCCGGTATCGGGCAAGGTGGTGTGGGTGACGCCCGCCGGTGCGCATGGCGGGCGCACTCAGGGTGTGGGTGTGCAATTTGCGTTCAACGAGAGCGGCAAGGCAGCGCAAAACAAGATTGAAGGTTTGCTCGGCGGTTCGTTAAAATCGGTGCGTCCAACCCACACCATGTAGCGCCGCCATGCGGTGCGCAGACACCGCATGTACATCGACTCCCACTGCCATCTCAACTTTCCGGATTTCGCCGACCGGCTGCCGCAAATCTTCCAGCACATGCAGGACAACCAGGTCAGCCACGCGCTGTGCATCAGCGTCGATCTGGAGACCTATCCTCAAGTGCTGGCCATCGCTCACAGCCGTGACAACCTCTATGCCTCGGTCGGCGTGCATCCCGATTACGAAGACTGCACCGAACCCACCGTCGCGCAACTGGTCGAGCTGGCCGCCCACCCCAAGGTCATCGCCATCGGCGAAACCGGCATGGACTACTACCGCACCCCCGGCCCGCTCGAATGGCAACGCGAGCGTTTCCGCGTCCACATCCGCGCCGCACGCGAAACCGGCAAGCCCCTCATCATCCACACCCGCTCCGCATCGGAAGACACCCTGCGCATCATGGCCGAAGAAAAAGCCGGCGAGGCGGGCGGCGTCATGCACTGCTTTACCGAAAGCCTCGAAGTCGCCCAGGCCGCCATGGACATGGGCTTCTACATTTCCTTTTCCGGCATCGTCACCTTCAAGAATGCCAGGCAACTGAAAGCAGTCGCCGAGGCCGTGCCGCTGGAGCGAATGCTGATCGAAACCGACTCACCCTATCTCGCGCCGGTGCCGTTCCGGGGCAAGACCAACGAACCGGGTTATGTGAAACACGTCGCCGAGGAAATCGCGCGGCTGAAGGGGGTTTCGGTGGAAGAAGTGGGGGAGGCCACCAGCCGGAATTTCTTCCGGTTGTTCAAGGCGGCGCGTTAAGGAAACGCTGATTGATTCCGCAAGCTCACCATGAACAAAATCAACAACTGGCCGTTCGTCCCGAGCCTGTCGAGGCCTGTCCTGAGCCAGCCGAAGGGGACTTGTTCAAGACATCCGGAAGGCCTGATTCTGGGGGCGCCGGCTATGCCAATGCGTTAACATTCAGCCATGCCAAACATTTTTCAGCTTGAGGGGTATCGTTTCTTCTTTTTTTCCAACGAAGGCAACCCTCGTGAACCCGTTCATGTGCATATCCGGAAAGATGGGCATCGTGCCAAGTTCTGGCTGCACCCCGTCTGCCTGGCGAACAATCAGGGCTACACCGGCAGGGAGCTGAATAAACTGGCTCAAATTGTGGAAGCACGCAAAGACGAGATAGAAAGGGCATGGCATGAACATTTCGGCAATTAACCTGAGTTTCGACGAATCCATGATGTGGGTGGATTTATCGGATGGCCGCAAACTCGGCGTACCGCTGGCCTACTTTCCCCGCCTGTTGCGCGCCACGCCGGAGCAGCGTTTGCAATACGAAATGTCAGGCAACGGTACAGGGTTGCACTGGGATGCACTCGATGAGGACATCAGCGTGGAAGGTCTGCTGATGGGGGTAGGCGATCAGACGCAGGGTCACTCGCTGGCAGCTTGAAAGCGTTCGTGTCTGCGAAATTCAGATCGAGCCTGGAACCTTTATTACGGTGAAGACAGACTGCTGGTGCGTTAATGCAAGACCTGACCCTGGTTCCTTGGCTTGCCGCCATTAGACCCCGAGAAAGATCGTGCCATGGTTTGCGGCAGCCCCCAAATGCTGAAAGACACCATGCTGATGCTCGATCAGTATGGTTTAAAAATATCGCCGCGTAGCGGTGAACCTGGTGCCTACGTAATTGAACGCGCTTTCGTGGAAAAATAAGAAACCCCAAACAAATTCAAGGGACCAGGTTCGGGATACATTTGACTGGGATCCCCCGACTTTTAAAGCTTGAAACCGTATCATCCGCGACGTGTTTCACAAATGTCGGTTAGGACTATCTCCGCAGTTTCTGCCTCCCCTGCAAATTCAGACGAAGCGTTGTGGCCAGAAAAAATAATGAACCAGCCTCATCAGGAAAATAGCACCTCCCGCGCCCTCGTCCTAGGCGCGCTTGGCGTCGTTTTCGGCGATATCGGAACTAGCCCCCTTTACGCCTTGAAGGAGGTATTCAGCGGGCATCACCTAGCGCTTAGCCAGGACAATGTTCTGGGCATTCTTTCCCTAGTGTTCTGGGAACTGATTCTGGTCGTTTCGGTGAAGTATGTCGGCATCATGATGCGGGCCGACAACAAGGGCGAGGGAGGCATTCTGGCCCTGCTCGCCCTCGTTCAGGGACAAGCCCCGCTGGCGTCACGCAGCCGCTGGCTCCTGATGTCGCTGGGCTTCCTTGGAGCCTCATTCTTTTTCGGTGACAGCCTGATTACCCCAGCCATTTCCGTGCTCTCCGCCATCGAGGGTCTGGAGATGGGGGCGCCGACCTTGCATCCCTTCATTGTGCCGCTTGCACTCGGCATTCTGGTGGGGCTGTTTGTCATTCAGAGTCAAGGCACCGCCACCATCGGCAGGCTGTTCGGCCCTGTCATGCTGCTCTGGTTCGGTGTGTTGGGCCTGCTCGGCGCGCTTAGCATCCTCCAGCACCCTCAGGTGCTCGCTGCCCTTCTGCCCATCCATGCCGTGCATTTCTTCGCCGCACACGGTACGGCGAGCTTCCTCATCCTCGGCGCGGTCGTACTGGCGATCACTGGTGCGGAGGCCCTGTATGCCGATATGGGGCATTTTGGCCGCCGACCTATCCAACTGGTCTGGTTCGTCTATGTCTTGCCGGCGCTGGTGCTCAACTACTTCGGGCAGGGGGCATTGCTGCTCGCCAACCCGGAGGCGCTCCGTAACCCGTTTTATCTGCTCGCCCCGGAATGGGCACTCTATCCAATGATCGGCCTAGCCACCGCGGCGACTGTGATCGCCTCTCAGGCCGTCATCTCGGGAGCGTTCTCGGTGACCCGCCAGGTGATCCAGATGGGCTATGCTCCGCGCCTGATCATTCGCCACACCTCCGCGACCGAGGCTGGCCAGATCTACATCCCCTTCGTGAACTGGACCCTGGCGATCGGCATCGCCCTGCTGGTGCTTGGATTCAGAAACTCGAGCAATCTGGCCGCCGCCTACGGCATCGCAGTTACCGGAACTTTTGCCATCAGTACCGTTTTGATGTTCATGGTCATGCGCCTACGCTGGGATCTAGGTCTCGGTGTGACCTTGGCCAGCTTGATAGTCTTTCTCACCATTGACCTCGCCTTTTTCGGCGCCAATGCGGTCAAGATCCCGGACGGTGGCTGGTTCCCCCTGATTGTGGCGCTGACGATTTTCACCCTGCTGGTGACCTGGAAGCGCGGCCGGGAGATTGTGCAGCACCGCTTGCACGAAACAGCGCAGCCGCTTGCGCCTTTCGTGGAAATGCTGCTGGCGAATCCACCGGTTCGTGTGCCGGGAACTGCCGTGTTCATGACCGCCGATACGATCGGGGCGCCCTCAGCCCTGCTGCATAACCTCAAGCACAACAAGGTACTGCACGAACGCGTGGTAATTTTGAATGTACGCTATGCCGAGGTTCCATATGTCCCTGACGACAGGCGGCTGGAGATGGCAAAACTGGCCGAAGGCTTCTATCACGTCGTCGTTCGCTATGGATTCATGGATGACATCGACATCCCCAAGGCCCTGGCGGAGTGCCCCTGTGGCATGCAGTTTGACATGATGGACACCACCTTCTTTTTCAGTCGGGAAAATCTGATCCCCACCCGTGGCGAAGGCATGTCGCTTTGGCGCGAGCATCTTTTCGCCACCATGGCACGCAATGCCGCCAGCCCCATGACTTTTTTCCAGATTCCCGCCAACCGGGTGGTCGAACTCGGTGCGCAGCTTGAGATTTGAGACTCATCTTTGAGGGAAGAGGGTAGCAATGGATCGGGAGGGTGCGCTCGGAGCTGGGGAAAGCGCTTATCTGCGAACAAGCATTTTCAACCGAGGCGAACGGCCGCTCAGGCCGAAAATCAGCCGGTCAGGAAACGCCCATGAAGGTCCGCAACGGGTCGAAAATTACGATTCGGCAACTACGGAAGCAGACGTTCCTGAATGACTGGTTGTGGGAAGTGGCGACCGGCCGGAAAGGCCGATGAAGAGACTGCCTCTCAAACCGCCTGAACTTCCGCTCCGGCTCGGTTTGAACTCCACAAGCGTTCCACCTTGAAGTCCCAGGCGTGACTACTGACTGAAGAAGGACTTCACCTTGTCCATGAACGACTGCGCGCGCGGGTTGTTGTTGCGGCCCGGGCTCAGGCTGTCCAGTTCGCGCAGCAATTCCTTCTGACGCTCGGACAGATTCACCGGCGTCTCCACCTGCATGTGGCACATCAGGTCGCCCGGCGCATGGCTGCGCACGCCCTTGATGCCCTTGCCGCGCAGGCGGAACACCTTGCCGGTCTGCGTTTCTGCCGGAATCTTGATCTTGGCGTGGCCTTCCAGGGTGGGAATTTCGACCTCGCCGCCGAGCGCGGCGGTGGCAAAGCTGATCGGCATCTCGCAATGCAGATCGTCGCCGTCGCGCTTGAAAACCGGATGCTCTTTCAGGTGGATGACGACGTACAAATCGCCGGCCGGCCCGCCGTTGACCCCGGCCTCGCCCTCGCCACCCAGGCGGATGCGGTCGCCGTTGTCGACCCCGGCCGGAATCTTGACCGACAGCGTCTTGTGTTTCTTGACGCGGCCTTCGCCATGACAGGCGGTGCAGGGGTCGGCCACCATCTTGCCGCTGCCGCCGCAGCGCGGGCAGGCTTGCTGAACCGAGAAAAAGCCTTGCTGGATGCGCACCTGGCCATGGCCGCCGCAGGCGGTGCAGGTGGTCGGCGTGGTGCCGGGCTTGGCGCCGCTGCCATGGCAGACGCCGCATTCTTCCAGGGTGGGGATGCGGATCTTGGTTTCGGTGCCGCGCGCGGCTTCTTCCAGCCCGATTTCCAGGTTGTAGCGCAGGTCGGCGCCGCGATAGACACGGTCGCGGCGGTTGCCGCCGCCCCCGCCGCCGAAGATGTCGCCGAAGATGTCCGAGAAGGCGTCGGAAAACCCGCTGCCGCCGCCGAACCCGCCGCCCATGCCGGCCTGCTGGTCGACCCCGGCGTGGCCGAACTGGTCGTAGGCGGCGCGCTTGTCCGAGTCGGACAGGACCTCGTAGGCGAGCTTGGCTTCCTTGAATTTTTCCTCCGCGCCCTTGTCGTCCGGGTTGCGGTCAGGATGGTGCTTCATGGCCAGCTTGCGATAGGCCTTCTTGATTTCTTCGTCGGAGGCGTTCTTGGCGACGCCGAGGACTTCGTAATAGTCGCGTTTTGACATGGTGGCGAGTGGTGAGCAGTTAGCAGTGAACAGCAAGCGGAAAAGGCGAAAGCGGTGAACGGCTCGGCTCACCGCTCACCGCTTGCCGCTCACTCGGTTACTTGTCCTTCACCTCTTCGAACTCGGCATCGACCACGTTGTCGTCCGCCGCACCCGCGCCGCCGCCGGCAGCCTCGCCCGGCTGGGCCTGGGCCTGCTCGGTTTTGTACATCTGCTCGGCGAGCTTGTGGCTGGCGGTGGCGAGTGCGTTGGTCTTGGCCTCGATGGTGTCCTTGTCGCCTTCGCGCACGGCCTCTTCACATTCCTTCAGCGCGGCTTCGATCGCGGCCTTTTCGTCAGTCGATACCTTGTCGCCGTATTCGGTGAGCGACTTCTTCACCGAATGGATCATGCCGTCGGCAGCGTTGCGCGCGGTCGCCAGTTCGACCGCCTTGTGGTCTTCGGCGGCGTTGGCTTCGGCATCCTTCACCATGCGCTGGATTTCCTCTTCGCTCAAACCAGAGGACGCCTGGATCTTGATCTTGTTTTCCTTGCCGGAGGCCTTGTCCCTGGCCGACACGTGCAGGATGCCGTTGGCATCGATGTCGAAGGTGACTTCGATCTGCGGCATGCCGCGCGGCGCGGGTGGGATGTCGGACAGGTTGAACTGGCCGAGGCTCTTGTTGCCCGAGGCGATTTCGCGCTCGCCCTGCAGCACGTGCACCGTCACCGCGCTCTGGTTGTCGTCGGCGGTGGAGAACACCTGCGAGGCCTTGGTCGGGATGGTGGTGTTTTTCGGGATCAGCTTGGTCATCACGCCGCCCAGGGTTTCGATACCCAGCGACAGCGGGGTGACGTCGAGCAGCAGCACGTCCTTCACTTCGCCCTGCAGCACGCCGCCCTGAATCGCAGCGCCGACGGCCACCGCTTCATCCGGGTTGACGTCGCGGCGCGCTTCCTTGCCGAAGAAGTCCTTCACCGCGTCCATCACCTTGGGCATGCGGGTCTGGCCGCCGACCAGAATCACGTCGTCAACCTGCGACGTGGTGAGGCCGGCATCCTTCAGCGCCATCTTGCACGGGTCGATGGTGCGCTTGATCAGGTCTTCCACCAGCGCTTCGAACTTGGCGCGGGTGATCTTGACCGCCAGGTGCTTGGGGCCGGAGGCGTCAGCGGTGATGTAGGGCAGGTTGACTTCGGTCTGCTGCGCCGACGACAGCTCGATCTTGGCCTTTTCCGCAGCTTCCTTCAGGCGTTGCAGCGCGAGCACGTCCTTCTTCAGGTCGACGCCCTGTTCCTTCTTGAATTCCTCGGCGATGTAGTCGATCAGGCGCTGGTCGAAATCCTCGCCGCCGAGGAAGGTGTCGCCGTTGGTCGACAGCACTTCGAACTGGTGCTCGCCGTCCATCTCGGCGATCTCGATGATCGAGATGTCGAAGGTGCCGCCGCCGAGGTCATACACCGCAATCTTGCGGTCGCCTTCCTTCTTGTCCATGCCGAAGGCCAGCGCGGCCGCGGTCGGCTCGTTGATGATGCGCTTGACTTCCAGGCCGGCGATGCGGCCGGCGTCCTTGGTGGCCTGGCGCTGGCTGTCATTGAAGTAGGCCGGCACGGTGATGACGGCCTCGGTCACTTCCTCGCCGAGGTAATCCTCGGCGGTCTTCTTCATCTTGCGCAGGGTTTCGGCCGACACCTGCTGCGCGGCCATTTTCTTGTCGCGCACTTCCACCCAGGCGTCGCCGTTGTCGGCCTTGACGATCTTGTAGGGCATCAGGCCGATGTCCTTCTGCACTTCCTTTTCTTCGAAACGGCGGCCGATCAGGCGCTTCACCGCGTACAGGGTGTTCTTCGGGTTGGTGACCGCCTGGCGCTTGGCGGGGGCGCCGACCAGGATTTCGCCGTCGTCGGTGTAGGCGACGATGGACGGCGTGGTGCGCGCGCCCTCGGCGTTTTCGATCACTTTCGGGGTGCCGTTTTCCATCACCGCCACGCAGGAGTTGGTGGTGCCCAGGTCAATGCCAATAATGCGTCCCATGATGCGTTCCTTCTAAGTAAGTTTGAATTGATTCGAATGTGGGGGAGAGATGCGCTATTTCAAGCGTCCTTGCCCTTGGCCACCATCACCAGTGCCGGCCGCAGCGTGCGTTCGTGCAGGCGGTAGCCTTTTTGCAGCACCGTCACCACCGTGTTGGGCGGCTGATCGGACTCGATCATCTGGATGGCCTGATGCTGGTGCGGGTCGAACTTCTCGCCCATCGGGTCGATGTCGTGCAGATTGAATTTGCCGAAGGCGGCAGCCAGTTGCTTCAGGGTCAGTTCGACGCCGTCCTTCAGGTTGTCCACGCTCGGCGACGCGACGGTCAGTGCAGCTTCCAGGCTGTCTTTCACCGCCATCAGTTCGCTGGCGAAGTTTTCCACCGCGAATTTGCGCGCCTTGTCGACGTCGTCCGCCGCGCGGCGGCGCATGTTCTCGGTTTCCGCCTTGGCGCGCAGCCAGGCGTCGTGATGTTCGGCCGCGACCTGTTCGGCAGTCTTCAGCATCTCTTCGAGGCTGGGCATGGTGTCCGTGGTGTGGGTTGGTTGCGCCGCAGCGCCTGCGTCCGCGTTGCTTTCGGTTTCGTCCTGCATGTTTGCTCCCAATTGATTCTTGCGAGCAAATGGGGGTGACTGACGGGGATTCAAGAGGGATCGATCAATTTATCCCGCATCGCGTCAGGGACAAGGCAGGCAACGCCAATTTGCCGCGCGTAGACGCTTCCGGTAAGATGCGCCGCTCTCGGAGAGGTGGATGAGTGGTTTAAGTCGCACGCCTGGAAAGCGTGTTCAGGATAATATCCTGACGGGGGTTCGAATCCCCCCCTCTCCGCCACACACAATTTGACCACGTTATATTCATGCCGAAATATGCCTACCACGGCAGGCTTTCCGTGGTCGTACCCGTCAAGAACGAACAGGACAACGTCGAGCCGCTGGTGCGCGAAATCGCAGCAGCGCTGTCCGGCAACACCACGTTCGAAATCCTCTATATCAATGACGGCAGCACCGATGCCACCCGGGTACGTCTGGATGCGCTGAAAGCCGAATTCCCAATGCTGCGGGTGCTTCGCCACCGTGCCTCGTGCGGACAAAGCAGGGCGGTGACGACGGGAGTGAACGCGGCACGCTACGAATGGATCGCCACGCTCGACGGCGACGGGCAGAACGATCCTGCCGATATTCCCGCCTTGCTTGCCAAATTGACTGATCCGGCGCAGCCCGCGAACCTGGAACTGCTGGCGGGCTGGCGCGCCAAGCGCAACGACACCTTCCTGCGCCGCCTGTCGTCGAAAATTGCCAATGGCGTGCGCTCGCGCATGCTGAAAGACAACACGCCGGACACCGGCTGCGGCCTCAAGGTATTTTCCCGCGAAACGTTTTTGCAGCTGCCCAATTTCGATCACATGCACCGCTTCCTGCCGGCGCTGGTGATGCGCAATGGCGGTGCCGTTGTCTCGGTGCATGTCCACCATCGTGCGCGCGAACGGGGCACGTCCAAGTACGGCGTTCACAATCGACTGTGGGTGGGGATCGTCGACCTGTTTGGCGTCGCCTGGTTGCAGCGGCGGGTGCGCCTGCCGGTGATCGAACCCGATTCAGACCTGTAAATGAAAGCGCGCGTCATCCTCAAGGGCCTGGCGCTGATGTTGAGCCTGGCCTTGCTCGGCTACCTGTTCGAGACCAGCGATCTCGGCAACAGCGTCAACGAGGCCTGGATCGATGCGCGGGTGCGCGGCCACGGCGTCAACGGGGCGCTGCTGTTTCTGCTGATGGGCGGGCTGTTCACCGCCATCGGCCTGCCGCGTCAGATCATCGCCTTCCTCGGCGGCTACGCCTTCAGCGTGGGACTGGGCACGCTGCTCGGCACGCTGGCCGCGCTGCTGGGCTGCATGCTGAGCTTTGCCTACGCGCGTTTTTTCGGCAAGGGGCTGCTGCGTGCGCGACTGGGCGAACGCGCCGGGCGCTTCGACCGCTTCATCCATGATCATCCGTTCGGGATGACTGTGCTGGTTCGCCTGTTGCCGGTGGGCAACAACCTGCTGACCAATCTGGCGGCGGGCATTTCCAGCATTCGGTCCAGGCATTTCTTTCTGGGCACGCTGTTTGGCTATCTGCCGCAGACGCTGGTGTTCGCGCTGGTTGGCAGCGGTGTTCACATTGCGCCCGCCCTGAAACTCGGGCTCGCCATCGGCCTGTTCCTGATCTCGGGCGCCATGGGTGCCTATCTTTACCGCCGTTTCCGGCATGGCCAGAGCCTCGACGATCAGGTCGATGCCGCGCTGGATGAAACTGACGCAGGAGTCCGTCCATGAATCCCTATCAAAACGCCAAGCCTGACGGGCGAGGCTTGCTGCTGCTGAGCCTGCTGCTGCTGGCTGCACTCTCCGCTGTGGCGTTGTTGACGCGTCCGCTGATCCCGATAGACGAAACCCGTTACGTCAGCGCCGCCTGGGAAATGTGGCTGCGCGGCGATTTTCTGGTGCCGTTCAAGAACGGCGAACCCTACAGCCACAAACCGCCGCTCATGTTCTGGATGTTCCAGATCGGCTGGGCGCTGTTTGGCGTCAACGACTGGTGGCCGCGCCTGGTTTCGCCGGTGTTCTCGGCGGGCGGGCTGGTGCTTGCGTTCCTGCTGGCGCGCCGCCTGTGGCCCCGGCACAGCGGCATTGCCGGACCCGCCGCCCTGATTTTGATGGGGACCTTGTGGTGGATCGTGTTTTCCACGTCGGCCATGTTCGACATCCTGCTGGCGTTCTGGGTACTGCTGGGCATGCATGGCGTGCTCGATGCCGCCGCTGGAAAACGGCGCGGCTTCGTCATGCTGGGGGTCGCGATTGGTTTGGGCGTGCTGACCAAGGGGCCGGTCATTCTGCTCAACCTGCTGCCGGTCACCGTGCTGGCACCGTGGTGGAATCCCGGTCTCAAGTGGGGACGCTGGTTCGGCGGAGTGGGGCTGGCGGTGCTGCTCGGTGCGGCCATTGCACTGGCATGGGCGTTGCCGGCCGGCATGGAGGGGGGCGAGGCCTACCGCAATGCAATTTTCTGGGGACAAACCGCCAACCGCATGGTCGAGTCCTTTGCCCACCGGCGCCCCTTCTGGTGGTATCTGCCGTTATTGCCGTTGCTGTTGTTTCCGTGGTTCGTCTGGCCCGGGTTGTGGCAGGCCATGGCGCACCATTGGCGGGCGGGACTGGATCGCGGCACGCGTTTCTGCCTGGCCTGGATGCTGCCGGTCTTCACCGCGTTTTGCTTCATCAGCGGCAAGCAGCCGCATTATCTGGTGCCGTTGTTTCCGCCGTTTGCACTGCTGGCTGCACGCGTGCTGGCAGACCGTTCCAATTCCCGCGTGGGACTGCCCGCCTTGCTGACGGCGGCGCTGGGCGTGGCCCTGATTCTTGCCAGCCAGGGACAGATTGCTGCGCTGCACGGCCAGGTTGCCGAGTTGCCGCCGCTGTGGCCGGGGCTGCTGCTGCTGCTGGTGGCGCTGCTGGCCTGGGTGGCAGGGCGGCGGGGCATCCAGCCGGTCGTGACGCTGGGGGTGCTGGGGGCGGTAACGCTGGCGCTGGTGCAGTTGGCCGCCTCGCGATCCATCGAGCCCTTGTACGACATCAAGCCGATGGCTCTGGCGATCAAGCAGGTGCAGAAACTGGGGTTGCCGATAGCAAACGCCGCGAATTATCACGCGCAATACCAGTTTCTGGGCAGGCTGGAAGTGCCGCTGGTCGAACTATACGGCACTGAACTGACGCCCTGGCTAACCGCGCATCCCGAGGGCTATGTGGTGATGTATCTGAAAGACACGCAGAGTCTGGACACGATCCCGGCCCGCCACAAGCAGGCATATCGGGGGGGGGCGGTCATTCTGGTCGACACCCGGACAGCGGCCAAGTTGCTGGCCGCTCATGTCGAGTAAGAAGGCTACTGCGCCTCGGCGTCGCGCTGCGGCATCACCACTTCGCGTGAGGGCGAAATGGTCGAGATGGCGTGCTTGAAAATCATCTGGGCAGCCTGATCCTGGCCTTTCAGCAGCACCACGAACTGATCGAACGACTCGATCCGCCCCATCAGCTTGATGCCGTTGACGAGAAACACCGACACCGGAATGCGCTCCTTGCGCAGCGTGTTGAGGAAAACGTCTTGCAGGTGGTTATATTCTTTGGCCATGATCGGCTCCCTGTCAGGTGAAGGCGGAGCATGACGCCCCGCCTGATAATTATTAGCAGATATTGACTAGCAGGTCACTCGATTTTCGCACCGGCACGTGCTGCCGTGATGGCATCACGGACGCGCTGTTGCTGCAGTTGCTTGATGACCTCGCCCCGTACGGCTTCCAGCGGCGGAATCTGCGGCTTGCGCGTGTCGTCCAGGCGAATGATGTGGTAGCCGAACTGCGTCTTCACCGGCGTTTTGGTGGTTTCGCCTTTTTTCAGGCTGGCCAGGGCATTGGAGAACTCGGGCACGTACGCACGGCGGTCTGACCACTCGAGTGCACCGCCATTCTTGGCCGAGCCGGGATCCTTGGAGTATTTCTTCGCCAGATCATCGAATTTGGCTTTTTTGTTCAGGTCGGCGATCAGTTTGTTGGCCTCGGCCTCGGTTGGCACCAGAATGTGGTGTGCGAGGTATTCCGGTTCCACTGCCTCGGCTTTGACCTTGTCGTAAGCGGCCTGGATTTCGGCATCGGTGATTGGATGCGCTTTGACATAGTCTTCTAGGTAGGCCTTGGCCAGTTGATCCATGCGGCTGATATTCATCGTGGCGGCCACACGCGGTTCTTTTTCGAGCCCCTTGTCCAGGGCAGCGCGTGACAGCAGTTCCAGGTTGATCAGCGACTCGCGCACGCGGGCATCCAGTTGCGGTGAATCGGGCTGCCCCTGTCCCATTTGAGCCTTGACTATATCGCCGTACAAAGCCGGGATTTCCCGGCCATTGACCACCGCCAGCGGCTTGTTGGCCGTGGCTGCGGCAGGGGAGGGTGCCGGAGTCGCAGTCGGCGCCTGTGCCTGCGCCAGCGGCGACAGGGACAACAGGATCAGGGCGGGGAGCAGTGCAATACGCATTCGGATTCCTTTCAGAGTTCTTCCGGGGTTAAGGCGGTGATCGACAGCGCGTGGATTTCGCGCTGCATCAGATCGCCCAGGGTTTCGTAGACCAGCCGGTGGCGGGCAAGGGTCGAGAGATTACGAAATTTTGATGACACCAGTGTGAGACGAAAATGCCCGCCGCCCGAAGCCGCGCCGGCGTGGCCCTTGTGCTGGGCACTTTCATCTTCCAGGTTGAAGGTTTCGGGTTCCAGCGCGGCGAGGCGCTGGCGGATCAGATCGGCCGTGCTCATGCGGGCAGGGTTTTCCTGAAAGGTTTGACGCTGACGCTGCCATACACGCCAGTTGCCACATAGGGATCGGCATTCGCCCACGCTTGCGCATCGGCCAGCGATGCGAATTCGGCGACGATCAGGCTGCCGGAAAAACCCGCAGCGCCAGGGTCTGGGCTGTCGATGGCGGGAAAGGGCCCGGCCAGCAGCAGACGTCCGGCCTGTTGCAGCGCGTGCAGGCGTTCCACGTGGGCAGGGCGGGCGGCAAGCCGCTGGTTCAAGCTGTCAGGCACGTCCTGCCCGACGATGGCGTACCACATTATTTGTTTTCTTCCTTGTCCAGCGCTTCTTTATCCAGATACCTGTTCAGCACCATGCTTTGACCGATCACAAACACCAGCATCAGTGCCATGCTGCCAAACAGCTTGAAGTTGACCCAGTCGTCCGTCGAGAAGTTGAAGGCGACCACCAGGTTGGCAAACCCCATGAAAACAAAAAATCCCCCCCAACTCGCGTTCAGTCGACCCCATGCAAGGTCGGGAAGTTCCATTTGCGGACCCATCATGCCCTTGATGACGTTGCGGCCGAACAGCGTCGAGCCCAGGATGATGGCGGCAAACAGCCAGTACAGCACGGTCGGCTTCCACTTGATGAAGCTCTCGTCGTGCAGCCACAAGGTGGCGCCGCCGAATACCACGATGATCCCCAGGCTGACCCACATCATGGTTTCGACCGGATGGCCGCGCAGCTTGGTCCAGCCGATTTGCCCGAAGCTGGCGACGATGGCAACCAGCGTGGCGAGGTAGATGCCCGGTTTCTCGGCCGCGCCTATCGGCAGGCTAATCCCGGCCATGAAGGCGCGCGCGGCTTCAGCATTGGCGTCGCCAATTTTGTAGGCGATGAAAAAGACGATGACGGGAAACAGGTCAAACAGTACTTTTTTCATTATCGGGTGGGGCGCAGCGACGGGCTGAAATTCGGCGGATGCTTATTTTGCTATGATTCGCCCTCCTGACCAAGCGCTTTTGGCATGGGTCGCCTGAACCTGATCTATCGATGCTCAATATCGATCTGCATTGCCATTCCAATGTGTCTGACGGCGTGTTGCCCCCCGCCGGGGTGGTCGCGCGCGCGGCGGCCAACGGCGTGCATGTGCTCGCGCTGACCGATCATGATGATGTGGCGGGCTTGGCCGCTGCGCAGGCAGCGGCCGACGAGGCTGGTCTGACGTTGATCAATGGCGTGGAAATCTCGGTAAGCTGGGGCGGCCAGACGGTCCATATTGTCGGGCTGCGCATCGATCCCGCGCACCCCGGCCTGGCTAGCGGCCTGCATGACATCCGCCTCGGACGCATCGAGCGCGCCCGGCGCATGAGCGTCGATCTGGCACAGTCCGGCATTGTCGGCGCCTATGAAGGCGCCTATGACTACGCCGCCAACAAGCAGATGGTCGGGCGCACGCATTTCGCGCGCTGGCTGGTGGCGCAGGGGCACGCCCCCGACATTCGTTCCGCTTTCAGGCGCTTTCTCACCCGCGGCCATCCCGGCTACGTCGAACACGAATGGACCACGCTGGAAAATGCCGTCGGCTGGATCCGTGCCAGCGGCGGCATGGCGGTGGTCGCGCATCCCGGGCGCTACGCGTTCAATGCGCGCGAGCTGCACCTGTTTCTGGATGCTTTTCGCACGCTCGGCGGCGAAGGCATCGAAGTCATCACCGGCAGCCATCATCCTTCCGAGTATGGCAAGTTTGCCGACCTGGCACGCGCGTTTGGCTTCAAGGCTTCGCGCGGGGCGGACTTTCATGCGCCGGACGAGGGCATCGACATTGGCCGCCTGCCCGCGCTGCCGCATTACTGCCAGCCGGTGTGGCAAGGCTGGCCGGAACTGGCGCCCCATTTTTCTCCAACCCTGGCCTGAGTAATCAATGGCGCAATTTTTCAATATCCATGCCGACAATCCGCAGCCCCGGCTGATCCAGCAGGCGGTCGAAATCCTCAAGCGCGGCGGCGTCATCGTTTACCCCACTGACTCGTGCTACGCGCTCGGCTGCCACGTCGGCGACAAGGAAGCCGCGATGCGGCTGCTGTCGGTGCGCGGGCTCGACGCCGGACACGATCTCACGCTGATCTGCAGCGACCTGTCCGAGCTGGGCCGTTATGCCCAGGTGGACAACACCCAGTTCCGCTTTCTGAAAGCACACACGCCCGGCGCCTACACCTTCATCCTGCGTGGCACCCGCGAAGTGCCGAAGCGGCTGCTGCACAAAAAGCACGACACCATTGGCCTGCGCGTGCCGGACCATCCCATCGTGCAGGCACTGCTGGCCGAACTGGGGGAGCCCATCCTGTCGTCCACGCTGCTACTGATCGGCGAGGATGTGCCGCTGACCGAGCCGTGGGAAATCCGCGAGCGCCTGGAGCATCAGGTCGACCTGGTCATCGACGGCGGCGCCTGCGGCCTGACGCCGACCACGGTGGTCGATCTCACCACCGACACGCCCATCGTGCTGCGCTTCGGCAAGGGCGACACCGCGGACTTCGAGATCTGATCTGCGCATGGATATCATCCTGATCTCAGAAATTATCCGAAAAATTGCCATTTTCGCGCTGCCGGTGATTTTCGCCATCACCCTGCACGAAGCCGCGCATGGCTATGTCGCGCGTTATTTTGGCGACATGACCGCGGCGGCGGCGGGGCGCATCACCGCCAACCCGCTCAAACACATCGATCCGGTTGGCACGATCCTGGTACCCCTGCTGATTCTGCTGACCAGCAAGCTGTTGGGCGGCGGCGCGATCCTGTTTGGCTGGGCCAAGCCGGTGCCGGTCAATTTCGCCCGCCTGCGCCGCCCCAAGCAGGATATGCTGTGGGTCGCGCTTGCCGGGCCGGGGGTGAACTTCTTCATGGCCGTGTTCTGGGCGCTGATCATCCAGTTTGCCATTGTTCTAAATAGTGGATTTTTCAGCAAGCCCATGGCGTATATGGGTGCGGCCGGCGTGTTCATCAATGTCATCCTGATGGCGCTCAACCTCATCCCGCTGCCGCCGCTCGACGGCGGCCGCATCGCGGTCAGCCTGCTGCCGATGAAACAGGCGATCAGCTTTTCGAAGATCGAGCCCTACGGCTTTTTCATCCTGCTCGGCCTCATGTTCACCGGCCTCCTCGGCCTGCTGATGTGGCCGCTGATTAGCCTGTTTATCGGCCTCACCGCGCTGTTTACCGGCCTTGAAACCCCGCAACTGCTCGGCCTGATCCAGGCCGTGCTGTCCTGACCCTTTCCGTTCACCCTTTACCGCTTACCACTCACCTACATGTATTCCGACCGCGTACTTTCCGGCATGCGTCCCACCGGACGCCTGCATCTTGGCCACTACCACGGCGTGCTGAAAAACTGGCTGCATCTGCAGAACGAATACCAGTGCCTGTTTTTCGTCGCCGACTGGCATGCGCTGACCACGCACTACGACAGCCCGCAGGGCATCGAGGACAACGTGCGCGACATGGTGGTCGACTGGCTGGCCGCCGGCGTCGACCCGGCGCAGGCCACGCTGTTCGTGCAGTCGCGGGTGATCGAACACGCCGAGCTTCATCTGCTGCTGTCGATGATGACGCCGCTCGGCTGGCTGGAACGCGTGCCCACCTACAAGGACCAGCAGGAAAAGCTCTCCGAGAAGGATCTCTCCACCTACGGCTTCCTCGGTTATCCGCTGCTGCAAAGTGCCGACATCCTGATCTACCGCGCCAACCTGGTGCCGGTGGGCGAAGATCAGGTGCCGCACATCGAATTCACCCGCGAAATCTGCCGCCGCTTCAATCACCTGTATGGCCGCGAACCGGGGTTCGAGGACAAGGCGCGCGCCGCGGTCAAGAAGTTGGGTACGAAAAAGGCGCGGGTATACGAGGAGTGCCGCACCGCCTATCAGGAAAAGGGCGATGACGAGGCGCTTGAATCGGCCAAGGCGCTATTGAACGACGCGCAGAACCTGTCGATGAATGACCGTGAGCGCCTGTTCGGCTACCTCGAAGGCTCCGGCAAGATGATCCTCGCCGAGCCCGAGTCGCTGCTGACCGCTGCCTCGAAAATGCCTGGACTCGACGGCCAGAAAATGTCGAAGTCATACAACAACACCATCGCCCTGCGCGAAGACCCCGAAACGGTCACCAAGAAAATCCGCACCATGCCGACCGATCCCGCGCGCGTGCGCCGCACTGATCCGGGCAATCCCGCCAACTGCCCGGTGTGGCAGTTCCACCAGGTGTATTCCGACGACGGTGTGCGTCAGTGGGTGACGGCAGGCTGCACCAGCGCCGGCATCGGTTGCCTCGAGTGCAAACAGCCGGTGATTGACGCCGTGCAGGCCGAACTCGCGCCGATCCGCGAGCGCGCGGCGTATTACGAGGAGAACCCCGACCAGGTGCGCAACATCCTTGCCGACGGCAGCGAGAAGGCGCAGGAACTGGCGCGGGATACGATGCGGGATGTGCGGGAGGCGATGGGGTTGACGTTTGGTTAATGCGCGGCTGAAGTTGCTTGATTGAAGCGCGCCCCCTCAGTCCGTTCCCGGTTTAACGGTACGCAATTTCTTCGTCTCTCCCCGCCGCTGCTTGCCCTCCAACCGCCGCTGCTTGGAAGCCAATGTCGGACGGGTCGGCCGACGCGGCTTGTCCACTTCACAGGCTTCGCGAATCAGCTCAATCAGCCGTTCCAGGGCATCGTCGCGGTTGCGCCGCTGGCTGCGATAGCGTTCGGCTTCGATGATCAGCACGCCCTCCTGGGTGAGGCGACGGCCAGCCAGGATGGCAAGGCGGGTGCGCACCGGGTCGGGCAGCGAGGGGGAGCGGGCGACGTCGAAGCGTAGTTGTACCGCGGTCGACACCTTGTTGACGTTTTGCCCGCCGGGGCCGGAGGCGCGCACGAAATCTTCCTGGATCTCGCGCTCGTCGAGTTCGATCTGGGCGTTGACCCGGATCATGTCAGCGGGGTGATGATCACCACTTCACCACGTGCACGTTGTTGAGCGTGCGTCCGAGAAAGCGCTCGCCGATGGTCTGGAAGCGCAGCGGCACGTCGGTGACGTAGAAGTCGTAACGCGGCTGGGCCGGGCCGGGGTTGGCGATTTTTTTTTCCGTCAGGACCGCGGCGACCTGTTCGGCCATGGCTTCGGCGGAGTCGACCAGTGCGACCTCGTCGCCGACCACCTGGTGCAACAGCGGCTTCAGCAGCGGGTAATGGGTGCAGCCGAGCACCAGGGTGTCGATGTGTTCGGCCAGCAGCGGTTTCAGGTAATCCTTGGCCGTCAATCGCGTCACTTCGTGGTCGAGCCAGCCTTCCTCAACCAGCGGCACGAACAGCGCGCAGGCCTGCGAGTGGATGCGCGAGTCGGGCGCGTAGTCGTGGATGGCGCGCGCGTAAGCATTGCTGTTGATGGTGGTGGGGGTGCCGATGACGCCGATTTTTTTGCCGCCGCGTGCCGACGCTGCGCCGGCGTCGATCACGTCGAGCACCGGCACCGGCGACAGGTCCTTGACCACCTGCGCCGCCACCGCAGCCATGGTGTTGCAGGCGATGACCAGCATCTTGACGTCTTTTTCCAGCAGGAACTGCGCGATCTCGGTGGTGAAGTGGGCGATGGTTTCGACCGATTTCACGCCGTAGGGCACGCGCGCGGTGTCGCCGAAGTAGACGATGTTCTCGTAGGGCAGGCGCTCCATCAGCGCGCGCACCACGGTGAGCCCGCCGATGCCGGAATCGAATACGCCGATGGGGGAGTGTGCATTCGTGGACATGGGTGGCAAGATGGCGCGATGAGAAAACCAGCATTTTACCCGCAGGGCTACCGGACACTGCATTCTTCGGCGCGGCATCCGGCATGAGCGGCTGCGGCTGCGGTTCGGTGTGTAACACGGCGTCGCCCGATCCTGGCTACCGGCGCGCGCTGTGGGTCGCGCTGGTGCTGAACGCACTGATGTTCGGCGTCGAACTGGTCGCCAGTTTTCAGGCGCAGTCGGTATCGCTCTTGGCCGACGCGGTCGATTTTCTGGGCGACGCGGGCAACTACGGGGTCGCCTTGTTCGTGCTGGGACTGGCGCCGGTATGGCGCTCGCGCACCGCGTTGTGGAAGGGCTGGCTGATGGTGGGCTACGGCGTGTTCGTGCTGGGCAAGTCGGCTTGGCAGTGGTCGGCCGGCATCGTGCCGGAACCGTTCATCATGGGCTGGGTGAGCCTGCTGGCGCTGGCGGTCAACCTCGGCGTCGCGGCGCTGCTGTACGCGCATCGCCAGGGCGACGCGCAGGCGCGCTCGGTGTGGCTGTGCTCGCGCAACGATGCGCTGGGCAATCTGGCGGTGATGGGCGCAGCGGCCGGGGTGTGGGCGACCGCGCGCGGCTGGCCGGATGTCGCGGTGGCGCTGGTGCTGGCAGGGCTGGCACTGAGTTCGGGGGCGTCGGTAATCCGTCACGCCCGGCAAGAGTTGCGGGCGGCTTAAATCGCTTGCTGGCGCGCCAGTGCCCATGCCACGTGCTCGCGCACCAGCGCAGATGGGTGGTTCAGCTGCGTGCCCAGCGCGGCTTCAATTTCAGGGGAGGGTGGCGCATTGCCGAGCGCGACGGCGATGTTGCGCAGCCAGCGTTCATGGCCGATGCGGCGAATCGGCGAGCCCGCCAGCCGTTCGTTGAAATCGGCTTCGCTCCAGGCAAACAGTTCCAGCAGCCGCGCGCTGTCGAGCCCGTTGCGCACACCAAAATCCGCCAGCGTGGCGGTCTGCGCGAAGCGGTTCCATGGGCATACCAGCTGGCAATCGTCGCAGCCATAAATCCGGTTGCCGATGAGGGGGCGCAGCTCAGGCGGGATGCTGCCCTTGAGTTCGATGGTGAGATAGGAGATGCAGCGCCGCGCGTCGAGCAGATAGGGCGCGACGATGGCCTGGGTGGGGCAGACGTCGATACAGGCCTGGCAGGTGCCGCAGTGGCTGGATTCGGGCGCATCCACCGGCAGCGGCAGATCGGTGTAGATCTCGCCGAGGAAAAACCACGAGCCGTGTTGCCGGTTCAATAACAGCGTGTGCTTGCCGCGCCAGCCGAGCCCGGATTTTTCGGCGAGCGCCACTTCCAGCACCGGCGCGCTGTCGGTGAACACGCGGAAATGGTGCGCGCCGACTGCGGCGCTGATTTGCTCTGCCAGGGTTTGCAGGCGATTGCGCAGCACCTTGTGATAATCGCGCCCCAGCGCGTAACGGGAGATATAGGCGGCATCGGCATCGGCGAGCACCGCGTGCGGGTCGGTGGCGGCAGGCGGAAAATAATCCAGCCGCGCGCTGATGATGCGCCGCGTGCCGGGCAGCAGTTCGGCCGGGCGGCTGCGCTTCACGCCATGCGCCGCCATATAATCCATCTCGCCATGAAAGCCCTGATCCAGCCACGCCTGCAAACCCGCCTCGGCCGCGCTCAAATCGCCGTCGGCAATGCCCACGTCGGCAAAGCCGAGCGCGCGTCCCCATTGCTTGATTTGCTGCGCCAGCCGCGCTAAATCTGTCTCATGCATACAACCGATCATACCGTGCGCTGTCATCTGGCCGACGAGGCGGCGACGCTGGCATTCGGCGCGCGGCTGGCGCGGGAACTGACGCCGGGCATGTGCCTCTACCTCGAGGGCGATCTGGGCGCGGGCAAGACCACGCTGGTGCGCGGACTGCTGCGCGCGCTGGGACATGGCGGGCGGGTGAAAAGCCCGACCTATACCCTGGCCGAAACCTATAGCCTGCCGGCGTTTGAGCTGTATCATTTCGACCTGTATCGTTTGCACGATCCGCGCGAATGGCTGGACGCCGGGTTTCGCGATGTGAGCGGCCAAGCGGTGAGTGTGATCGAATGGCCGGAAAAGGCCGCGGGCTGGCTGCCGCCGCCGGACGTGATTGTCCGCTTGACGATTGCGGACGAGGCGCGCGAAGTCGAGTGCGAACCCAAAAGCCCGCGTGGCGCTAATTATCTGGAGACATGTTGCATACCTTGTTAAGAACTTTCCTGCTGTGCGGTGTGCTGGCGTCGGGCTGGGCGCAGGCGCTGCAACTGTCCGCCACCCGTCTGTGGCCGTCGCCCGATTACACGCGGATCACGCTGGAGGCGGCGCAGGAGGTGACGCACAAGTATTTCAGTCTGGCGAATCCCGATCGGCTGGTGATTGACCTGGAAGGCGTCGAACCCGGCGTCGCGATCGACGCGCTGACCAGCCAGGTGGCGCCGGACGATCCGTACATCGCCGCGATCCGGGCGGGCGTCAACCGCCCCGGGGTGATGCGTCTGGTGATCGATCTCAAAACCCCGGTCAAGCCTTCGATATTCCAGCTGCAACCGCTGGGGCAATATGGTCACCGGCTGGTGGTGGATTTGTATCCGGTCCAGGCAAATCCGGTCCAACCCAATCCAGTCCAGGCAAACCTGCCTCAATCAAATCCGGTTCCAGCCACTCAGGCCGTGGTGACTCCGCCTGTAGCTAACCCCGTTGCCTCGCCGCAACCCGCCCTGATTGAAGCACCCAAACCCTCAAGGCCGCCCAAAGTGGCCGAACCGCAATACGCCCGGCTGATCACCGTGGCGATCGACGCCGGCCACGGCGGCGAAGACCCCGGTGCAGGCGGCGCCAATGGCTCGCACGAAAAAGACATCACGCTGGCATTGGCGAAGAAGCTCAAGCTGAAAATCGACGCGCAGGAAAACATGCGCGGCGTGCTGATCCGCGACGGCGATTATTTCGTGCCGCTCGGGCAACGGGTCATCAAGGCGCGCGCGCTGAAAGCCGACCTGTTCGTGTCGATTCACGCCGATGCCTTCATCAAGCCGGATGCGCGCGGTTCGTCGGTGTTTGCGCTGTCGGAGAACGGGGCAACTTCGGCGGCGGCACGCTGGCTGGCGAAGAAGGAAAACGAGGCCGACCTGATCGGCGGCATCAACATTGATGTCAAGGATCCCTTCCTCAAGCGCACCCTGATCGACCTGTCGCAAACCGCGACCATCAACGACAGCCTGAAGCTGGGACATGCGGTGCTGAAGCAAATCGGCGGCGTCAACACGCTGCACAAAGGGCAGGTTGAACAGGCAGGGTTTGCGGTGCTGAAGGCACCGGATATTCCGTCGATCCTGGTCGAGACTGCGTTCATTTCCAACCCGGAAGAAGAAAAGCGCCTCAACGATCCGGAATATCAGGACAGACTGATCGACGCCATCGTTGGCGGCGTCAGGAATTATTTCGACAAGCATCCGCTGACCGCGCCATCACGGCTGACACGCAATCCATGACCGCTAGTTTGCTGGCGGCGGCGCCGGGTTTCGACCGGCCGCTGGATGTGCTGGAAGCCTGTCACGGTCGCATCGCCAAACAGTGCGACACGTTGGGCAAGCTGCTGGCGCATCTGCCGGCACAAGGCGCCGACGTGCAGGCGCAGCAGGCTGCACGCGCGGTGCTGACCTACTTCGATACCGCTGCGGTGCAGCACCACGACGACGAGGAACGCAACCTGTTTCCGCTGCTGGAACAGGCGTCTGCGCCCGGCGCCTGCGATCTGGTTGAAACCCTGACCCTGGAACACGACGAGCTGGCGCTGCTGTGGCGGCGGCTGCGCGTGCAGCTTCAGCAGATTGAAGCGGGCACGGCGACGGGGCTCGACGAGGCGCTCACCCGCCGTTTCATCGCGCTGAATCGCAGCCATCTCGAATTCGAAAACACCCGTGTGCTGCCGCTGGCGCGGCAGGCGCTGGGTGCTGCCGAGGTGGCACGCCTGGGACGTGCCATGGCCGCGCGGCGCGCCTTGCGACAAGCTCAGGACGAGCGGGATTAGTTGTGCCCATCCGCGTGCTGCCCGATGTGCTGATTTCGCAAATCGCCGCTGGCGAGGTGGTCGAACGCCCCGCCGCCGCGTTGAAGGAAATTCTCGAAAACAGCCTCGATGCCGGGGCGACCGACATCCAGATCGAGCTGGAGCAGGGCGGCATCAAGCGCATCCGGGTGAGCGACAACGGCAGCGGGATCGCGCGCGACGAACTCGCGCTCGCCTTGACCCGCCACGCCACCAGCAAGATCGCCAATCTGGCCGATCTCGAACAGGTGGCGAGTCTGGGGTTTCGCGGCGAGGCGCTGGCATCGATTGCCGCTATCGCGCGGGTGCAGCTCATCAGCCGCAGTGCAGACGCCGAGCATGCCTGGGCGGTGCAGGTCGAGGGGGGCCAGCTCACCGAACCGGTACCCGCCGCGCGCGGCGTGGGCACGACGCTCGATATCCAAGACCTGTTTTTCAACACGCCGGCGCGGCGCAAGTTCCTCAAGACCGAGGCGACCGAATATGCCCACTGCGCCGAGACCGTGCGGCGGCTGGCGCTGGCGCAGCCGCAGGTGGCCTTTGCGCTGACCCACAACGGCAGGGTGCAGCTGCGCCTGAATCCCGAAGCGGCCGCCGCGCGGATTCGCCAGGTGCTGGGCGAGGCGTTCGAATCGAATGCGATTGCCGTCGAAGCGGCTGCGGGTGCGCTGCGCGTCAGCGGCTGGGTGATTCGCCCCGGCGCGGCCACGGCCAGCCGCGATGGCCAGCATGTGTTCGTCAACGGCCGCTATGTGCGCGACAAACTCATTGTCCACGCCTTGAAGGAAGCCTACCGTGACGTGCTGCATCACCAGTTGAATCCTGCGTACTGCCTGTTTATCGGACTGCCGCCGGAGTCGGTGGACGTCAATGTGCATCCGTCCAAGACCGAAATCCGCTTTCGTGACAGCCGCAGCGTGCACCAGTTCCTGTTTCATGCGGTCGAGCGCCTGCTGGCGGCGCCGGTGATGAGCGATGCGCCTGCCGAAACCCACGCGCAGCCCGCCCCGCAAGCATACAGCGCAGGGCAGGGAGCACCCTGGCAGGCTTCGATACCGTTACAGGTGAACGAGGCGATGGCGTTCTATGCGCCGCTTGCGGCCCATCCATCAAGTGGCGCGCCCGTTGCCCTATTCGAGCCGGCTCACGATGCGCCGCCGCTGGGGTATGCCCTGGCACAGCTGCACGGCGTGTACGTGCTGGCGCAGAACGCGCAGGGGCTGGTGCTGGTCGACATGCACGCCGCGCACGAACGCGTCGTCTACGAAAAGCTCAAGACTGCGCTCGATAATCGCGCGGTGCCGGCGCAAACCCTGCTGATACCGGTCGCGCTGACGGTCGACGCGCGCGACGTGGCAGAAATCAGCCCGCATCTGGACGCGCTGGGCGCAATCGGCTTCGATCTGTCGATCACTTCGCCGACCTCGGTGGTGGTGCGCTCGGTGCCGTGGTTGTTGAAGGATGCCGACCCGGTGGAATTGACCCGTGCCGTGCTGCACGAAATCGCCGAATTCGGCGTGGCGCGCCTGCTGGCCGAACGCCGCAACGAACTGCTGGCGACCCTGGCGTGCCACGGCGCCGTGCGTGCCAACCGGCATCTGACGCTGCCCGAAATGAACGCGCTGCTGCGCGAAATGGAAGCCACCGAGCGGGCCGGACAGTGCAACCATGGCCGTCCTACCTGGTTTCAGCTCAGCCTCAAGGAACTCGACGCCATGTTCATGCGCGGCCGCTGATTTTGCGGCTGGCACATTTGAATATAAGCTTGAGCTAATTAGTCAGGTATTAACGAGGCCATCATGAACGAACGCAGCGAACGCAAGACCATCCCGATCCAGGACATCAACGAAGCCAGCAACTGCTCGAGCGCCGAACCCTATGCGCTGATGGTGCTGGGCGATTCCATGCTGCCGGAGTTCGAGGAGGGCGAGATCATCGTGGTCGAGCCGTCCGGTCTGGTCAAGGACGGCTCCTATGTGGTGGCTTATGTCAACGACGAATACATCTTCCGCCAGATCGTGAAGCATGACGATGGCTGGATGCTGAAGCCGCTCAACCCCGTGTACGAGAACATCCCGGTGGCGGACATCGATGTGGCCAAGGGCGTGGTCATCATGAAGAAATGGCCTGGCAAGCGCAGCGTGCAAAAGAGTTACATCTGATTGGTTAGAGTGAGGTTCGGTAAGTGATTGATTGGCCACAACCTATTCCCAACTAGTTACATCAATCAAATTAATTGATGTAACTATTATTTATTTAAATAAATTAGTTGACCAATTTACTCAGGTATATAGACTGGAATCCTGTTCAACCCCATCCCAACAGGAGCAAACCATGAGTGGACTGATCGCAAATTTCCCGACCGACGGTGTGGTAACCATCAACCGGGTGATTCTGAAACCCGAATACACAGTGGACGACTTGCAGGAACGGGTCGCCTTCCTGTGTGAAAACGTCAAGACCTATCATTCCGATACCGGCTTTGTCGGCGGCTTTGTCGCGCTGAATTCGGGCAAGGTGTCCAACGAAGGCTCGACCATCGGCCGGGCGGTGGAAAGTGAAATGAAGGGCAAGGAAGCGCTGATCGTGACCTTCTGGACGAGCTTCGACAATCACGAGAAGTCGCACCAATCCGCGACCTTCCAGCCGCTGTTCCAGAAAGTGCTGGAGCTGTGCGAAAACGGCAACGAGGAAATCGCCTACGAAATGCTGTGGTCCGGCAAGGCCTACGGCCCGCAGGAAATCGAGGCGGCTCGCAGGGCCAAGGCGCAGTACGCCCAAGCGGCCTGAGTTTCATCGAGCCAGTTATAAAAACGGCGGGATTATTCCCGCCGTTTTTTTGCCTGCCGTCCAAGTGGCTGCGGCATAATCGATCGCCATGCCAGCGCCCCTGCCTCCCGCCATTTTCCTGATGGGCCCGACTGCCTCGGGCAAAACCGCACTGGCGGTCAGCCTGGTCGAGCGCTTTCCGCTCGAAATCATCAGCGTCGATTCGGCGCTGGTGTATCGCGGCATGAACATCGGCACCGCCAAACCCGATGCCGCCATTTTGGCGCGCGCGCCGCATCATCTGCTCGATATCCGCGATCCCACCGAAACCTATTCGGCTGCATCGTTTTGCGACGACGCGCGGCGGCTGATGGACGATATCGTGGCGCGCGGCAGAGTGCCGCTGCTGGTGGGCGGCACCATGCTGTATTTCCGCGCGCTGCTGAAGGGGCTCGACGACTTGCCGCGTGCCGATGCGGTGCTGCGGCGCCAGCTGGAGGTCGAGGCGGCCCGTCGTGGCTGGCCTGCCTTGCACGCGGATCTGGCGCGAATCGACCCGCTCACTGCGGCGCGGCTGGCACCGAACGATTCGCAGCGCATCGGCCGTGCGCTGGAGGTTTTTCAGCTCACCGGCACCCCCATGTCGGCCTTGCTCGACCAGGCGCAAACCGCGCTGCCGTATCGCGTATTGCAACTCGCCCTGATTCCATTTGATCGCGCCGTGCTGCACCAGCGTATCGCCGCGCGCTTCGACGCGATGCTGGCCGGGGGGCTGCTCGATGAAGTGAACAGCTTGCGCCAGACCTATGCGCTCAACCCTGAGCTGCCTGCCATGCGTGCGGTGGGCTACCGTCAGGCGTGGGCTTATCTCGACGGCGAAATTGATTTGAATGGCCTGCGCGAGCAGGGCATGGCCGCCACCCGTCAGCTGGCCAAGCGCCAGTTGACCTGGCTGCGTTCATGGCCGGATGCGGTGACGCTGGATTGTCTGGCGAGCGATCTGGAGGCGCAGGCGTTTGCCCGGGTCGAGCGTTTTCTGGCTTAAGGCTTGCTCGTCGAATCAACCGTGACGCGCGCCTGTCCGCGGTGGAAGCGAATGCCCAGTGCATCGCCCGCGCTGAGCGTCGCGGCATCCTGCACCACCGCGCCATTTTCCAGCTGGACGATGCTGTAGCCGCGCGCCAGCACGCCTTCCGGGTTGAGGTGGGCGAGGCTGCTGGCAAGACGCGCCAGACTGAGTTGACGCTGCACCCAGCCGCTTTGCACCGCGCGTTGACTGCGGGCGCCGAGCGCGTCCAGTCCCAGCCGCTGGCGCCCAATGAGGTGACAGGGCGTGACCAGCCGTTGATTCAGCCGGGCGATGCTCAACTGTTCACGTGTCAGGCGGCCGCGGGCGGCGTAATGCAGGCGTTGTGCCAACTGCTTCAGGGCTGCCTGCTGGTGGCGCAGGTGTTCGGCCGGGTGAAGCAGCCGTCGCGCCAGGTAATCCAGGCGCTGGATTTCGCTGTGCTGTTTGCGGACGAGGTGATGCCGCAGCTGGCGCGCCAGCTGACGCAGGTGCTGCAGCAGTTCAGCCTGTGCCGGGCTGGCGAGTTCGGCGGCCGCAGTGGGTGTCGGCGCGCGCAGGTCGGCGGCGAAATCGGCCAGGGTGAAATCGGTTTCATGGCCGACGCCGCTCACTACCGGAATCGGGCTGGTGGCAATCGCGCGTGCCACCGCTTCGTCGTTGAACGCCCACAAGTCCTCCAGCGAACCGCCACCGCGACACACCAGCAGCACCTCGCATTCGGCGCGCTGCCCGGCGGTGCGAATCGCAGCGGCGATTTGCGCACCGGCACCTGCACCCTGCACCGGGGTGGGGTAGAGGATCACCGGCAAGCCCGGCATGCGGCGCGCCAGCGCGGTCAGCACGTCGTGCAGGGCCGCAGCCTGCGGCGAGGTGACGATGCCGATGCAGCGCGGGAAGCGGGGCAGGGCGCGCTTGTTGAGCGGGTCGAACAAGCCTTCGGCTTCGAGCTTTGCCTTGAGCTTGAGGAAGGCCTCGTACAGCCGCCCGGCGCCGGCGCGGCGGATGGCCTCGGCACCCAGCTGGAATTCGCCGCGCGCCTCATACAGCGAGGGCAGGGCGCGAATTTCGACGTGGTCGCCGTTGGACGGGGTGAAATCGGCAAACTGGTTGCGGCCGCGAAACATCACGCAGCGCACCTGTGCGGTGGCGTCCTTCAGGGAAAAATACCAGTGGCCGGATGCGGCGCGGGTGAAGTTGGAGACTTCGCCTTCCACCCACAGCAGCGGCAATTGCGACTCCAGCGCGCGGCGCGCCATGCGGTTGAGCTCACTCACGGTGAGTACCGGCAGGGCAGGCGTGCTGTAGGCGGGATAGTCCAAAAATTCCATGGCGTTCAGGATAACGGGTTCATTCCCGGCGCGGTTCATGCACAGTCATCAAACTTTTACAAAAAAAATCACCCAACCCTATTGACGCTGGTTTGATTGTTGTAACCAATTGAATCTAAATAAAAAAGTATATTGGTTATTTTTTGAGCCAAAACGCTTTTTCCTTTGTGGGCATGTGTTTAGAGAACACGGCAGGCAGTTTCTCACAGACTTATCCACATCAATTGTGGAGAACTCGACAAGGCCAGCTAAACAGCCATTCGCGTAATTGGTGCTTGCCGAAAAGGGGTTGCGGGCGCTACATTCCGCCTGTTGTTTTCATCTCATGGAGTCGTATCCAGTGCTTGCTATTATTGAGGCGGCCGGTTGGCCGATCTGGCCGTTGATTCTGGCGTCGATTATCGCCGTGGCCATCATCATCGAACGTACCTATAGCTTGCGGGTTCAGGAAGTGGCTCCTTCCAGTTTGTTGCTGGAGACAATCAAGGTCTATCAGGAACGCGGCGTGACGCAGGAACTGGTTGCCCGGCTGGCTGACGATTCACCGTTGGGACGGGTTTTTGCGACCGCCCTGAGGAACGCCCACAACTCGCGCGAAGTGATGAAGGAATCCATCGAGGAGTCCGGTCGCGCGGTCACCCAGGAACTCGATCGCTTCCTCACCACGCTCGGCACCATCGCCAGCATGGCGCCGCTCCTGGGCCTGTTCGGCACGGTGATCGGCATGATCGAAATCTTCGGCGCGCAGACCGCCACCGGCACCAACCCCAGCGAACTCGCGCACGGCATTTCGATCGCGTTGTACAACACCGCGTTCGGCCTGATCGTGGCCATCCCGGCGATGACCTTCTACCGTCACTTCCGTCGCCGGGTCGAGGCGCTGGTGGTGGACATGGAACAGCAGGCGATCAAGCTGGTTGAAATTGTCCACGGCGACCGGAAATAAGCCATGAATTTTCGTCGCGGCCGCCGGGAAGACTATCCGGAAATCAACCTGATCCCGTTCATCGACATCCTGCTCGTGATCGTGATTTTCCTCGCGGTGACGACAACCTACGCGCGCTTCGCTGAACTCAAGATCAACCTGCCCACCAGCAGCGCCGCGCAGACGCCCAACCCGCCCAAGCAGATTGAAGTGGCAGTGGCCGAGAATGGCCGGTACCAGATCGACAACACCGCAGTCGGCGAAGCCTCGGTCGATGAACTGGCTGCGGCACTGAAGCGAGCCGCCAACGGCCAAAGCGAGCCGGTGGTGGTGATCAATGCCGATGCGCGAACCACGCATCAGTCGGTGATCAACGTGATGGAAGCCGCACGCAGGGCTGGCCTCACGCGGATCACCTTCGCCACCCAGACTTCCCCATAAACGGGCTTTCGGTGGTTTCACTTCAGCATCTCTGGGCACGCACCGGTGTGCTCACGCTGCTGCTCCTGCCCCTCGCCATGCTGTTCTCCGCTGTGTCCGCGCTACGCCGTCTGGCATATCGGCACGGCTGGCTGAGCGCCATTGCAGTCGGCGTGCCGGTGGTCATCGTGGGCAACATCACCGCGGGTGGCAGCGGCAAAACGCCGTTGACGATCTGGCTGGTGAACTGGCTGCGTGCCCAGGGCCATCGCCCCGGCGTGGTCAGCCGCGGATACGGCGGTGCGGCGCGCGGCTGTGTTGAGGTGCTGGCCGACAGTTCGCCGTCGGAGGTGGGCGATGAACCCCTGCTGATTCATCTCAAAACCGACGCACCCGTGGTGGTAGGGCGCGACCGGGTCGCGGCGGCGCGCATGCTGCTGGCGCGCCATCCGGGGGTGGACGTGATCGTGTCCGACGATGGCCTGCAGCATTACCACCTGGCGCGCGACATCGAACTGGCGGTGATCGACGCGGCAACCGGACTGGGCAATGGCTGGCCGCTGCCGGCCGGCCCGCTGCGCGAATCCAGAGGCCGTCTCGACAGCGTGGATGCGGTGATCCAGGTGGTGCGCGGGGCGGATGCACCGCGCAGTGACCAGCCGTTGGCGACCTGGTGCGCCAAATATTCGGCCGGACAGGCCTGGCGCCTGCGCGCGCCGCTGGAAAAAATGGCGCTGCGCGAGTTGCCGCAGCACGATTGGCTTGCCGTGACGGGAATTGGCCGTCCGCAGGGGTTTTTCGATATGCTGCAAAACGCGGGCATCCGTTTCAGCCCGCGCGCGTTTGCCGATCATCATGTTTTCCGTCCGCTGGACCTTCCTGCCGACGGCGCGGTGCTGATGACCGAAAAAGACGCGGTAAAATGCCTGAAGTTCGCAGGAGCAGATTGGTGGGCGATGCAGCTCGACGTCGCCCCGGAAACCGGATTCATCGACTGGTTAAGCACACGCATTCAACAATAAATAACGTCCGCGCATGCATAACAAGGGAGGAGGAATGTATGGGAACGCAATATTCTGACTGGGGCGACCGCCGCCACCCTTGCCACTGGAAAGCCGAAACCGCGGACGCCGGCTTCTGGGTACCCGAACGCTCGGAACTCGTCACCCAGTTTTTCACCCGCTATTTGTTCTTCGCGCTCGCGGTGATTTATTTCTCCACCCTGGACGCCGTGCCGCCGGTATTTTTCAGCATCGAACAGTTGCTGATTGCGCTGGGGATCTATTTCATCCTGAATACCTGGTTCTTCCGCCAGGCGCTGCGAGGCATCACGCTGCACAAGATTCGTGGCGCCATGGCCGCCGATCTGTTGATCGTCACCCTGTGCGTGATCCACGATCCCAATCCGATTCCCCCTTCGGCGCTGGCGTTTCTGATGGTGCTGCTGGGCAACGGCATGCGCTACGGCATGCGCCTGTTCGCCGAAGTGCTGGGCGGCGCCTTTCTCGGCATGGCGGTCTCCTTTGCTTTCCGTTATCGCCTGGGTGGTTTCGAGATCAGCGCGGGCGACGTGTTTTTCGGCGTGTTCTGGGTCACCCTGGCCTTGTATGCCTACATCCTGATGGGGCGCATCGAAGGCCAGCGCCGCCAGCTCGATTACCGCAGTCGCTTCGATGCGCTGACCGGGCTGCTCAACCGCCACGGTCTGCTGGCCGCATCAGACAACGTCTTCGACAAAGCGAATGCAAGCGCCCCGGCCAGCGTCTTGTTTGCCGACCTGAACCAGTTCAAGGCAGTCAACGACCGCTACGGCCATGGGGTGGGCGACCGCGTGCTGGCCGAGTTCGCGCAGATATTCAGCGAGTCGGTTGAAGTGGGTGTGTGTGGCCGCTGGGGCGGCGACGAGTTTGTCGCCATCCTGCCGCAGCGTGACGATGCAGCCATCCAGCAGATTTTTCAGCGCATCGAAGCGCGCACCGCAGCCTGGAGCCAGAGCAACGGCCTGCCGATGGGGGTGAGTCTGGGCGTCAGCCACGCACCGCGTGATGGCAACGACCTGATGACGCTGCTGTCGGTCGCCGACATTCATCTTTATCAAAGCAAATCGCAGCAGCCCGATGCTGACGCGCCGCTGTTTTACAGGAACCTGATTAATGAACCCGAAGCTCCTTGATATCCTGGTGTGCCCGGTCTGCAAAGGCCCGCTCGACTGGAAAAAACCCGCGCACGAACTGGTGTGCCCGGCATGCCGCATTGCCTATCCCATCCGCGACGACATTCCGGTGATGTTGCCGGAAGAGG
>JBAVFD010000138.1:0-5290 GCA_049588075.1 Thiobacillus sp.
GCGACATGCCCCAGACGAAGCCGTACACGCCGACCACCCAGCCGATGCCGGGCAGGGACAGCCCCCGCTGATGCAGGTAGACCGGGAAGAACACCCACACCAGCGCATCGACGAATTTCTCCACCAGGCCGGCCTGGCTGATCGACGCCATGCGCGCATCGCGCCACGACATCAGGGTGAACACTTCCCAGGTGCCGGGCGTGGCGGATATGTTGCCGGGGTAACGTGGCTTGGGCCCGGTCATCAAACCGGCGGCGTGTTTTTTGCCTTCGGCATGCGCCCACGGCAGGGTCTCCTTCACCCACATCACCGTCAGCAGGCCAGCCAGCCCCACCACCACCAGGCCGAACAGCATCAGGCCTTCACGCGGGCCGTAGGCGGTGGCGAGATAGCCGGTGATGATGCCCGCCACCGCGACGCCGAAGTAACCGGCGAACTCGTTGAGGCCGATGGTCAGCCCACGCTGTTCGGCGGTAGTGAGGTCGAGCTTGGAGGTCTGCGTCATCGACCAGGTCAGCCCCTGGTTGATCCCCAGCAGCACCGTCGCCGCCACGATCCAGCTCCAGCTCGGCGCGTACAGGATCATGAAGGGAATCGGCACCGCCGCCAGCCAGCCGATGAACAGCACCTTCCTGCGCCCCATGCGCTCGGACAGCCGCCCGGCGACGAAGTTGAGCGTGCCCTTGACGAAGCCGAAGGCCGTGACGAAAGCCATCAGCATCATGAACGAGCCCTTGGCCACGCCGAATTCGGATTCGGCGAGCGCCGGCACCACGGTGCGGAACATGCCGATGGTGAGGCCGACGAAAAACACCTGCACCACCAGATGCGAGAACTGGGCGAGGTTGACGCGGATACCGTAGCGATACTCAAGCACGTTCTGGGAAAGCGACACGCTCAGCGCCCCAGGTTGAACGCGACCATGCGATCCATTTCCGCAGGGCGTGGCGGAATGGTCTCGGTCAGCGCGGCGACAAATGCATCCTGGCTTAACGACAGCATGGGATTCCAGCGCTTCTCGTAGCCGATGGTCGAGGCAGGCTTGCCCGACATGCCCGCGCCGCACACGCTGCCCGAGGTGTGGCCGGGATACAGCTCAACTTCGGCGGGCAGCGTCAGCAGTTTCTGATGCACGCTGGTGTAAATCTGCTCTGCCATTTCGGCCTCCCTGCCGGCCAGGTCGGGACGCCCGGCACTGCCGACAAACAGCGTGTCGCCGGTGAGCACGAACCACGGGGTTTCGGTGCGACGCTTGTCGGTCACCAGCAGGCAGATCGAATCCGGGGTGTGGCCGGGGGTATGCAACACATCGACGAAGACGTTGCCGACTTCGATGCGCTGGCCATCCTTCAGCGGCTCGAACGGGTAGTTCACGCGGCTGCTGTTGGCTTCATGCAGGCAGTATTTCGCCCCGGTCTTTTCGGCGAGGGCACGGCCGCCGGAAAAGTGGTCGGCATGAACGTGGGTATCAATCACGTGGGTGATCTTCACGTCCTGTCTGGCGGCCTCATCGATGAACCAGTCCTCGTCGCCGAGCACCGGGTCGATGGCAACGCCAACGTGGCAGGAGCCGCAGCCGAAAAAGTAGGACAGGGTGGCGTCCTTGGCCAGCAATTGACGGAAAAACATGGGGGTCTCCTTACGGTGTTATTCGGATTCGGCCAGCGGCAAGCCTGCCGCCTGCCATTCGGGCGTGCCGTCGGCGATCTTCTGCGCGCGGTAGCCGTGTTCTGTCAGCAGCGCCACCGCCTCGGCCGACATCATGCAGAACGGCCCGCGGCAGTAGGCGACGATGTCCTTGTCGGCGGGCAGTTCCTTGATGCGCTGGCGGATTTCGTCGAGCGGCATCGAGCGCGCGAACGGCAGATGGCCGCTGGCGTATTCGGCCGACGGCCGCACGTCGATCACCACCACGTCGCCGCGACGCGCCTTGTCCATCAGCGAACGCCGCGTTTCGGCGTCGAGTTTCTCCGGCGCAGCAAAAATCTGGTCCATCGCCACCTTGAGTTCGACCAGATGCTCTTCCGCCACCGTGCGTAAATTCACCCACAGTGCGCTGACGTCCTCGCCGGACAGGCGATAGGCGATGAAACGCCCGTCGCGCTGCGCCTCCACCAGGCGCGCCGCCTTCAGCACCTTGAGGTGTGCGCTCGCCAGCTTGATGTCGATGCCGGCTTCGGCGGCCAGGGCTTCAACGGTTTTTTCGCCCTGCGCCAGAATTTCCAGCAGCTCCAGCCGCTTGGGGCTGGACACCGCCTTGCCGATGCGTGCGACTTCTTCGTAGAGCAGGTCTTTGGTTTTGCGCTTATCCATGATGCGTACATTCGCACGATTATTAGATTATTGCAAGAACCATTTCCATCGGGCGGCCAACGCTCAGTCGGCACAGGTATCCGCCGCCGCCCACCCCTGCCCGGTAGCTGATCACACATGCCCTGGCTGGATTCAGCTGCGAGCGGATTGGGTTATCCGCGGCAAATGCAGCCCGAGTCATGTGATTCCATCACCCGGATTGCGCTCAAACCGGGGCGCGCAGGCTTGAATCGCATGCGGTTAACAGGCTCACTGACGCCGGGCCGTGATCGTTCCAGAGTCGTCTGCTTCCAGAATCAATGCGCCGTCCACGCCCAACCTGAAGCGCCTGACCCGGCTCAGCAACTGCATGAAGCGGCTTTCCTGCTGCATCAATTCCGGCACGCAGGCCATCATGGTCATGGCCGTTTTCGACGACACGCTCAAGCCTTCGCCGGTCAGCGTGTAGCTGCCGCTATAGCGATTGCAGGAGCCGCTGCCCGCCAGTTCTCCGTCCGCGCCAAAGTTGAGCGTGGCGCGCGAACCGTCGACGATGCCCGCTCCCGCAATGTCCTCGACCACCCATTCACCGCCCTGCAGCAAGCTGGCGGGGTCGCCGCCGCAGCCGTGCAGCGCGCGGCCGTCCAGCCATACCGTGACAGCATTCGGGCGCGGCATGCCGCTCATCGTGTCGACGCACAGGCGGTCAGCGATCGTCACCTGCAGCGTCGGCGTCACGGCATAGCGCCGGGAAGCGGCCGTGGACTCGGCGGCGGGCGTCAGCTCATCAATACGGGTTGTGCCGTCGGCGCTGGCAAATAGCGTGCGCGTGCCGATCTCGAGGTGCCAGCCCGGCTCGTTGCCGCCTGCACGGAATGCCACCGCCCCCCGGTCGGCACGGACGCACTCGGGATAGGCTTGGCCCTTCACCGTCAACCTGGCACGTTCCCCTTTCGACCAGAACATCGTCGTCGCATCGCCGACCGTCACGTACTGGGTGCCGGAAGCCGCCTCCACCTGGAGCAGGTTGAAATGCATGTCGCCCAGCGTCAGCCGCAGCTTGCTGCCAAGCAGCTCAGTGTGGGTCAACTGATCGCCACAGCGCCAGGCAAGCGTCTCCGGCTCACCGCCCTGCACGGCCTGCAGGTCGAGCGTGCCGAGATCGATCGCCGCTTGCTGCGGGTCGATTGTCACCGCTGCGCTCAACCACTTCACCTGCCCCGCCTGCTCGATTGCGCCACGCACGCTGTAGCGCTTGCCCGCCAGCAACGCGGCGCGATCGGCCGACAGGCCGAATGGAATCAGCACCTGCTTGCCTGCCAGTGGAATCCGCTGTTTTGCAATGGCCTCGGCAGACAGGGCTTCGCGCAGCTCGACGACCGCGACGCTATCGGGTGGCAAGGCAATCCGTTCGCGATACCCCAACGTGCCCGTGATCGGCAATACGGACAACGGTGCGGGGGGATTCACCGCAGTCTCACTCGCACATCCAGCCAGAGCGGCGACCATCCAGACAGTCAAAACGCTCCATGTTGCAGCACGCTGCATTGACCATTCCTTCCTGAAAAACACAATGAATTGACTGCTCACACGCCGCGATACATGCAACCGCTATCGTGCGTTTCCATCACCCTGATTTGCGACAGCCCCGGCAACACCGGTTTGATCTGCTGCCACAACCACAGCGCCAGATTTTCACTGGTGGGGTTGTCCAGCCCCGCAATGTCGTTGAGATGACGATGGTCGAGCGCGGCGTGGATGGGCTGCCAGGCTGCCTCGATGTCGGCGAAATCGAGCACCCAGCCGAGCGTGGGATCGATGTCGCCGCTGACGGTGAGTTCGACCTGGAACGAGTGACCGTGCAGGCGCGCACAGGGATGGGATGCGGGCAATGCGGGCAGGCGCCGCGAGCATTGCAAATGAAAGATGCGGAAGATGTCCATGGCGCATTTTCGCGCAAGTCTCCGGCGCTGGCTATGCAGCGGCTTTCGGGACGCCCTCCCGACAGATACACTGCGAACCATTCTGCCTTGCTTCGGAATCCCCATGTCGGCCTACCGTTTGTCGCTTGCCGCGCTCGTGCTGCTCACGATCAGTGCCTGCTCCCAGGACAGCGGGCCCACGCTCACCGCGCCCGATGCCTATGCCAGGGCCCAGGTCGGCACGCTCACGCTGATCGACATTCGCCACCCTGACGAATGGCGGCAGACCGGCGTGGCCAAAGGCGCACTCCATATCGACATGACCAACACGCAAGGCGAAGCGGGTTTCGTCAGCCAGGTGACAGCCGAAATGCACGGCAACAAGAATGCGCCGATCGGCCTGCTCAGCCTCGGCGGCAACCGCGCCGCCAATGCCCAGCAGGTGTTGCGCGAGGCAGGGTTCACCCAGGTTTACAGCATCAAGGAAGGCATGCTGGGAAACAGTGCCGGGCCGGGCTGGATTGCGCGCGGGTTGCCGGTGCAGCCCTGCCCGGGCTGCTGATCTCAGGCCAGTTCCTTCGCCAACGCATTGCGGCGGCTGGTTTCGCTGCCGGTGAGCGCGAAGCCCTGCAAGCGCCCAGTGCCATCCCGATGCAGCGCGCAAATGCCCGTGTCGCTGCATTCCACTTGCCAACTGCCTGCCGCGCCGATTCTGGGCGGCAGCACCGCCACCGGGTGCGCCGGGGTTTTGACCATCACCGGCATCGGCGGATACGCCACCGGGGTCGGCGTGCCGGTGAGCGTGGCGGCCAGCGCGCGCGCCTGCACCATCAGCGGCTGCACGTAAGGCAGATTGAGGCCGTCGACTTCGGCGCAGTCGCCCATCGCGTACACGTTGGCCGCGCCGGTTTCGAGCAGACGGTCGGTGACGATGCCGCGATTGACCGGAATGCCGGCCGCCTGCGCCAGCAGGGTGCGCGGCCGCAGGCCGATCGCCGACAGCACCGCCTCCGCCGCGAGTGTGTCGCCGTTGTCCAGCGTCACCTGGTAGCCGCCCGCCGTCCGTTCGACGCTTT